>DATAWZ010000029.1:0-15925 GCA_036266975.1 Solirubrobacteraceae bacterium
CGGGGTGCCGCGGCTGCCGGTCGACGCCGAGATCGAGTACGGCGCCGGCGCCCAGCCCGGCCCGCTGCGGCTGTTCGCCGACGGCGAGCACCGCTGGCTCGTAGGCGCCGAGGACACGGTCCACGCGACCTACTTCGTCGCGCGGCCGCCGTCGTAGCGCGCAAGCTCGGGGAAGGCGAGCAGGATCGCGCCGATCCCGAGCACGCAGGCCAGACCGCCGGAGATGACCGAGAAGCGCGCGCCGGCCAGGCCGGCGACGCTGCCCGACTCGATGTCGCCCAGGCGCGGCCCGCTGGTGACGACCACGATGAACACCGAGGACATGCGCGCGCGCATCGCCTCGGGGGTGATGGTCTGGTTGATCGTCGAGCGGCACACCGCGCTGACGCTGTCGGCCGCGCCGGCGAGGGCGAGCATCACCGCGGCGAGCGCGAGCGACCCCGCGGCGCCGGCGAAGGCGATGCACACCCCCCACACGAGGACGGCGCCGATGACGATGCGCCCCAGCCGACGCGCATGCTCGAGCCAGCCGGTGGTGAAGGCGGCGATGACCGCGCCGAAGGAGACGGCGGCGTACAGCAGCCCGGTTCCCTGGGCCCCGGCGTGGTAGACGGTCAGCGAGAGCACGGCGAACAGCGCGCGCGGCATCCCGAAGGTCATCGCCAGCAGGTCGATCGCGAAGCTCCCGACCAGGGCGCGCTCCCCGCGCACGAAGCGCAGGCCGTCGCGCACCGAGGTGAGCACCGACGGGTGGGGCACGTCGGCCGGCGGGGGGCGCTGAGGCGAGAGCGCCGGCACCGCCGCCACGGTCAGCAGCGCCGCGCCGGCGGCCACCGCGTAGGTCGGGCCCAGGCCGACCCCGGCGATCAGCAGGCCGCCGAGCCCCGGCCCGACGACCTGGGCGAGATTGGTCAGGCCGAAGGCGAGCGCGAGCGCCGAGCGCAGGCGATCGGGGCCGACGGTGCCCGGGACGATCGCCGTCGCCGCCGCGTTGAGCGCCGAGCCGGCGCCGGCGATCACGCCGGCGAGCACGTAGACCTCGGCGACCGGCGGGCGCTGATCCCACGAGAGGGCGGCGAGCGTCGAGGCCGCCACGCCGAGCAGCAGGGCGCCCGCGAGCAGCAGCCGGCGGCGGTCGACCCGGTCGGCGATCGCGCCGCCCAGCAGCGCCATCGTCACCAGCGGGGCCAGCTCGACGGCGCCGATCAGCCCCACCGCCAGGGCGGAATGGGTCAGCGTGTAGATCTGGTAGGGGACGGCGACGAGGATCGCCTGGGTGCCGAGCGTGACGACCAGCTCGGCGGCGAGGATCAGACGCAGGTCGCGGCTCGCGCGCAGCGGCGCGACATCGACGAGCCAGCGCCGTCCGCGGAGGAGCTCAGCCACCGGGAGCGAGTGAAGGCGGCGCCGACCGGGGATAATGCCGATCAGTCACGCCCGGCCGCCCCGACGAGAGACGCCCGGGCGGCCAGGTACACGCTCGAGAACAGGAGGAACGGTCGTGCGCAAACCGGCTCTGCATATGCCCTCGCCGGCGACGGTGATCAGCGTGGTCGCCCTGTTCGTCGCGCTGGGCGGGACGGGATACGCGGCGACCAACGCGGTCGCGCCGCACGGCCACGCGGCCAAGGCCAAGAAGACGACCAGCGTCAGCGCCGCCGCGAACGCCGCCGCACGCAAGGTCTACGACCAGCTGATCAAGCACGCCCACGTGTCCTACGCCACTGAGGCGGGGAAGGCCGGAACCGCGAACATCGCCACCGACGCGAAGGAGGCGGCCTACTCGGCCACTGCCGGCGCGGCGACGAGCGCCGGCACAGCCACCAACGCCAACGAGCTGGGCGGCGCCCCGGCGTCGGCCTATCAGCCGGCCGCGTGGTGGGTGCAGGTCGAGGGCGACGGCACGATCGACAATCAGTCGGGAGGCATCAGCGTGGTGCATCCGGACCCCGGCCAGTACTACGTGACCTTCCCCGGCAGCGTGTACTACCACGGCGTGTCGGCGACGCTGCAATGGCGTCAGACGGTGGGCGTCGAGAGCGGCAACGTCCTCGTCGGGCTGTGCGGCGACTACAGCACCGGCCTCGATTGCGCGGACAAGAGCGTCGACAACCCGAACACGATCTACGTCCAGACCACCGATAACTCGAACACCAACGCGGCCGACCGCGCCTTCTTCCTGGTCGTGCTGCAGTAAGCCGCTGAGGAGGCTCACCCGCGGATGAGCTTCTTGTAGGTGATCCGCTTGGGGCGATCGGCGCCCGCGCCCAGCCGCGCGCGCCGATGCTCCTCGTAGGCCTCGAAGTTGCCCTCGAACCAGGTCACCTGCGAGTCGCCCTCGAAGGCGAGCACGTGCGTGGCGATGCGGTCCAGGAACCAGCGGTCGTGGGAGATCACCACCGCGCAACCGGCGAAGGCGAGCAGCGCCTGCTCGAGCGCGCG
This sequence comes from Solirubrobacteraceae bacterium, assembly GCA_036266975.1. GTDB lineage: Bacteria > Actinomycetota > Thermoleophilia > Solirubrobacterales > Solirubrobacteraceae > DATAWZ01. The sequence goes on from DATAWZ010000029.1 coordinate 2,443, forward strand.
CAGCGTGTCGACGTCCAGGTCGTTGGTCGGCTCGTCGAGCAGCAGCAGGTTGCCGCCGGTCCGCAGCAGCTTGGCCAGGTGCAGACGGTTGCGCTCGCCGCCGGAGAGCTTCTCCACCCGCTTCTGCTGATCGCTGCCGCGGAAGTTGAACGAGGCGGTGTACTGGCGTGAGTTCATCCACTGCTCGCCGACCTTGAGCTGGTCGGCGCCGCCGGAGATCTCCTCCCACACCGTCTTGGCCGGGTCCAGCGCGTCGCGCGACTGGTCGACGTAGGCGAGCTCGACGGTGTCGCCGATCCGCAGTGTGCCGCCGTCGGGCGTCTCCTCGCCGGTGATCATCCGGAACAGCGTCGTCTTGCCCGCGCCGTTGGGCCCGATCACCCCGACGATCCCGCCGCGCGGCAACGAGAACGAGAGCGACTCGATCAGCAGCTTCTCGCCGAAGCCCTTGCGCAGGTTCTCGGTCTGCACGACGACGTCGCCCAGCCGCGGACCGGCGGGGATGTGGATCTGCACCTGGTCGAGCTTGACCTGGGACTCCTGCGCGAGCAGCGCCTCGTAGTTGTTCAGCCGCGCCCGCGCCTTGGTCCGCCGGCCCTTGGGGTTGGTGCGCACCCAGTCCAGCTCGGCGGCGATCGTGCGCTGGCGGGCCACCTCCTGGCGCTCGTCCTGCAGCAGGCGCTGCTGCTTCTGCTCGAGCCAGCCCGAGTAGTTGCCCTGGTAGGGGATGCCCCGGCCGCGGTCGAGCTCGAGGATCCAGCCGGCGACGTTGTCAAGGAAGTAACGGTCGTGGGTCACCGCGACGACCGTCCCCGGGTACTCGGCGAGGTGGAGCTCGAGCCACTCGACCGATTCGGCGTCCAGGTGGTTGGTGGGCTCGTCGAGCAGCAGCAGGTCGGGCTGGCGCAGCAGCAGCCGGCACAGGGCCACGCGGCGGCGCTCGCCGCCGGAGAGGATCGTCACGTCGGCGTCGCTCGGCGGCAGGCGCAGCGCGTCCATCGCCTGCTCCAGGCGGTTGTCGAGGTTCCAGGCGTCGGCGGCGTCGATCTGCTCCTGCAGCCGCCCGAACTCGTCGGCGGTCTCGTCGGAGTAGTTGGCGGCGATCTCGTTGAAGCGGTCGAGCAGCGCCTTGGTCTCGGCGACGCCGCCCTGGACGTTGCCGAGGACGTCCTTGGAGTCATCGAGCGAGGGCTCCTGCTCGAGCATCCCGACCGTCGCCCCCGGGGCGAGCTGCGCGTCGCCGCGGACCTCGGCGTCCACGCCGGCCATGATCCGCAGCAGGCTCGACTTTCCGGCGCCGTTGTAGCCGAGCACACCGATCTTCGCGCCGGGCAGGAAGGACAGGGAGATGTCCTTGAGCACCTCCCGGTCGGGCGGGAAGACCTTGCTCAGCTTGTACATCGTGAAGACGTACTGGGTGGACACGGCCTCGAGGATAGTCGGGCGGTGCCCACCCCCGCCCACCCGGGCAAGGGTCGGTAACGTGAAGGGCTGGCCATGCCCGGGATCCTCGACGTCGAACAGAACATGCTCCTGCTGGAGCTCCAGGCTCCGTTTGGGCAGCGCGACGTGCAGCTCGCGCGGCGGCGGATGGCCAAGCGCTGGCATCCCGACCTGGCGCCGCCCGGACGCCAGTTCGAGCACGAGCGCCACCTGAAGGCGATCAACGAGGCCGCCGACCAGCTCGAGCAGATCGCCGAGGGCTCGCGCGGCGGACGCGTGTCGGCCGGGGCGGTGAAGGCCAGCGCGCGCGCGACGCGAGCCGCGCGAGCCGAGGCTGGCCGGCGCGCCTATGAGGAGGAGCAGCGCGCTCGCGCCCAGGCCGAAGATCGCGCCAAGCACGACCCGTTCGGGAGCCGCGTCCCGGACCACTCGGTCGTCCACCGCTACGCACGCTGCACCGCCTATCCGGAGTGGGGCGTGGGCAGCGTCACCGGCATCTACTTCACCGGCGCGGGCGATGACGTGCAGCAGTGGGGCCGGGTCAAGTTCTCCGAGGGCATTCGCACGGTGCCCGCCGGCTCGTTGCAGTTCGTGGACTTCTCCAAGCCCGACCCCGCGGCCGACCGCGTGCAGCGGTTCGTGACCGCCGCCCAGCACGCGATGACCGAGGGCAATTACCCGTTGGCCGCCCAGCGGCTGATCTACGCGCGCGACGCCGAGCCGCACAACGTCGCCGTGCTGCGGCTGATGACGCTCGCCTTCTGGCAGTCGGGCAACCTGCCCGCCGCGGCGCGCTCGGTGCGCGACTGGGCCCGCCGTGAGCGCGACCGGCCGGCGCCCCAGCGCTTCGCCTCGCGGATCTACGAGGACCAGGGCGCCGTCGATCTCGCCGAGCAGGCGGCCCAGCGCGCGGTGGACCTGGGGCCAACCGACGCGAGCGCGTGGGAGCGCCTGGGACGCTTGCGGCTGCGGCTGGGCGATCGCCCCGGGGCGCTGCAGGCGCTGCGCAGCGCGGTGGCGTTGCAGCCCACCGAGGAGGCGCTGCTCGACCTCGCCCTGGCCTGCCAGCTGGCCGGTGACCTGGGCGGCGAGCTGTCGGCCTGTGAGCGCGCGACCGACCTCGCCCCGGAGTCCCAGGTGGCATGGTCGCGCTACGCGCACGCCCTGGCTCGCTCGGACCTGCCGAGCGCGTGCATCGAGGCGTGCGAGCGCGCGCTGGCGCTCGGCCCGGACGCCGAGGTGAGCGCGCTGCTCGAGCAGGTGCGCGCGCTGGCCCCGCGCGTGCTTCCCGCCGCGTAGGGCCGGCTACAGGATGTTGACCGCGCGGGAGATGATCAGCCCGAGCGTGACGACCGAAATGAGCGACTGCAGCCCGACCAGGCACTTGGCCATCGGCGAGAGCGGCATCACGTCGGTGGGGCTGAAGGCCGTCGCGGTCATCAGCCCCAGGAACAGGTAGTCGACGAAGACCGGCGTCCAGTCCGCCGGGGTGTAGGCCAGCGCGCCATCCATCTGGGTGAACAGGAAGTCCGGGGGCTCGGCCTCGCCGCTGGCCCGCTTGCCCGGCCCGCCGCGATCGAGCTGCCAATACCAGAGCGAGAAGATCAGCACGTTGGTCAGCCAGATCGCCGCGCCGGCGATGATCAGCTCGTGGCCGTTGGTCACCTTGTGGTGCAGCAGGTTGTGCGTGAGCAGCGACAGCGAGGCGATGTTGGCGGCGCTGACCAGCCCGATCAGGGCGAGCGCGAACGTGCGCCGGCGTGGGTGCTCCTCCTCGATCATCGGGCGGCTGACGAGCACCAGTCCGACGAGCAGCGCGGCCTCGAGCGCCGGCACGAGCCAGGTCGGGCCGACGACCAGCCGATCGGGCAGCGAGAGCTGCAGGGCGATCGCCGCGGCCACGCACAACAGCGCCGGCCAGAACGGCTCCGGGTGCGGCCCGGGCGGATAACGCACCTCGCCCTCAGGTGTTGACATGTTGTGAGGCTAGTGATCCACCGGGCCGGCGCCGTCGTAGACTGAGTTCGAGATGGACAGCATCTTCAACCCGGTGCACCTGCTGTTCGTGGCTGTGGTCGCGTTGATCGTCCTCGGTCCCAAGCGGTTGCCCGAGGTGGCGCGCACGCTGGGCAGCGGCATCCGCGAGTTCCGCGAGGCGCTGTCGAACACGGTCAACCCCGAGTCCGCGCCGGGAGCCCACGAGCTCGCCCAGTCCGTCGGCGGGAGCCTGCGCGAGATCCACCAGTCGTTCACCGGTTCTCTGAACCCGCTGGCGCCGAGCGCGAGGGCCACCCCCGCCGTGCCGGTGGCGACCCCCGCACCGGCCGCCGCTCCCTCGCCGCTGCCGGTCGAGCCGACGAGCGCGATGACCGCCCCCGCGTCCGCCGCCGTGGCGCTGCCCACGCCCGCCGCGCCCCCGCCACCGCTGCCGGTCGAGCCGGCCGCCGAGGGTCCTGAGGGGTTAATGCGGTTGCAGTAGGGGCGATGGTCGGCGGTTCGGCCCAGACGTAGCGGCGGGGATCCTCGTTCCAGGTTGATCGAGCCGCCGAGCAGGCGGACCGACGTGTGAGCGGTTTGCCCCGCATTCACCTCCCAGCCTTGCCGTCGTGAGTCGCGCGCCGGGGGTCTCGGGGAGCATCGCAGGATCTGGCGCGGTCCGATCCAGAGCTTTCAGGCTCCCTGGCGCTGGGATTGCGCCCGAACGCGTGCCGGATCTGCGAGATCGCCCTCTACGGCTGGCGGTCTCGGCGTTGTTTGACACATAGGTACTGCCTATGTAACGCACACGTCCTGTCTCCCCAGGCCGGAGCTTCGCTAAGCGCTCAGGGAGCGAGGCGGGCTGGCAGCGGGGCGTCCATGCGTGCCTCGGCCGGGCACCGACGTGTGACTGATGGTTGACGGCCACGACGGAATCGCACTACGATCGGCGTCACTGACGTGGCGTCATTGGGCGCTTCAGCGGTGATGTGTCGGCAGGAGAGGGTTGTGGAGCGTTAACGCGGCGCGGACGATAGCGTCCGTCCGAGAGGGAGAGCGGGAATCATGAGTGATCTAGGTGATCGCGGGTCGACGGTGCTCGAGGCCGACGACGACCACACTGGGGGGCACTCGCGGCGGGAGTTCGTCGGCTATCTGCTCGCGGGGCCGATCCTCGTCGCGGCGGCCGTCCACGGGCTCTATCCCGACTCGGCCCAGGCGCTCCCGACCGTCGAGCTACCGGTCGACGACTTCGACCTGACCGACGTGCTGACCGCCTCCTCGGACCCGACGATCCCGCTGCTGGCGGTCGAGGTGGGCAAGGACAACCTGGTCACCTTCGCGCTGCCGCGCGCCGAGGTCGGGCAGGGCCTGACCACGTCGGTCGCGATGATCATCGCGGACGAGATGGGGCTGCCGCTCGACCAGGTCACGGTGACGCTGCGCGATGCCCAGCCGGACCTGCTCTACAACCAGCTCACTGGCGGGTCGAACTCGATCCACTCGCTCTACAGCGGCGTTCGTCAGGCCGCGGCGACCGCCTCGGCGCAGCTGAACCAGGCGGCGGCGCGAAAGTTCGGCGGCGCCGCGTCGGACTACCGGATCGAGGATGGGGTCGTCGTGGGCACGAACGGCCAGTCGGCCACGCTCGGGGAGCTCACCGAGCTCGCCGCCGTCTCCAAGACCACGCCGGTGAGGATCCGCCTGAAGTCGGCGTCCGAGCGGACGCTGATCGGCACCCCCCAGGGCCGAGTCGACGCGAGGGACAGCGTGACCGGCGCGAAGGTGTTCGCGATGGATCTCGACGTCCCGAACGCGCTGGCGACGATGCTGTGCCGGCCGCCGACGATCAACGGGACCGCCAAGAGCCTGAACAACAAGACGCAGATCCTCGCGATGCCCGGGGTCAGCGACGTGGCGGTCATCCCCCACACCGACTTCGTTCCGGGAGGCGTCGCGGTTCGGGCGCAGACGTTCGGGCAGTGCATCGACGCGATCGGAGCGATGAATGTCACCTGGGCCCCGGGCCCGGTCGCCAACCTCTCCGAGGCCGACGTGCTCAAGACGCTCCAGGACGCCGAGATCCCGCTGACGCCGGCGCTCCCGGGCTCGACGCTCGAGCAGGTGTTCACGTTCAACTTCCGCCCCGGCGATCCGCTCGAGACGTGCTGCGCCGTCGCTGACGTTCGCGCCGACAGCGCCGAGGTGTGGGGGTCGATGAAGTCGCCGATCTACGGCCAGCAGCAGATCGCGACCAACCTCGGGCTGCCGCAGAACGCGGTCGTGGCCCACGTGGTGCAGGGCGGCGGGTCGTTCGGGCGCCACCTGTTCAACGACGCCCCGTTCGAGGCGGCGGCATGCTCGCGCGCGTTCGGCAACAAGCCGGTGAGGCTGATGTGGAGCCGTACCGACAATTTCCGTCAGGGCCGCACGCACCCACTGAACATTCACCGGGTGCGGATCACCTACGAGAGCAGCAACGTGCTGGCCTACGACGAGCGCTGCACCGGCGTCGCGTGCGACTTCACCCAGGGCCTGGGCGAGGCGATCACCGCGAACCTCGTCTCCTTCCCGGAGGCCAACTTCGTGGGCTTCTCCGAGGCGGTCTTCGTCCTCACCGCCAACGTTCCCTACAACTTCGGGGCCGTCACACAGCTGCTCGACGAGCAGTACCAAGTCCAGCAGTTCAACACCAGCAGCGTGCGCAACGTGTACAGCCCGGACACGTGCACGTCGACCGAGCTGATGGTCGACCAGCTCGCCAACGCGCTGAAGATGGACCCCTACGAGTTCCGCAAGGCCTACCTGCGCGTGCCACGTCTGCTGACCGTCCTCGAGCAGGCCGCGCAGGCCGGCGACTGGGGTCGCGCGATGCCCGCGGGCACTGCGCAAGGGATCGCCGTCCACCAGGAGTACAAGGGCGCCGCGGCGTGCCTGGTCGAGATCGACTGCACGCCCGCGACGGTCAACCGCGTGATCCCGAACGGCGTCGGCGGGCCGCGCGTCACCAAGGCCGTGTACGTCGTCGACGTCGGCTTGCCGATCAACCCGCTCGGCCTCCAGGCCCAGATGATGGGCGGGATGATGGACGGGATCGCCCAGGCGCTCACCTACAGCATGCACCTCGTCAACGGAGCCTACCTCGAGGGCAGCTGGGACAACGCCTTCTACACGCGACAGTGGAATACGCCGCCGGACCTCCAGATCATCGTGATGCCGGAGACGACGGGGATCCCGGGCGGGGCGGGCGAGTTCGGGGTCGCCGCCACGATGGCCGCGACGGCGTGTGCGTACGCGCGGGCCACGGGCACCCTGCCGACGAGCTTTCCGATCAACCACAACCAGCCGCTCGCCTTCACGCCGTACCCGTTCGAGCCGTCGACGCCACCGTCGCCCACCAACGGCCTGACTCAAGCCTTCTAAGGAGCCGCCGTGCCCAACTACAGCTTCATCCTCAACGGCAAGCGGGTCAGCGTCGAGGCGGCCCCGAACGAGCACGTGCTGTGGGTCCTGCGCGACCGCCTCGGCGTGAAGGGACCCAAGTACGGCTGCGGTCTGGACGTTTGCAAGGCGTGCACGTCCCACCTCAACGGCGAGGCGTTCAACCCCTGCTCGGTGCCAATCTCCGACATCAGGAGCACCGACGAGATCACCACGATCGAGGGTCTCCCGGCCACCGTCGGCATGGACCTGCACCCGATGCAGCAGGCGTGGATCGACAACGACGTCGCCCAGTGCGGGTACTGTCAGCCAGGTCAGATAATGGCGGCCGTGGCCCTCGTGCAGCAGGTGCGGGCCGAGGGGCGGGAGATCAGCGAGAGCGATCTGGACAGCCTGCGCAATGTATGCCGTTGCGGCACCTACTGGCGCATCCGCCAGGCGATCATGCAGGGCGAGGCCAGCATGCCGGAGGCCACGCTCTCCAAGCACCGGCACCCGACGGTCAAACTGGCCAAGCCGAAAAGGCACAGCACAAAAGCCCCGCACTGATCGCCCGATCGGAACGTCACGCTGAGGACGCGCGCACGTGAGCCTGCTCGAGGTCGAAGCGCTCCAGGTCACCTACGGCGGCATAGTGCTGGCGCTCGAGGAGGCGACGCTCAGCGTCCCTGAAGGCGGGGCGGTGGCGCTGGTCGGCGCCAACGGCGCCGGCAAGACGACGCTGCTGCGAGCGGTCGGCGGCCTGCTGCGGTACCACCACGGTGAGATACGCTCGGGCCAGATCCGCTTCGACGGGCGGCCGATCAGCCGCGGTGACGCGGCCGGTCGGGTCGCCGCGGGGATCGCGCAGAGCCTGGAGGGACGGCGGGTGTTCGCCGAGCTCACCGTCGACGAGAACCTGCGAGTGGGGGCCTTCGTCCCGCGGGCACGCGCCGAAGCGCGCCGGCGGCGCGAGGAGATGCTCGCGCTGTTCCCGCTGCTGGCCGAGCGCATCAACGGCTCGGCCGGCCTGCTCAGCGGCGGCGAGCAGCAGATGCTCGCGATCGCGCGGGCGTTGATGGCCGCGCCGCGGCTGCTGCTGCTCGACGAGCCCTCGCTCGGCCTGGCCCCGCTCGTCGTCGCCGAGATCGGCGAGACGCTACGGCGGATCAACGGGGGCGGGACGGCGATGCTGCTGGTCGACCAGAGCACCACGCTGGCAATGCGCGCCACCGATCACGCCTACCTGCTCGAGAACGGACGCACGCGCGCCGACGGGGCGACGCCGGCGCTGCTGCGCGACGATCGCGTGCGCGCCTCGTACCTGGGGACGACCACCCGCACCGACCAGCTGCTCGCCGAGGGGCGCGCCGGATGACCGGCCCAGCGCTGCGCGTGTCCGGCCTGGGGCTGCGCTTCGGCAGCGTGGTCGCCTTCGAGGACGTGAACTTCTCGGTCGAGCCCGGCGAGCTGTTCGCGGTGATCGGGCCCAACGGGGCGGGCAAGACCTCGCTGTTCAACGTGCTCTCGCGCGTCTACACGCCGAGCGCGGGCAGCGTGCGGCTGGGCGATCGCGACCTGCTCGCGCTGAAGGCTCGCCAGCTCGCCGCGGCCGGGGTCGGGCGCACGTTCCAGAACCTCGCTCTGTACGGCGACATGACCGTGCTCGACAACGTGCTCATCGGACGGCACCACCTGATGCGCTCCGGGTTCATGGCCGGGGGGCTGTGGTTCGGGCGGGCGCGTCGCGAGGAGCGCGTCCACCGCGAGGCGGCCCGTGAGGCCCTCGCCTTCGTCGGCGCCGAGTCGTGCGCCGATGCCCGGCCGAAGGCGCTGCCCTACGGCACACGCAAGAAGATCGAGCTCGCGCGCGCGCTGGCAATGGAGCCCGGCCTGCTCATGCTCGACGAGCCGGTGGCCGGGATGAGCGAGGCCGAGCGCGCCGAGATCACCGAGCTCGTGCAGCGCGTGCATCGCGAGCGCGGGCTGACGATGCTGCTCGTGGAGCATGACATGGGGATGGTCATGCAGGTCGCCCAGCGCGTACTCGTGCTCGACTTCGGGCGGCAGATCGCCTGCGACGTGCCGGCGGTCGTGCAGCGCGACCCCGAGGTCATCCGCGCCTATCTGGGCGAGGAGCTCCAGGCCGCATGACCAAGTTCTGGCAGCTCGCGTTCGAGGGCTTCTCGCTCGGCTGCGTGTACGCGCTGATCGCGCTCGGCTTCACGGTCATCTACCGCTCGAGCGCCGTGATCAACTTCGCTCAGGGATCGATGCTGCTGATCGCCGCCTACCTGATCTCGTGGTTGACGGTCAACGAGGGCGTGCCGTTTTTCGTCTCGATGCTGATCTCGATCGCCATGCTGGCCGCCGCCGCGGTCGGCTTCCAGGCGGCGGTCCTGCGCCGCGTGCGGCGGATGCTCGAGCAGCCGATCTTCACGGTCGTGATGATCACGATCGGACTGAGCATCACGCTCACCGCCGCCGTCGACGCGATCTGGGGCCCCCAGCAGCGCTTGCTCGGTGATCCGTGGGGCTCGAGCGCGGTGCACGCGGCGGGTGTGGTGTTCAACTGGGACAAGCTCTGGGCGATCATCTTCGTCGCGGTCATCGTCGCCGGCTTCTACGCCTTCGACCGCTACTCCCGCTACGGACTGGCGACGCGCGCCACCGCGGCGGACGAGGAGGCCGCGCTCGCGGTCGGCATCCCGGTCATGCGCATCCACGCGCTCGCCTGGGGGGTCGCGGGTTCGCTTGCGGTCGTCGCGGGTCTGTTCCTGGCCGGCTTTCCCAACTCCCCCAATCCGGCCCTCGGCAATTCCGCGCTGCTCGCGTTCCCGGCGATCATCCTGGGCGGGCTGGAGTCGCCGCTCGGGGCGGTCGTCGGCGGGATCGTGATCGGGCTCGTCCAGTTGCTCACCCAGGGCTACGAGCCCGGGTGGCTCGGCAACAACTTCTACGAGGTCGCTCCGTACGTGGTGATGATCATCGTGCTGCTCATCCGACCCTACGGGCTGTTCGGCGCGCGCCCGGTGGAGCGGCTGTGAGCGGGCTGCGGGTCCGCCGCGCGGCTGCTCGAAGACGGCCGGAGGATGACCGATGAGCGCGGCGCTGGTCCAGAGGGTGCGCTCGCCCCGGGCGCTCGGGTGGACGGCGGGATGGGTGGTGGCGATCCTGTTGCCGAGCGTGCTCTCCGAAGGCCAGGAGAGCACGGCGACGTTCGTGGTGATCGGCGCGATCGGCGCGGTCGGCCTCGGCGTGCTGACCGGGTACGCGGGCCAGATCTCGCTCGGGCACGCGTTCTTCCTAGGCGTCGGCGCGTACACCGGCGCGGTGCTCGGCGCCAACCATCATTGGAACGCGATCTTCTGGATCCCGGCCGCCGGGCTCGTGGCCGCGCTCTGCGGACTGATCATCGCCCCCACAGCGCTGCGCCTGCGCGGGCTGTACCTGGCGATCGTCACGATCGGGGTCCTGTTCATCGGCCAGGACATCTTTCTGAACTCCAGCTCGTGGACCGGTGGGCCGGAGGGGCGCGAGTTCCCGATCGTGCACTTCAGCAGCTCGCTCGACTTCGCCTACGGGAACACGCTGAACATCGGCGGCTACACGATCGACCACAACGGGCTGTACTACTACCTCGGCCTGATCATCCTGGCGATCTCGCTGCTGTTCGTGTGGAACCTGAGTCGCACGCGGATGGGCCGGGCGATGCAGGCGGTCCGCGAGCGCGAGCTGGCCGCGTCGGTGATGGGCATCGATCTCGCGCGCACGAAGATCGCCGCGTTCGTGGTGTCCTCGTTCTTCGCCGGGATCTGCGGCGCGCTGTACGGGTCCTTCCTGTCGTTCGCCCAGCCGGGCGACTGGGACCTGACGCTGTCGATCCAGTACCTCGCCGCGATCATCATCGGAGGGATGGGCACGGTGATGGGCCCGGTGCTGGGAGCATTCGTCGTGTTCGGCCTGGCGGACGTGATCAAGACTCTCTCGTTCGTCAGCCAGAACGGTTCCGGAGGCATTTCGCCCAACGACTTCTCGTCGATGGTCTATGGCGTGCTGATCATCGGCTTCCTCGTCGTCGAGCCCCGTGGTCTGATGGGGCTCGGCGCTCGCTTCACGTCTCGGCCACGGAGGCGCGGCGGTGGAGCGACCCTCGACCCGAGGCGTGAGGGGCGCCAATTCGCCCCGGACTGACACTCGCACCAGGAGGAGAGAGCAACGTGAACAGGCATCATCTGCGGCAGGTCGCCGCCGTACTGGCGACCGCTGCCACCATGGTGGCGCTTGCCGCCTGCGGCACCAGCAGCCACAGCAGCAGCGCGACCGCGCGGACATCGACCGGGTTCCTCGTCGGCCCGGGCGTCGACGCCGCGACCAAGACCATCACGATCGGCAACATCGGTGCGATCACCGGTCCCGCCGGGCCGCTTGGCATCCCGGCCCTCGCCGGCGCCAAGGTGGCCGTCGACGAGATCAACGCCACGGGCGGCATCGACGGCTGGAAGCTGAAGATCCTGTTCAGGGACGCCGCCTACGTTCCTCAGCAGCAGGTGCAGGCCTACGATGCGATCAACGGACAGATCGCGGTGCTGCAGTCGTTCGGCAGCCCCACGACGCTGGCCATCCAGCCGCAGTTCGACGCGGCCAAGCTGCTGACGTTCCCGCTCTCGTGGGACTCGGCCTGGGACAAGGACCCGCTCCTGGCTCCGGTGGGTACGCCGTACGCGCTCGACATCGCCAACGGCCTGCACTACCTGATCACGGTCAAGCACCTGGGCACGAAGATCGGGATCGTCTACCAGAACGACGAGTACGGCGCCGACGGCCTGCGCGGCCTGGAGGCGGCGAGCAAGATCGACGGCATCAAGGTCGTCGCCAAGGCCACCTACGCGGTCGGCGACACCGACATGACCGCGCAGGCCGAGGCGATGAAGTCCGCCGGCGCGCAGATTGTCGTGGTGACCGCGCTTCCCAGCACGGCGGGCCCGTTGGTGGGCACGGCGGCCTCGCTGGGCTATACGCCGACCTACCTGTTCCAGGGCCCGTCGTTCGTCGAGCAGCTCGTGACCGCGACCGGCGCGTTTGGCGCGACGGCGACGCCGATCGCCGGCGCGCTCTCGAAGGACACGTACGTGATGAGCTTCGTCACGCCGTGGGGGAACAATGTCCCTGGGATGCGCGAGATGCTGCGCTGGCAAAAGCGCTTTGCACCCACGCAGATCCCGAGCATCTACTTCGCCTGGGCCTACGCCCAGACCAAGGTGCTCGCGGACGTCCTGCGCAAGGCGATCGAGTCCAAGAACCTGTCGCGTGCCGGCATCGACGCGGCGCGGCTGAACGTCGGCACGGTGTACACCGGCGGCCTCACCCCGCCGGTCGCCTACCGGCCGACGCTCGGACCTCCGTCGACGGGCTCGATCATCAACCGGGTCGACTCCAAGGTGCAGGGCTTCCTGGACCCGGTGGCGACGAACATCAAGAGCCCAGTCGACAGCACGCTCGGCTGAGTCGGACGGGCGCAGTGGCGGGGCGCAGCCTCGCCACTGCGCTCCCATCTAAATCGCGTAGGCAGGGAAAAGGAGGCGGTTATGAAGGTTCTGAGGACTCGCCCGCTCGCGGCGGGCCTGCTCGCGCTGGGGGTCGCGGCGCCGGCCGCGCTCGCGGCGACGCACGCGGGATTGAGGGGCAAGAACGCTCAAGGGCTCGCGATCACGCTCTCGGCCGCGAGTAAGGCGGGGGTGCGCACGGTCGCCTTCAACGCGAGGATGAGCTGCTCGAACGCGATGAAGCTCACCGACGACTCGTTCAGCGATCAGGTACGGCCCAGCGCCAAGGGCTACTTCCGGGTGGACTCCACCACCAACGCAGGCGCCACGGTCACCGCGCTGCACGGCACGATCAAGGGCAGCCGCGCCTCCGGGGCGATGCGCATCGTCGAGTACTTCTCGGGGATCCCGAACTCGAGCAACCACTACCCGCTGCAGGCACATGGCTCGATCCGCTGCGACAGCGGCACGGTGAAATGGACGGCGAAGAAGAGGTGAGGTGGGTGGTCCGGGGCCCGGCGTCGGCGTAGACTCCAGCGCATGGACAGCATCTTCACCCCCGTTCATCTGCTGTTCGTTGCCGTGGTGGCGCTGATCGTGCTGGGGCCCAAGCGCCTGCCGGAGATGGCCCGGATGCTCGGCAACGGCATCCGCGAGCTGCGCGAGGGGCTGTCGAGCACGGTCAACCCGGAGTCCGCTCCAGGGGTGCACGAGATCGCCGAGACGGTGGGCGGGAGCATCCGCGAGATCCACCAGTCGTTCACCGGTTCTCTGAACCCGCTGGCGCCGAGCGCGAGGGCCACCCCCGCCGTGCCGGTGGCGACCCCCGCACCGGCCGCCGTTCCCTCGCCGCTACCGGTCGAGCCGACGAGCGCGATGACCGCCCCCGCGTCCGCCGCCGTGGCGCTGCCCACGCCCGCCGCGCCCCCGCCACCGCTGCCGGTCGAGCCGGCCGCCTAGTGGCACCTCCTGCAAATCCGCTCCCGCTTCGCGGCTGCAAATCTTCGCCTGGCGGCGTCCTCGGGAGCCGAAATAGCGCTGCTGTTCCGGCTCCCTGCGTCCTGGCCATGCTCGATTTTCGCTCGCGAATCGACGAC
>DATAWZ010000030.1:0-8851 GCA_036266975.1 Solirubrobacteraceae bacterium
CCGCTCCCGCTTCGCGGCTGCAAATCTTCGCCTGGCGGCGTCCTCGGGAGCCGAAATAGCGCTGCTGTTCCGGCTCCCTGCGTCCTGGCCATGCTCGATTTTCGCTCGCGAATCGACGACCGGATTTACCGGAGGCACCACCAGCCTTGGCCATGGCTGGTTCTCCCATGCGGTTGTGGGCCGGCATGAACCTCACCCCCACCAACTTCGTAGGGGAGCCGGCCCCTTCTACACCGCAGGCCGGACGGAAGCTCGCTCCATATTGTCTAACGAAGGGAGCGTGCCTTGCCTGCTGTCGAGGGTACTCGTGCGCTGGCGTTGGCGACGATCTGGGAGATCCCCGACGAGCTGTGGGAGCGCGTCGAGCCGGTCCTGGCCGAGCGCTATCCGGTCGCCGCGACCGGCCGGGCGCGGGTCGCCGAGCGCACGATCGCCTGCTCCAGAAGTGCCGCGCGATCCTGACCCGCTCGAACGCCTCAGCGGCGCACCAATTATGTCGTGAACCCTAAAGCCGCGTAGGGGGGCGGGGGTCGCGGCGCAGCGGGCGCCCGGTGAGTGAGCGCCGCTCGGAGATCTCCAGCAGCGTGCCGTCGGGATCGCACACGAACGAGAAGCGCGCGACGTCGCCCAGCGTGCGCGGGCCGACCACCTCCTCGCCGCCGCGTGCGAGCACCGCCGCGTGCTCGGCGTCGCAGTCCTGCACCTGAACCGTGAGGTAGTTCCAACCGCGTGAGGTCCCGATCCCGACGCGGTCGGCCGCCGGGCCCTCCTCGGGGCGGATCAGCGTCAGGCCGCAGCGCGCGGTGTGCTCGTCCGCGCGCTCGAAGCCGAACGTGTCCGTCCAGAAGGCGAGCGTGCGCTCGGGGTCGGGCACGGCCAAGCGCACGAGGATCTGCTCGATCCCCACGTGCCCCGGCGGCACGCGCGTCAGCACGGTGCCGTCGGGGTCGATGTACCCCCGCGGCTCGTCCAGCCCCTCGCGGACGGCGAGGATCTCGGCGATCGCGCTGCGCCCCTGCAGCTCGCGGTCGGTGCGGATGTTGACCTTGAGGACCGACCCGGCGAGCGTGTGCCGGTGCTGATCCCAGCCGGACTGCAGCGGCAGGACCTCCTCGAGCTCGACGCCGGCCTGCCCGCGGTAGAAGGCGCTGACCTCGATCCGGTCGCTGACCAGGGCGACGTCGAGGCGATCCTTGGCGAGCTCCATTCTCATCGGCCTCTCACGGGAGGGTCCCGCCGGCCCCCGCGAGCGAATGCACCGCGAGGCGGCGCGCGGCGAGCGACTCGAGCACGATCCGCAGTCCGTCGGCGGTCCGCCGCCAGCTCCCCGGAGCCGAGTAGTAGTCGGCGTCGTGCAGCAGCAGGACCTCGCCGCCGGCGACCCCGTCGAGCAGGCGGCCGGCGATCGACGCGGGGGTCGCGCGCGCCCGCCAGTCGCGCCCGTTCGAGCGCCAAAGCACGGTCTCCCAGCCGCGGCGCCGGGCCTCCCGCCAGGCCGTGGTGGGCAGCACCCCATAGGGAGGGCGGTAGCGTCGGGGCGACTCCCCGGCGGCCGCCGCGATCCGCTCGTGCGCGCGGTCGAGGTCATCGCGCAGCTGGCGCGGGGTCAGGCGCATCGAGTTGCGATGGCGGTCGCAGTGCAGCGCGATCTCGTGGCCGGCGTCCCGGATCTCGTGGACCAGCTCGGGGTGGCGCACGACCTGCTCGCCGACGAGGAAGAACGTCGCCTGGGCGCCGTAGTCGGCGAGCGCCGAGAGCACCGCCGGCGTTCCCTGTGGATGCGGGCCGTCGTCGAACGTGAGCCCGACGCCGTCCCGGGCGACCACGCTCGCGCGCACGTCGAGCGCCCGCCGCACCGGCTCGAGCAGGATCGACACCGAGGGCAGCCCCCAGGCCAGCACCGCCCCGGCCGCCACCCCGCCCGCCCACGCGGGGCCGCCGCGAACGCTCACAGCGGCAGCGCGCCGCAATTCGCTCGGCGCTCTGGTCGGGGACGAAGGCAGTGGCTCACAGCGTGCGCGAGGGACCCAGCCGGCGCGGCAGGGTGCGCCCGCCGCCCCCACCGCGGCGCCGTCCCTGCTCGTCCACGTCGGCGGCGGCTCGGGCTCGTCCCGCCTCCCGCCACACGTCGAGGATCGCCTCCCCCGCCGTCGTCAGCCCCGGGTCTCCGTCCGGGAGCTCGGCGGTCACCGGCTGCGGGTCGGCGAGCGTGTCCAGGAGCGTCTGGATCAGCTCGCGGCGCGAGTGCGGCGCGCGCACGAGGCCCAGGTCGCTGAGCGTGCGCGCGTTCTCGCGCGAGTGTCCGGGCGGCACGCCGTACAGGACGATGGGGCGACCGGTGGCCATCGCCTCCAGACACGTCACCCCGACGGTCGTGTCCACGAGCGCGTCGGCCGCGGCGAGCACCTCGGGCATCCGGTTGGTGAACGGCAGCACGCGCAGCCGCGCCTCCCCCTCGTGGCGGCTCTCGAGCCGGCGGCGCAGCGGCGCGTTGTGCCCGCCGAGCACCAACACCTCGAGCTCGGGGATCTCGAGCACGGCCTCGGCGATCTGCTCCATGTCGCCGACGCCCCAGCCGCCGCCGGAGACGACCACCAGCGGACGCCCGTCGGGGATGCCCAGCCAGCGGCGAGCCGGCTCGCGGGCGGGCGGATCGCGGAACTCCTCGGCGACCGCGGGGCGTACCACCCGCACGCGGCCGGGGCCGACGCTCGCCTCGACCATCGGCACCAGGGCCTCGTGCATGACCAGGTGCATGTCGATGGCCGGATGGGTCCACAGCGGGTGCACCCCGAAGTCGGTGATGCTCGCCACCACCGGGACCGTCAGCTCGCCGCGAGCGCACAGCCGGCCGAGCACGTTGGTCACCGCCGGATGGGTGGAGATCACCAGGTCGGGTGAGGTGGCGGCGAGCACCGCGCGCAGCGGGCGCATGCCGAACAGGGCAAGCCCGCGCCGGGCGATCGCCCGCGTCGGTCGGACCTGGGTGAACAGCGTGTACTCCACGCCGTAGCTCCAGCGCAGCCAGCGAACCTGGAGCCGGTAGGTGTCGCGACTGAAGAACGGGATCACGCGGCCCAGGCCCTGCTGCATCGCGTCCCGCGTCATC
This sequence comes from Solirubrobacteraceae bacterium, assembly GCA_036266975.1. Classification (GTDB taxonomy): domain Bacteria; phylum Actinomycetota; class Thermoleophilia; order Solirubrobacterales; family Solirubrobacteraceae; genus DATAWZ01. The sequence goes on from DATAWZ010000030.1 coordinate 3,110, forward strand.
ACCTGGGCGCCGCGCTCGCGCAGCTCGAGGGCCAGCGTCTGGGCGGCGCTCGCGTGGCCGTTGCCCTCCTCGCAGAAGAGGATCAGAACGGCCGGAGCGGGGTCGGGGTCTTGAGCTTGGGGTTGCACGAGCGAGCCGCAGGACGAGAGCCAGGGGTCGCCTGCCCCGGCGGCTCTCGAAGTGCTCGGGACGCTATCGCAAGCGCAGCGGGAACTGACGGCCGCTCGGCGCGACGACTGTACGGTGCGCGTGGTGGACCGGTCGCCGCCGGTGCGTCGCCGGCCCGGACGGCACCGGTATCCGCGCGGGCGGCGGGCTCGTGCAACGGCCGGGCGACGCGACGCCGCGGAAGACCTGCACGCGGTTGTTGCGCGTGTCGGCGACCAGCAGGTCGCCCAGGCAGTCGATCGAGATTCCGCCGGGCGCGTCGAATTCTCCGGGGCCCGGGCCGAGCGCGCCCCACGAGGTCAGGTACCGCCCGTGGCTGGTGAACTCCTGGATGCGGTCGCTGCCGAGCTCGGAGACGAACACGGTGCCGGCCGCGTCGACGGCGATCCCGACGGGGACGCTCATCTCGTCCGCGCTCGGGCCGTCGTGCCCGAAGGCGGCGATCAGGTAGCCGTGCGGGCCCATGACGACCACGCGGCTGTTGCCGGTGTCGGCCACGAAGATCCGCCCGCGCGCGTCGACGGCCACGGCGACCGGGTCGTGCAGCCCCTCGCTCGCGCCGAGGATCGCCTCGAGGTGCCCGTGGCGGGAGAAGCGCTCGATCCGGTCGTCGCCGGTATCGGCGACGTAGACGTCCCCGCCCGGGCCGACGGCGACGCCGGAGGGATGGCTCAGGTGCGCGCGCGGGCCCTGCAGCGCGTCCAGGTAGCGGCCCGTGTCGCTCAGGTGGCGCACGACGTCGTTGCTCGGATCGGTGATCCACACCGATCCGTTCGGCGACACCGCCACGGCCGTCGGCGCGAAGAAGTGCTGGCCGAGCACTGTGCCGCCGCGGTCCCACTCGGCGCTCAGCTGCAGCGTGGACGCGCTGAACTGGAAGATCGGGCTGCGGCTGCCGAACGTGCCGATGACGATCGGCCCGCCCTGCGGCGTGGCGGTGACGTCGAGCGGCTCGACCAGCTCGCCGCCGGTCTCGCCCGAGCGGCCCCAGCTCGCCTCGAGGTTTCCACGTGCGTTGAAGACCTCGATGCGGTTGTTGGAGGTGTCGGCGACGTACACCCGGCCGTACGGGTCGCTGGCGAGGGCCCGGACGTACCCGAGCCGCGCCGCCCCCTTGCCGCGGAAGGTCCGGATCGAGCGCAGGCGCGCGTTCAGCACGACGACCCGGTTGTTGTTGTCGTCGACGACGAACACGTGGCCGAGCCTGTCGACGCCGACGTCGAAGGGGTTGGCGAACTGGCGCGGGCCGGTCCCGAAGCTGCCCGCGCGGCGGATCAGCTGCCCGTGGTGGGTGAGCTCGTCGACCTGGCGCTGGCCTCCGTCGGCCACGAACAGCCGGGTCGCGGTGGCGGCCAGGCCGAGCGGCCTCCAGTTGACGATGTGCGGGTGCAGGATGGTCGCGTCGCCGCCCTCGAGGGTGAAGCGCTCGATCCTGCCGTTGCCGGTGTCCGAGACGTAGACGTAGTCGCCCTCGACGGCGATGCCGCCCCCGGGCGGCCCGTCCGGGCCGTTGCCGGCGCCGAAGTGGAACTGCCCCAGGCCCGATCCCGGCGAGCCCCACTCGGAGATGAACTGGCCGCCGGCGGTGAAGCGCTCGACGCGGTCGTGGCTGGCGTCGACGAGGTAGACGTCGCCGGCGGCGTCGACGGCGAGCCCGCTCACGGTGCCGAACTGACCGGCGCCCGTGCCGTAGCTGCCGAACTCGCCCTCGTACGCCCCGCTGGTGGAGAAGCGCTGCACGACGTAGCTGAACTGGTCGCCGACGTAGACGTTGCCGTGCCCGTCGAGCGCCACCGCCTCGGGATCGCGCAGGACCCCCTCTCCCCGCTGTCCGATCAGCGCCACCGACCGGTACGGGCACTTGACCGCGCCCGGGCAGCCGCGCGGGCGCTTCGGTCCCGAGCTGGTGCCGCAGCCGGCCAGGACGAGCACGAGGAGCACCGACGCCGCCGCCAGGACACGACCGGGGTGCGCGCCCAGGCGCACTTTCAACGTCCGGCGTTGCTCACCGAGCACGACTTTCCTCCAGCTGCTGCGTCCCGACCGCGGCGCTCAGCGGCCTGCTCGCGTAGGCCGTCCTCCGCAGAGTGCTCCCGGTGCAGCTGACCACCATAGCGACGCCCGGCCCCGCGACGGCGCGGTTGCATGAGACATTCGCCATCCCTTGGCGCGCGCGAAGCGGTAGCCTCGCGCGCGTCGACCACGATTAGGGAGGGGCAGGGCGATGAGCAAGTCAGGGTTTGCGGTGCGCACTGCGGCGGTCGCCGCGTTGGCCGTCGGCGCGGCGGCGGTCACGGGCAGCTCGGCGCTGGCCTCGGGGCCGGTCACGGTGCGGGCGAGCATCAGCAGCGTCGGCTTCGGCGCGCAGTTCGCCGCGCAGATCTCCCCCGGTGCACCGGCCGACAGCGCGCGCGGCGTGTTCAGCGCCCAGGTGGCGCTCGGGCCGCTCCCGCTGCTCGGCGTGGCCGGGCCGGTGACCTGCATGCAGGTGACCAAGGACGCGGTCGGGGTCTTCTATCCGATCGCCCAGAGCTCATTGCCGCTGCTCGCCGGCCCGCCGCCGAAGGGCGTCCTGTTCTCGGTCGACTTCAACGCGGCCGGCCGGGCGACCGCGGTGAGCTTCCTGCCGCTGCCCGTCCCGCAGCTCAGCTCGTGCGCGCCGCTGCCCGGGCTGTTGCCCGCGTCGGGGACGGTGAGCGTCACCGGCTGAACGGCGAGCCGCTGGATCAGTGCGCGAGGGCCCGCTGAACGGCGGGCAGCGCCGCCATGCGCCGGACCTGCTCATGCGTGAGCAGGGCCGGCGGGACGGCGAGCACCAGTCGCGCCAGGCGGTAGATGAAGACCGCGACGACCGCGCTGGCCAGCGGGACGCCCTCCCACATGAACGCGAGCGGCATCAGCGCCTCGGTCACGCCGACGCCGGTGAGTGGCATGCTGCGCGGGGTGCACGCATAGCCGGTGGCAAAGCCGAGGATCACGATCGCCGGCGCGGGGTGCACCCCGGTCATCAGCAGCGCCGCCCACAGCGCGGCGATGTCGCTGGCCCAATGTGTGGCCATCCCGAGCCAGGCCTCGCGGTTGCGCACCGGGTGGCGCAGCTGGTGGCCGAGCTGGCACAGCGCGAGCAGCCCGCCCCGCACGGTGCTGGCGATCGGTCCCGCGCCGGTGGGCACGCGCCGTCCGAAGTAGCACCCGATCGCCACGGCCAGCGCGACGCCGACGGGCACGCCGACCGCCCAGGGCACGGTGACCTGCTGTTGGACCCGCTGCGAGTGCAGCAGGATCAGCGCGCAGATCCAGGCCGCGGGGGCGAGCGCGGCGTACTCGAGCACGGCGAGGTTGAGCACGCCGACCCTGGCCGACTCGGGCTCGGCGCCGCCGTGGCGCAGCGCGCGGTGGTCCACCGAGTAGCCGCTGCGCAGGCAGGTCGCCGCCGCGCCGAAGGTGACGGCGTACAGCGAGGCGCGGCGCGTGAGCTTGGCCCCGCACAATGCGGCGGTGCGGTGGTGGGCCACCGTGTAGCCGAGGTAGGAGATCGCCCAGCCGGCGACGACGACGACCAGCCACCAGAGCTCCAGGTGCCCGAGCACGTGGTCGATCCGCGTCCAGCCCGACACCGAGGCCATGGCCAGCGAGACGCCGGCGGCGATCCCGACGGCGGCGAGGCACAGCAGCAGCGGCCGGGCCTCGAGCGCGTCGAGTACGCGCTGCCACGCCGCCTTGGTCCGACGGACCGTCTCCATCCTTCTCATATACAGGATTGAGTACCCGGGGTGACTTAAAGCCAGACGGGCGGGCGCTAGAGAACCAACACTCCTACGGAATCTGATGTAACATCATTTCATGTCATCATCCATGACGCTCCTCGCCCCTCCCGCGCCGGGGCTCGCCGACGAGGACGCCGGCGCCCTGATCGGACAGGCGCCGCCCTCCCCGGCCGGGCCGATCGACGCCGCCGAGGCGCTGCGCCTCCCCGCGCCCCCGCCGGTCCGCCTTCCCCGCATCGTGCAGGTCGTCTGGTTCGGCCAGCGCCAGTCCAGCTACGTCTTCCGGACCCGCGAGCGCCTCGGCGACACGTGGACCGCGAACGGCTACGTCCGCGGCCGTCCCGCGGTCACCTGCCACCCCGACCACATTCGCTCGGTGTTCACCGCGCCGCCCGAGCAGGTGCCCACGCTCGCCGCCGAGTCCCCGCTGCGTCCGGTCCTCGGCCCCAAGTCGGTGCTCACCTCCAATGGGCCGCGCCACCTGCGCCAGCGCAAGCTGCTGCTGCCCCCCTTCCACGGCGACGCGATCGCCGCCTACGCGCGGATGATCTCCGACGCCGCCGAGCGCGAGATCGCCCGCTGGCCGATCGGCAAGCCGATCGCGCTCGCCCCGCGCATGCAGGCGATCACCCTGGACGTGATCATGGCCGGCATCTTCGGCATCGAGGGCCGGCCGCGCCCGGGCACCCTCGAGTACGCGCTGCGTCTCTCGAGCCGCGAGCTGCTTCGCGGCTCGACCCTCCCCGGCGCCAAACTCGCCGAGCTGATGAACATCGGCCACGAGGAGCCGTTCGGGCTGACCTGGCTCGGCCTGCTCATCCCCGACCGCCTCGTGTTCGCGGTCATCCGCAAGCGCCGCCGCGCCGCCGACCTGGGCGAGCGCAACGACATCCTCTCGCTGCTGCTGCAGGCGCGCACCGAGGAGGGCGAGGCGCTCACCGACAAGGAGCTGCGCGACGAGCTGATGACGCTCGTGCTCGCCGGCCACGAGACGACCGCCAACCAGCTCGCCTGGACCTGGGAGCGTCTGGTGCGCGCGCCCGACGCCCACGCCCGCCTGCGCGACGCGGTCCGGGACGAGGCCGAGGACGCGCCGGCGGTCATCGAGGCCACGATCCACGAGAGCATGCGCACGCGTCCGGTGATCCCGATCACCGGACGGCGGGTGACCGTGCCCTGGCGGCTCGGCGAGTACGCGGTCCCGGCCGGGACGCCGATCGCGCTGAGCATCCTGCTGCTGCACCACCGAGAGGACCTCTACCCGGACCCGTTCGCGTTCCGGCCCGAGCGCTTCCTTCACCGCAAGCCCGGGACCTACGAGTGGATTCCCTTCGGCGGCGGCACGCGGCGCTGCCTGGGCGCCGCGCTGGCGATGGCCGAGCAGCGCGTGGTCCTCGAGACGATGGTGCGCGAGCTCGACATCGAACAGGCCACCGCCAGGCCGGAGCGCCCGGTGCACCGCAACGTGACGATGATCCCCTCGCGCGGCGGGCGCGTGGTGATCGGCGCCCGGCGCTGAGCCTCGCTCTGCTCCGCAGCCAGGCGCTAGTGGCACCTCCTGTAGATCCGCTCCCGCTTCGCGGCTGCAAATCTTCGCCTGGCGGGCTCCCTGCGTCCTGGCCATGCTCGATTTTCGCTCGCGAATCGACGACCGGATTTACCGGAGGCACCACTAGTGGGAAAATAACGTCCGAGCACTACGCGGCCTGCTGCAGCGTGACGGTGTGCCCGAGGCGTTGGAGCTGGGCGACCAGGCGCCGGGTTTGGCGTTCGGGGTCGCGGCGGGCGTAGTACTCGCCGCCGAGGT
>DATAWZ010000031.1:0-3406 GCA_036266975.1 Solirubrobacteraceae bacterium
CGGGAGGGCCAGCCGGAGCTGGCCCGCGAGATCCAGCACGCGCTGCGCGGCGCGCTGCAGTGCGAGTACGACGACGGTGGCTCGATCGGCCGCCGCTACCGCCGCCAGGACGAGATCGGCACGCCGTGGTGCGTGACGGTCGACCACCAGAGCATCGAGGACCGCACGGTCACGCTGCGCGAGCGCGACTCGCTCGCGCAGGAGCGGATCGGCGTCGACGAATTGGGCGCGGAGATCGCGCGGCGGCTCGCGGAGCCGTGGCGGACGCCGAAGCTCGCGGCTTAGCGGCGACCTGGTCCCAGCGCGGCGCCGCGACGCCGGGTGCTAGTCCCAGCGCGGCGGCTCGGGCGGCGCCGGGTCGCCGTCCTTGCGCAGGCGCGAGAGCCACCAGCCGCCGCGCGGAGCATCCGCCTCGCCACGCGGCGTCGCCTCGCCGATCGCGGGACCGTCGCCCTCGGGCGGCGGCGCGAACGCAGGCGGCTCGCTCGCGGGAGCGGCGTCCGAGTCGTGGGGATCGCCGGCGGCTGGCGGCGGCCAGGAGCTGTGGGGCTCGGGGTCGGGCTCGGTCCCGCCGTAGCCGGGAGGCTCGTGGTCGGACTCGGTCCCGCCGTAGCCGGGAGGCTCGTGGTCGGACCCGGTCCCGCCGTAGCCGGGAGGGTCAGGGTCGGACCCGGTCCCGCCGTAACCGGGAGGCTCGTGGTCGGACCCGGTCCCGCCGTACCCGGCTGGGTCAGGGTCGGACCCGGTCCCGCCGTAGCCGACAGGCTCGGGGTCGGACCCGGTCCCGTGGTAGCCGGCAGGCTCGTACGAGGACGGCGCCTCGGACGACGGCCCGGCCTGATACGGCGGCGGCTCGTGGGACTCCGGCGCGCTGTCGCCGCCGACGCTGCCCTCGCGGCCAAAGCCCTCGTCCACCTCGCTGTGCTCGCTGGTCTCCTCCTCCGGCGCCGCCGTCGCACCGAACGCGGCGGAGCTCTCAGCCGTCCATTCGGTGTGCTGCGAGAAGCGCCACGCGCCCGGCTCGACCTCCTCCGCCTCACCGCCCGCGGCCGGGTGCTCGCTCGCCGGAGGTGGCCAGCCGGTCCCGGTCTCCGCCGGCAAGCCGGCCTGCGACTCCTCGGACCGGAGGTCGGGGGCGACGGGCTCCGTGGGCGACTCGTAGTCGAACTGCTCCTCGGGGCCGAACAGCACGTCGAGCACGCGGTTGCGCACCGACGGCTTGGCGACGAAGGCGACGACGCCGCCCGCCACCAGCACCTTGAGCGCACGGCCGCGCCGCTTCGAGCGGCCACGCCCGGCCTCACCGGTGCCGGCCATCTGCTCCTGCGGCGGTTGCTCGGGGCGCGCCATCCGGCTCCACTATAGCCGTCGCCGCAGCCCCTTCAGCGAGGGTGCCGGTAGCTCAGCGGCAAGGGCGCCGTCAGCGCCCCGACGCTGGGTTTTAAGTCGGGCGCCGGTCGCGACAAGGCCATCCGTCCGACCCGCGTGCCGCGACCGGCCCGGCCCAGGAGAGAGTTCGGGCCGGCATGCCCGACTGGAGCCGGGAGGCGGGGGGTGCCGCCCGTCACCGTCGCGCAGCATACGACAGCCGCCGGTCTCTTACAACGCGCCCCACGGGAGTCGATTTCTGCGCCAGCGCACCTGTCCGGAGCGGCGGGTGCTCACTCGGCGAGGCCGCGGCGCGGGCTCAGATCTCGTAGGTGTCGCCCTCGACGGCGAGCTCGACCGGCCCACCGAAGGCGTCCTGCGCCCGCGCGCGGACCTGCGCGGGGTCGAGCAGGTCGGAGAAGTGGGTGACGACGAGCCGCGCAACCCCGGCGCGGCGGCCGATCTCCCCTGCCTCCTGCGCGGTCAGGTGCGCGTGGTCCTCGAGGTCCGGCTCGGCGAGCGTGGCCTCGATCAGCAGCAGCCCCGCGCCGCGCGCGAGCTCCACGAGCTCGTCATTGGGACCGCAGTCGGCGCTGAACGCAAAGCGGGCGCCGTTCTCGCTGAGCATCATCGCGTAGCTCGGCACGTAGTGGGGGACGAGCCGGAAGCGCATCTGCGCCCCGAGCAGCTCGAGCTCGGCAGCCGGGTCGTACTCCAGCACCTCGAAGGCGTTCTCGATCATCGTCTCAGAGCCCCACGCCCCACAGAGCCGCCGCAGCGCGGCGCGCGCCCCTGGCGGCGCGTGCAGCTGCGGGCGCGAGGAGCGCAGCTGCGGCCCGTACGTGAGGACGTAGGCGAACGGGACGAGGTCGAGCATGTGGTCGGCGTGCAGGTGCGAGAGCACCACGGCGTCGATGCGCTCGTACTCGCCGACGCCTCGCAGCTTGCCGAAGACGCCGTTGCCGCAGTCGATCAACAGGCGCCGCCCTGAGGAGAGCTCGACCTGGTAGCCGCTGCACGCCCCGTCGCGGTCCTGCCACGAAGGGCTCTTGCCCAGGATTGTGAGGAGGATGGACACGGGAGCTCGTGGTCGCCGCCCGGCGCGGCGGCGAGCCGCTCTCGGGCGGAGGCCTGCACGGCGGCGCCGCCATCAAATCACGGTGCCCGCCCCGCAGTCAACTCGGCGTTGGTGGCCCGCTATGCGTGCAGCGCCGCCTGCTCCTGTGCGCTCGGGAATGCCCACGCCGCGCGCGTGCGGCGGTCGCTGCGGAAGACGAAGCGCAGCTGCTGCGGCGGCTGCAGACCGTCGGGATGGTACGGCCGGAAGGTCGCGCAGGGCTGCGGCTCCGGCAGCGCACAGAGCAGGTTGCGCATGAAGAAGCAGTCCTCACAGCGAGGCGTGCGTGCAGGTTTACGTGCCACGGATGGCGTCCTCTCGGCGTCGTGCTGCGACCACAAGGATCAAAGCAAGCCGCGCTCGCCTCCGTTCGGGGCCTTCGCGCAATACCCGCGAAAAACATCCCCGTCATCAGTAAATGCCTGCAAAAGGGTCACTTCTTTTCGATATTAACGTAAGCTTACACAGTTACTCAGTGCAATCGGCGCAGTTTGCGGGCGTGGCTCTGGACGCGGCTTGCGGGGTGCGCTATGGAGCCGTCAGCGCTCCGCGCGGCCTCTACAGTTGCCGGTCATGCGGATCCTCATAACAGGGCCTAGCGGCGCCGTCGGCGACGCTCTCGCGCGCGCTCTCGCGGGCAGCCACGAGCTGCGCGGACTCGCGCGCGATCCGCTTCGCGTCGCCGGAGAGCTTCCGCTGGAGGTGGTTCGCGGCGACGCGCTCAGCGGCGACGGCCTCGCCGAGGCGCTCGAGGGAGTCGAGGTCGCCTACTACCTGATCCACTCGATGGAGCCCGCGATCGCGGACAGCTTCGAGCAGCGCGACCGGACCGCCGCGGAGCGCTTCGCCGCCGCGGCGGCGGACGCCGGCGTGCGCCGCATCGTCTATCTCGGCGGGCTGCGCCCTGGCGCGGGCCGCAGC
>DATAWZ010000032.1:0-13736 GCA_036266975.1 Solirubrobacteraceae bacterium
CGTGACTTCGCCCACCGCGAGTGCGGCACGCGCGAGCAGCGCGACGCGCTCACCGACAACGGGCGCGAGACCCACAACCAGGCGCTGTACGAGAAGATGGCCGACCTGGGCTGGGCCGGCGTGTCGATCCCCGAGGAGTACGGCGGCGCGGGCGGGAGCCTCGTCGACCAGGTGATCTTCTTCGCCGAGACCTGGCGCGGGCTGGCGCCGGTCGTCGCCTCGGGCTCGGCCTCCACCGTGGCCGGCTGCTACAAGCGCTTCGGCAGCGAGGAGCAGAAGCACTCGGGTCTGGGCGCGATGGCCGCCGGCGCGATCTTCGCGATCTCGATCTCCGAGCCCGAGGCCGGGTCGGACGTCGGCAACATCGCCACGCGCGCGGAGCGCTCGAGCGGCGGCTTCGTCCTGAACGGCCAGAAGACGTGGTGCTCGGCCGCGCACCAGTCCACGCATCTGTGCCTGGTCGCGCGCTCCTCGCGCGAGGAGTCACGCCACGAGGGGCTGACGATGTTCGAGATCCCCTGCGACGCCCCGGGCGTGGAGATCCGCCAGATCGACACGATGGGCGGCCGCGACGTCAACGACGTCTTCCTGACCGACGTGTTCGTTCCCGAGGACAAGGTCATCGGCACCGAGGGCAAGGCCTGGAAGCAGGTCATGGCCGGCCTCGGCGGCGAGCGCGTCGTGTGCGCCGCTCAGAGCCTCGGCCGGGCCGAGCGCGCGCTCGAGGACCTGCTCGCCTACGTCAAGGAGCGCAAGCAGTTCGGCCAGGCGATCGGGACCTTCCAGGCGTTGCGCCACCGGATCTCCGACCTGGCGATGGAGGTCGAATGTACGCGCCTGATCACCTACGACGTCGCCGCGCGCCTGGACGCCGAGCGGGGCACCGCCTCCGAGCTCACGCGGCTGACCTCGATGGCCAAGATCAAGGCGACCGAGACGGCCAAGAAGGTCGCCCTGGAGGGGCTGCAGATGATGGGCGGCTACGGCTACGCGTGCGAGTACGACATGGAGCGCCACGTGCGCGAGGCGCTCTCGCCGCCGATCTACGCCGGCACCAACGAGATCCAGCGGGAGATCATCTCCAGCACGCTCGGACTGCGCTGATGGGACTCATCGAGGCGGAGCCTGGCGTGCGATTGCACGTCCAGGACGTGGGGCGCGGCCGCCCGGTGGTGCTCGTCGCCGGCTTCGGCCTCTCGCACGACGCGTGGGACTCGACCGTGCGCGCGCTGTGCGAGCGCCACCGCGTGATCTGCATCGACGTGCGCGGGACCGGCGACTCGGACAAGCCCGCCGGCCCGGGCGCCTACGCGATCGAGCGGCTCGCGGCCGACATCGTCGCCGTGCTCGACGCGCTCGCCCTCGAGCGGGTGACGCTGGTGGGCTGGTCGTTCGGCGCGCAGATGTCGCTGCGGGTCGCAGCGAGCGCGCCGGCCCGGCTCGCGCAGCTGGTGCTGCTGTGCTCGAACGCGGTGCGGGCCAGCCGCAGCGAGGACTTCCCCTTCGGGCCGCCGCCGGACAGGCTGCGGGCCGCGCTCGTGCGCGCCGAGATCGAGACGCGCATCCCCACCCGCCGTGCGGCGATCGCCTCGGGGTTTCACGCCAAGCCCGACGAGTCGCTCGTCGACTGGCTGCTGGCGATCTCGCTGCGGATGCCCTCGTGGGCGGCGATCGCCTGCTACGAGACCTACCTGCACAGCGACCTGACCGCCGACCTCGCCGCCGTGACCCTCCCGGTGCTGCAGCTCATGGGCGACCACGATCCGGTCTCGCTCGCCGACGGGGCGCCGTGGGTGCAGGAGCGCCTGCCCGACGGGCGCCTGGTCGTGCTCGAGGAGTGCGGGCACTACCCGATGTTCGAGGCGCGCGAGCCCTACGAGCGCGCGCTGCTGGGGTTCACGGGCGAGGCCGGGTGAGCGTGAGCGCAGCGCCGGTCGCCGCCGCCGCCTTCGCCCGCCGGGAGCGCACGATCGCCGTCGGCGGGCGGCACGTGTACGTCTCCGAGCGCGACGGGGAGGGCACGCCGCTGCTGCTCATCACCGGCCTGGGCGGCACGGTGGCGATGTGGTCGGCGCTGCGCGACGCGCTCGCGCCGCGCCCGACGATCGCCTTCGACCTGCCCGGCGCGGGCCGCTCGCCGGCGCCGCGCTGGCCGATGTCGATCCCGGCGCTCGCGCGCATGACCGACGAGCTGCTGGACCTGCTCGGCGTGCGCCGCGCGGACGTGCTCGGCTTCTCGCTCGGCGGCCTGATCGCCGAGCAGCTCGCCTGGAGCGCGCCGCGACACGTGCGCCGGCTGGTGCTCGCCTCGACCAACGCCGGCTGGGGCAGCATGCCCGGCCACCCGCGCACGTTCGCCAACCTGCTCTCGCTGCGTCGGCTGCACGACCCCGAGGAGTTCGCGCGCCAGGCGCCCAAGCTGCTCGGCGGGCTGATGCGTTCGCGGCCCGAGCTCGTGCGCGCGGCGGCGCGGGCGCGGGTGGCCGAGCCGCAGTCCGTGCGCGGGTACATCTGCCAGCTCTCGAGCTGCGCGAGCTGGTCGAACGTGCCCTTCCTGCCGCTCATCCGCCAGCCCACGCTGATCCTGTGCGGGGACGACGATCCGCTCGCGCGGCCGTTCAACTCGCGCTGGATGGTCCATCTGATCCCGCGGGCGCAGCTGCACCTGATCCGGGGCGGCGGGCACTACCTCGTGCTCGAGCGGCCCGACGAGTTCGCGGAGATCGTCACCGACTTCCTCGGGGCGCCGCGTGCGGCGGGCCCCGGCTGAGCGCCCGCGCCGGGCGGCGCGACCCGGCTGAGCGCCCGCGCCGGGCGGCGCGTCCTGCATTTGGGGGTCAGAGCCGGTCTTTTCCAGGACGCGCCCTCGCGGAACCTACGTTCCGCCAGGACACGCCCCGGCGGGACACGCGTTCCGCCAGGACCCCTCGGCGGAACATGCGTTCCGCCGCCCCCAGGGCGACGCCAACCACGGGGGCCGCCCCTCTGGCGCCCCGCCCGTCGCCCGCGTATAGTGAGATGCCATGGCCCAAAAAGCGCCGGCGCAACCGAGTCTGCGTCGGGCCTTCGACGACGCCGAGCGCGCGGTGGGCGGCCGCCTCGAGCATCTCACCGCGACGGAGGGGTTCACCGACGTGCTGCTCGGCGCCTTTCGCGTGCAGCGCGCGATCGGCCGGATGGTCGCGCGCCGCACCGAGGACGTCGTGCACCTCGCCGGCCTGCCCACGCGCCGCGACGTCGCGCGGCTGGGCCGCCAGATGAGCGCGCTGACCGCCGAGGTGCGCGAGCTCGCCGGGCGCATCGAGGAGGAGCGCGACCCGCTCCCGTGAGCCCTCCGGGCCTGGACATCGGCGACGTCCTCGGCGGCATCCGACGCGAGATCGAGCGCGGCGCGGCGCGCACCCGCAACGGGATCAACTACCTCGCCGGCGCCGAGTGGGCGCCGATCGGGCCGACGCCGAGCGACGTGGTCTGGCACGAGGGCAAGGCCGAGCTGCGCCACTACCGCGGCACCGGGCCGCCGCGCCTGGGCCCGCCGGTGATCGCCCTCGGCGGCCTGGTCGGCCGCGCCTACATCTTCGACCTGGTCGAGAACAACAGCTTCGTGCGCTTCATGCTCGACGCCGGCTTCGACACCTACGTGCTCGACTGGGGCGCGCCCGACGAGCAGGACGCGGCCAACACCCTGGACACCTACCTCGCCGGCTACCTGCGACGCGCGATTCGTGCCGCGATGCGCGAGTCCGGCTCGGAGGAGGTGAGCATCATCGGTTACTGCATGGGCGGCACGCTGGCGCTGCACGGCCTCGCCGCCCAGCCCGACCTGCCCGTCCGCGCGCTCGTTGCGATGGCCGCGCCGGTCGACTTCCGCCACCTCGGCCCGCTCGTCTCCTCGCTGGCCGACGGGCGCCTGGACCCCGAGTCGGTCCTCGACGAGACCGGCAACGTCCCGCCCGAGCTGCTGTACAGCTTCTTCCGGATCAAGAAGCCGACGGCCGACCTCGTCCAGTACGTGAACCTGTGGCAGAACCTCTGGAACGACGAGTACATGGCCGGCTACCAGGCGCTCGGCCGCTGCTTCCGCGACCAGGTCCCGCTCCCGGGCGGCGCCTGGCGCGACATCGCCGCCCAGTGGATCCGCGAGAACGCCTTCGTCACCGGCCGGCTGCGGCTGTCGGGCCGGGCGGTCTCCCTGGACGCACTGACGCTGCCGGTGCTCGTGGCCATCGCCTCCCGCGACGAGCTCGTCCCGGCGCCGTCGGCGCTGCCGCTCGTCGAGCTGCTGCACGGCACGAGCGCCGAGCTGCTCGAGCTGCAGGCCGGGCACGCGAGCCTGACCACCGGGCGCACCGCGGCCCAGCACACGGTGCCGCGCATGCTCGGCTGGCTGGCCGAGCACAGCGACGCGCGCTCGGGGGTCGCCGCGTGAACATCCGCGAGATGGGCCCCGACGACGTCGGCGCGTTCGACGCCTTCCTGGCCGAGGTCCCGGGCGACGACCGCACGTTCTTCAAGGAGGACGTCGACGCCCCCGGCCTCGCCGCGCGGTGGGCGGGCGAGGAGCGCTGCGCGCGCGTGCTCGCCGTCGACGACGAGCGCGTGGTCGCCTTCGCCGCGCTCGTGCCCGGCGTCGCGCGGGCCAGCCACGTCGCCGACCTGCGCCTGGTCGTCGCCGCCTCGGCGCGCCGCCAGGGAGTGGGCGTCGCCGTCGCCCGCCACATGCTGCTCGCCGCCGTCCAGCAGGGCTTCGCCAAGGTGACCGTCGAGGTCGCCGTCGAGAGCGAGGGGGCGATCGCCATGTTCCAGGGCCTCGGGTTCGTGCCCGAGGCGCTGCTGCGCGATCAGCTGCGCGACCCCGACGGCGCGCTGCACGACCTCGTGCTGCTCGCGCATCCCGTCCAGGAGACCTGGGCGGCGATGCTCACCGGTGGCATCGACGACGCGCTCGGATAGGTGGCCTACATCGCCGACCCGGTGCGCGCCGTGGCCGACGCCTGGGCCGCGTCCGGCGCCGGCGCCGCAGTCGACATCCGGAGCGGCCTGGACGCCTTCGCCCACACGCTCAGCCGCACCCACGACGCAGCGGCGGCGGTCCTGATCGGCAACTGATCGCGTCCCGACGACGCGCCCGCCGAGCCGCCGCTGAGCCTCGACCACGCCCGCGAGCTCGTCGCGCGCGACCACGGCTTCCGCGCGTGGTCGGCGGTCGCCTGGACCCGTCCTTCGAGCGGGCGGTCGACGCCCTCGTGCGGGGCGAGCACGACCCGCACGCGGCGGTGCTCGCCCAGCCGCCCGCCCTCGCCCGCGCGCGCTCGCGCTACGGCCACCGCGCCCCGCTGCTGCACTACCGGGCCGCCAACGGCGTGGAGATGCGCCGCCAGATCGTCCCGGCCGACGCCCCGGCGCCCGCCCGCCTGCTGCTCGCCGACGGCGCCGATCCGGCGGCCACCGCGCACGCCTGCGGCGGCGCGCACGACGTGCTCGCGCTGCTGCGCACCAGCGCCCATCCGCGTGCCGCGGGCGTCGGCGCGGCGCTCGAGCGCGAGCTGACGTGCCCGAGGTGACCCTCGCCACCGTCGCGCCCCGGCCCACCGCCGTGATCGCGACAATGACGAGCTGGAGCGAGTTCGGTGCGCTGTGGCCGGGGCTGCTCGAGCAGGCCCGCGCGCCGCTGCCGCCCGAGGAGCGCTCGGCGCTGAACGTGATGCTCTACCTCGACGAGCGCCCGTCGGCCGAGGTCGGCCCGCTGAGAGCGACCGCGCCCGCAGCGGGCGGGGCGCGTCGTCGCCTCGACCCTGCCCGGCGGGCGGGTCGCGCCGCGGCCCCTGCGCGCGGCTCGAGGCCACCCATCGCGCGATCCGCGAGCACTACCGGGCGGCCGGCGTCGCGCTCGCCGGCCCGCGCTGGGAGGTCGACGGGCACTGGCGCGAGGACCCCGCCGAGCCTGGAGACCGTGGTCGGTTACCTGCTGCGTTGAGCGCGTAAGCTGCACGCGATGCGCTTCGCACGTCGGCCTCTTGTTCACCACGCTCGAGAAGAGCTCGGTCAACCAGGGAGATCAGATCACCACCTCGATGTGAGGACGCGATG
Source organism: Solirubrobacteraceae bacterium (assembly GCA_036266975.1). Classification (GTDB taxonomy): domain Bacteria; phylum Actinomycetota; class Thermoleophilia; order Solirubrobacterales; family Solirubrobacteraceae; genus DATAWZ01. The sequence goes on from DATAWZ010000032.1 coordinate 6,091, forward strand.
AGCAAGAACGACAAGGACAAGCACGAAGAGCCCGGCCTGGGCGCCCGGATGGCCAAGGGCACCGGCAAGCTCGCGCTGCGCGGGGCCGGCGGCGCGGTCAAGCTCGCCGGGAAGGGGACCTACCGCGGCGGCAAGAAGGTCGTCTCGGCGGGCTTCCGCTCGGCGCGCAAGCCCCGCCGGGACGACGACGCGCCCGCCCGCTAGCCGGGCGCGCGCCGGATCGCGTCGTCGAGCAGCGCGGTGCAGCGCGCGTGCTGGGCGGCGGGGAGCACGCACGTCTCCTCGAAGAAGAAGCCGCTGCGCTCGGAGGGGTCAAAGAGCATCACGCCGTTGGCCGGCAGCGCGCCGCCCGAGGAGGCGCCGGTCCCATGGACGTGCGGAGGATCCTCGAACTCGACCGTCGTGCGGCTGCGTCGGGTGATGTGCTCGGCGGCGGGCGGATGGGCCTGGCACGGCGCCGGCGGATTCGCGTCGGAGAACAGCGAGCACGCCTCGCTCGCGCCGACGCCGCTGGTGTAGCCGACCGACTGGACCGAGACCGAGTCCGCGCCGTGGGTGATGCGCATCCCGGCCGACCCGTCGGCGCCGACGAGCCCCGAGCAGTGCCAGCCGGCGGGGGAGAGCACGAGCAGCAGATTGTTGCCGTAGTAGCTCAGGCCGGCGGCCTGGGCGGCGCCCAGCGGCGAGCCGCTCGTCGCGGGCAGGCGCTTGGTCGGCTGCGAGACGCCGTAGCCGGTCGGGCAGCGCACGACGCGGATGCTCGTCGCGCCGGCCGCGGCGGCGGCGACGAGCACGACCGCCGCCACCAGCAGCAGCGCGTACGCGGCCGAGCGGATCACCGGGCCACCGTAACAGTCAGTCCGGCTGCAGCGTGCGGCCGGACAGGACCGACTGCGGCTGCTCGGCGACGACGTCCGAGCCCGGCCGCGCCCAGTCGTCGCGGCGCTTGATCAGCAGCCACTGGGCCCGCGTGCGCTGCAGGGCGAAGCCGCCGCGCAGCTTCTCGCCGTGCAGCACGAAGACGGCGTGCCCGCGGCCGAGCGCCTCCGGCCAGGCCACCCGTCCGCCTTGCTCGTAGCCGCCGCGATCCCACACGATCGCCTCCGGGCCCTCCTGCCCGAGCGCGAGCTCGCGCGTGCCGGCCTCGACGGCCAGCCGCTTGACCGCCGGGTCGAGCGACGGCCCCTTGGGCAGGGTCCACGTGCGCATCGTGTGCCCGACCTGGAGCCGCAGGTCAAACCCCGCGCGCTGCTGGTCGATCAGAAACGCACCGGCCATCACCCCGCGGACCGCGAACTGCTCGTGGCCCTCGACGGCGACCGGGTCGGCATCGACGGTGGCGACGAGGGCGAGCGCCGGGCCGCGGCGCAGGAAGTCGAGCAGGGACTCCACCGCCGCGGGGTCGCCCTCGGCGTGGATCTGCACGTCGCCCTCGGGCAGGTTGCGCACCCAGCCCATCACGCCGAGCTCACGGGCACGGCGCAGGGTCGCCTCGCGAAAGCCGACGCCCTGCACACGGCCGCGCACGACGGCCCGGATCGCCTCGCTGCCCGACACGCCCGCGTGATTATGGGGAAAAGGGTGGAAACGCTCCCGCCCGCCCCGGGGCGCTCCGACGCACGTGATCAGAATCCGGTCGCGGAGAAGTGCTCGGGATCGGCCGGGCCGAGCTTGCCGCCGATCAGCTTCAGGGGGCCGGGCTGGCCCGCGAGCACTCCCAGCAGCTGGGCGGGCTGGGTGACGTCGACGGCGCCGCCCGGGTACTTGGTCGTCTCGTGGTTGCTGTAGCCGGCCGGGGCGCTGAAGTCACCGGCGTCGTTGAGCGCCGCCTGCTGGACGAAGGTCCGGTAGCCGCTGGTCACGTAGCCGCTCCAGCCGTGCGCGGCGGCCCAGTGGAGGACCGGGATGATCCAGTCGGCGATCGGTTTGCGCAGCGGGTTCCAGGACACGCCGGGGATGCTCGCGCCGGCGGCCACCGCCTGCTGCAGCGTGACGGACTCGTTGGCCACCGCCTGCTCGAAGGAGGAGGCGGTGTTCCCGGTCTGGGGCAGGGTGATCCCGGCGGCGGCCGCCTCCTGGACCTCCTTGCGGATTTCCGAGTCCGAGGGCGCGTCCGGCGAGACGTTGGCGCTGCCCACCGCGGTGTCGGCCGCGGCGACGACCGCGTCCGAGTCGACGTCGACCTTGGCGATCGTCGCCTGGCTGACCTTCGGCGGCGTGATCGGGTGCGCGTGGGTCGGGGTCGGCGTGAGCGCGGGGCGGCTCGCCGGCGCCGTCGCGCGGGCGGGCAGGCTCGGCGGCGGCGTGCTGGAGATGTGCACGGGCAGCGTCACCGTCGAGCGGGCGGTGGGGCCGGACCCGCCGCAGCCGGCGAGCAGGCCGAGCAGGAGTAGCGGGACGGGGGCCCAGCGTCGCGCCATGGCGCGCATGATCACGGCGTCGGACGCCGTTGTCGAGTCCGAACCGCTCAGGGTCGCATGTAGGCGCCGCCGGAGACGTTGATCGTCTCCCCGGTGATCGACGCGCTGCGCGTGCCCGCGAGGAACAGCACCGCGTCGGCGATGTCCTGCGGCGCGACCGGATGGCCGAGCGGGATCTGCCCCTCGAGCTCGGCGAGGTCCTCGGGGGGGATCATCCGGGCCAGGAACGGGTTGGGCACGAGCCCCGGCGCGACCGCGTTGACGCGCACGCCGTGGGGCGCGGCCTGCTTGGCCGTCGAGCGCGTGAGCGCGAGGACCCCCGCCTTGGCCGCGTGGTAGGCGGTATTGCCCGGGACGCCGCTGGTCCACGCCTCGATCGAGGCGATGTTGACGATCGCGCCGCTGCCGCGCTCGATCATCCCGGGCAGGACGGCGCGCATGGTCAGGAAGTGGCCGGTCAGGCAGATGTCGATGACCCGCCGCCAGGAGTCGGTCGAGGTCTCCCACACCGGGGCGGGCTCGGAGGTGCCGGCGTTGTTGACGAGCACGTCGATGCGGCCCCAGTCGGCGAGGACGCCGTCGATCGCCGACTGCACCGCCTGCTCGTCGCGCACGTCGAGCGGCAGCCCGAGCGCGCGGCGGCCGGTCTCGGCGCCGATCTCCTCGGCGACCCGCGCCGTGCGCTTGGGGTCCAGGTCGGTGACCACGACGTCGGCGCCGGCCTGCGCAAGCGTGCGCGCGGTGGCCTGCCCGATACCGGCGCCGGCTGCCGCGGTCACGAACGCGACGCGGCCGTCGAGCTCGCCGATATTATCGATACTCATGGTCTCAGTATACCCGCGGCTGGGACTGGCGGTCCCGATCGAGGGCCTGCCGCTGCGCGACGCGCTGGACCTCGCGGTGCGGGCTTCCGAGCTCGGTTACGACGACTGCTGGTCCTACGAGGTGAACGTCAGCGACGGCTTCACGCCGCTCGCCTGGCTCACCGGTCAGGCGCCCTCGCTGCGCCTGGGCATCAGCATCATCCCCGCCTTCACGCGCCCGCCGGCGCTGCTGGCGATGACGAGCGCCTCGCTGCAGCAGCTCTCCGGGGGCCGCTTCGTGCTCGGCCTGGGCTCCTCCTCGCCGAACATCGTCGAGCGCTGGATGGGCGGCACCTACGAGCGCCCGCTCACGCGCGTTCGTGAGACGGTCGAGGCGGTGCGGCTCGTGCTCAGCGCCGAGAAGGCCTCCTACCACGGCACGACGCTGCGCCTCGACGACTTCCGCCTGGACATGGAGCCCACGCCGGTGCCGATCATGCTCGGGGCGCTCGGCCCGCGCATGTTCGCGCTCGCGGGCGAGATCGGTGACGGGGTGATCACGGTCTTCAACTCGGTGGCGGCCACGGCGGCGCTGATCGCGGAGTGCGGGCCCGGCGACGGCTTCGACGTGGTGAGCAAGCTGTTCATCGCCGTCGACGAGGACGACGCGGCGCTGCGCGACATGCTGCGCCGGATGCTCACCGGCTACGGCACGGTGCCGGCCTACAACCGCTACCTCGCGCGCCAGGGCTACGCCGCGCAGGCGAGCGCGATGGCCGAGGCCTGGGCGCGCGGCGACCGGCGCGCCGCGCTGGCCGCGGTCGACGACGAGATGCTCGGCCAGATCTTCGTGTTCGGCTCGGCCGCGGACTGTGCGCGGCGGCTGCGCGACTACGCCGCGGCGGGGGTCCGCACGGTGCTGATCGCGCCGATGACCGCGGCCGGCGACCCGACCGAGCGGCGGCGCCGCGTCGAGCATACGATCGAGCAGGTCGCGCTGGCCTTGGGGCCGGCGTCAGCTCGCCGGCGCGACTGACGCCTGCTCGAACCGCTCGGCCTGACGGTCGATCGCCCGCAGCTGGCAGAAGAACATCATGAAGATCCACACGCCGAAGGCGGCGAACACGAGCCAGAAGGCGAGCGCGCCCCGCCACGAGAACGGGCCGTGCATGACCCAGATGGTGGGGGCGCCGGGGATGAACAGCACGGCGATGGCCAGCTCGGCGATCCCGACCCAGCGCGGGTAGAGCGGAATCCTGCTGCGGTCCATCAGAATCGCCAAACCGGTGGCGCCGTACTCGACCACCGGGAAGGAGAACGTCCACACGAACGTCGTCCACGAGATGTCGTTGAGGGTGCGGGTGACCTGCGGGGACCCGTTGGTGCGGAAGACGGCGACGGCGAGCATCAGCTCGGGGATCAGGAAGAGCATCAGCAGGACCACGCCGCACATCAGCTGGACGTCGGCGAACGGCGCGAGGTCCGGATCGCTGCGCTTGAGCTGGTAGCTGATCAGCGCGACGAACGGCGCCAGCAGCGGAGTCCCAGCCAGGCAGATGAGCAGACCGGCGCGCACCTGTCCCCGGTGGTCGCGGTAGAAGGCGGCGACGTGCGCCGCGCTGTCCGAGGGCGAGGGCGGGGGGACGAGCCCGGCGATGAACAGCAGCCCGATGGCGAGCATGACCATGAAGATCGGCCCGCACCACGCGCAGATCAGCTGCACGCGGCGGTTCACGCCGATCGGCGGAGCCCCGGGGTCAGGCATGGGCGAACCCTACAGATTCTGCGTCTGGGCGTCTCATAACTGATGTGGGTTGACGGGGTCGATGCCATTATGAGATGCTGCGACTCAAAATCGGGTCCGGAGGAGGTTCGCACCATGGCCACACCGCCGACGGCGACGACGGACGCTGGGTCCGGGAACGCCGAGTTGCTCGAGCGCGCAAGGGCGCTGTTCCCGCTGCTTCGCCAGAACATGGCGAAGACCGACCAGGAGCGGCGGCTGCCGCAGGAGAACGTCGACGCGCTGATCGAGGCGGGGCTGTTCCGCACCTGGATGCCTCGGCGCTACGGCGGCTTCGAGGCCGACATCAAGACGGGCCTGCGGATCAGCGCCGAGCTGGCGCGCGGCTGCCCGGCCACGGGCTGGAACAACAGCATGATGAACGCCGCGGGCTATCTGGCCTGGATGCTGCCGGTCCAGGGCCAGGAGGAGATCATCAGCCACGATCCGGCGCCGCGCTTCGCCGGCGTGTTCACCCCCAAGCCCGAACACCCGGTCCGCCCCGTCGACGGCGGCTACGTGATCAGCGGGAAGTGGCCGTTCGCCTCGGGCTGCCTGCACAGCACGTGGTCGATGGCGCCCGCGCCGCTCATCCAGGACGGCCAGATGGTCAATGCACTGCTGCTGTTCGCACCGTCGAGCGAGTTCGAGATCATCGACGACTGGTACGTCCTGGGCATGCGCGGGACCGGCAGCAACACGCTCGTCGCCAACGAGTTGTTCGTCCCCACCCACCGGACGCTGAACATGATGGGCCCGCAGGGAATCATCGAGAGCGTGATCCCCAGCGAGCACCGTGACTCCGAGGCCCTCTATCGCGTCCCGATCGGCACGCTGGCCGGTGCGGTGACCGGCATCGCGGCGCTCGGGATCGCCCGCGCGGCGCTCGAGTACGTCCTGGAGAAGCTGCCGAGCCGGACGGTCTCCTACAGCACCCGCATCGCCAGCCAGGTCGTGCCCAACCAGATGCTGCTCGCCGAGGCCGCCCACAACGTCGACCTGGCCACGTTCCTGTTCGACCGCCTGGGCGACGATCTGTATGCGGCCGGCGTCGCCGGGGGGCCGCCCGAGGACGTGCGCCTGCGCGCGCGCATGCGCAACGACGCCGGCTACGCGGTGGAGCTCTGCCGGCGGGCCGTCGAGGCGGTGGTCACCGTCTCGGGCGCGTCGAGCATGCGCGAGGGCAGTGCGCTTCAGCAGTGGCATCGCGACATGCGGACCGCGTCGCTGCACGGCGCCTCGATCTCGCTGACGACGCTCGAGCAGTACGGTGCCTCGCTGGTCGGCGAGCAGTCCGACGCGTCGTTCCTGCTCTGAGATGAGCGCTCCCCCCGCCCCGCCCGAGCCGCTGTCCCCGCAGCACATCGAGGACCCGTTTCCCGGATTGGAGGTCCTGCGGGACCACTACCCGATCGTCTGGCACGACCTCACGCAGAGCTGGCTGGTCAGCCGCTACGAGGCGATCCGCCCGATCCTGCGCGACAACAAGCGCTGGTCCACCCACCACATGAAGGACCTGCTCAACCTCTACCTCGGCGACGCGCCGACGCTCACCGAGATGGATGGGGCCGACCACACCCACCGTCGCGGCCTGGTCGCGCCGTACTTCGCCGCGAACGGCGTGGCTCGCTTCCGGCCGGTCATCGAGCGACGCGCGCGGGCGCTGCTGGACCCGCTGCTCGAGCGCGAGCGCAAGGCCCTCGCCGCGGGCGAGCGCGGGCGAGCCGAGATCGACTTCGTCACCGAGTTCTCCTCGATCTATCCGGTCGACGTGATCGCCGACATGATGGCCCTGCCCGAGCGCGACTACCCCCGGCTCCAGGGCTGGTACAACGCCTGGATCCGCGCCGTCGGCAACATCGGCGCCGACCCGAAGATCCACGAGCGCGGGCTCGAGGCCAAGGTCACCTTCCGCGACTACATCCTGCCGCTCATCGCCGAGCGCCGGCAGGGCGAGGGCGAGGATCTCATCTCGCTGCTGTGCCGCTCAGAGCTCGAAGGCCGCTCGATGACCGACGAGGAGATCCGCTCGTTCCTCGCGCTGATCGTCCTCGCCGGGGGGGAGACCACCGATCACCAGCTCGGTTTCATCATCCACACGCTCGCCCAGAATCCCGAGCAGCAGCGCGCGCTGATCGAGGACCGGTCCCTGATGGACAAGATGCTCGCCGAGGGGCTGCGTTACACGGCGATGGTGCAGTTCATCCAGCGCACGGCGCGCGAGGACATCGAGGTCGCCGGCGTGATGGTCACGGCGGGCACGAAGGTGACGCTGATGCTCGCCGCGGGCAACCGCGATCCCGAGCGCTGGCAGTGCCCGGCCGAGTTCCGCCCGGACCGCGACGACCACGACCCCGCCAAGGCGTTCACCGGCGGCGCCGAGCACGTGGGCTTCGGCGGCGGCCGCCACCTGTGCCTGGGCACGCACCTGGCCAAGGCCGAGATGGCGGTCGCGCTGAACCGGTTCCTCGACCACGCCCGCGACATCCGCCTCGCCGACGGCTTCGTGGCCCACGCCCAGCCCGACGCCGTCTTCGTGCGCGCCCTGCCGAGCGTGAAGATCACCTACGAGCCGGTCTGAGACCGACGGCGCCCTCAGTCCGACGCGCCGGCGCGCGCTCGCAGCAGGTCGGCGAGCTC
>DATAWZ010000033.1:0-3844 GCA_036266975.1 Solirubrobacteraceae bacterium
TCGGCGGCGGTGCGCACGGCCCAGAACGGCCTGGTGCGCTACTACGTCGCGCTGCTGCTGCTCGGCGTGACCGGCATGGGCCTCTACTTCCTGTGCCGCAGCTGAGCCGATGCTGACGATCCTCATCGTGCTGCCGGCCGCCGCCGCCCTGCTCGGGACCTTCGTGATCGTGCCGCGGCTGTCCGGGTTCGTCGCGCTCGCCGGCGCCGTCGGCGCCCTCGCCCTGTCGATCGTCCTGATCGCCAAGTACCACGCGGGCCACCACGGGCTGATCTATCTCGAGGACCACGTGTGGATCCGGGCGCTGGGCATCCACTACAAGGTCGGCGTCGACGGGCTGAACGTCTTCCTGGTCGCGATGACCACCTTCACCTTCGCGATCGCGCTGCTCGCCGCCAACCTGCGCGAGTGGGACCGTCCCAAGCTGTTCTACCTGCTGATGGGGATCGCCGAGTCGGCCGTCCTGGGCGCCTTCCTGGCCCAGGACCTCGCCCTGTTCGTCGCCTTCTTCGACCTGATGCTGATCCCGTTCTACTTCCTGGCCGGGGCATGGGGTCAAGGCCCGGATCGCATCCGGGCGACCCTGAAGTTGGTCATCTACACATTCGTCGGCTCACTGCTGATGCTCGCGGCCGCCGTGGCCACCGGCGTGCTCGCGGCCCACCAGCACGGCGGCGTGCACATCACCTTCGTGCTCTCCCAGCTGCAGACGATGCACCTCTCCCGAGGCTCGCAGGAGTGGATCTTCCTGCTCTTCGCGGCCGCTTTCCTGGTCAAGATGCCCGCCTTCCCGCTGCACGGATGGATGCCCGACGGCTACAAGGCGATGCCGCTCGAGGTGCTCATGGTGTTCAGCAGCGTGCTCTCCAAGGTCGCCGCCTACGGCTTCCTGCGCATCGCGCTGCCCCTGTTCCCCCAGGCCGCGGTCCACTTCCAGATGCTGATGCTGCTGATCGCGCTCATCTCGATCCTCTACGGCTCGGCCTGCGCGTTCACCCAGAGCGACATCCGGCTCGTCGTCGGCTACTCCTCGGTCGCCCAGCTCGGCTTCATCACGCTGGGGATCTTCTCGCTGAAGTCGACCGGTGCCCAGGGCGCACTGCTGCAGATGGTCAACCACGCCCTGGTCACCGCACCGCTGATGTTCATCATCCTGCTCGTCGGCGCCCGGGCCGGCGGCAGCGAGGACATGCGCGACCTCGGGGGGATCGCCAAGAGCGCGCCGGTGCTCGCGGGTCTGTTCCTCGTCGTCTCGCTGGCCACCCTGGCGATGCCCGGGTCCGGGAACTTCGTCGGAGAATTCCTGATCCTGCTCGGGGTCTTCCGGGCCAAGCTGGCGATCGCGATCATCGCCTTCACCGGCGTGGTCATGGCGAGCATCTACATGCTGCGCGCGTTCATCCGCGCCATGCACAACCGCGTCGGGCCCAAGGTGACCGGCGGCGACCTCTCGCTGCGTGAGGCGTTCGTGCTCGTGCCGATGGTCCTGGCCATCCTCTTCTTCGCGCTCTACCCGCAGCTCGCGCTGCACCGCTCGAAGAACTCGGTGAACACCTCGATCGGCCAGGAGACGGCGCTGACCGCGCCGCCCACGCAGACCGCGTCGGCCGGGAGCGGCCCATGAGCGCCCCGGACATCTACGGCTACGAGCCCGCCCGCCACGGCGGCTACACGCTCGTCCACCACCACCTCGCCCACCCGCACATCGCCTTCGGCCCGCTCTCGCCGATCATCGCGCTCGTCGGCGGAGCCTGCGTGGTGCTGCTCGCGGGCCTGTTGCGTTCGCGCTTCGTGCGCGAGCAGCTGATCTCGGTCCTCTCGCTGGCGACGATGGGCGCCTCGGTGGGACTGACGATCTGGCAGTGGCACGTCCACACTCACCAGGGAATCGTCGCCGGCGCCCTGCAGATCGACGACCTCGCGCTGGGCGCCAACCTCATACTGCTCGCCGGCGGCATGCTCACCGTGCTGCTCGCCTGGCGCGCCGAGGCGCCGCGCGAGACCGCCCATGGCGAATTTCAGGCGCTGCTGCTGACCTCGATCGCCGGCATGGCGACGCTCGCCGCCGCGCAGAACCTCGTCGTCGTCTTCGTCGGCATCGAGCTGCTGTCGATCCCGCTGTACGTGCTGTGCGCGAGCGAGATGCGCCGCGAGAAGTCGCTCGAGGCCGGGCTGAAGTACCTGATCATCGGCTCGGTCGGCTCGGCCACGCTGCTCTACGGGCTGGCGATGATCTACGGCGCCACCGGCTCGACGGGCTTTGCCGCGATCGCGCACGCGATCAGCGCGGGCACGATCAAGAGCGACGTGCTGCTGCTCACCGGGATGGCCTTCGTGCTCGTCGGCCTGGCCTTCAAGAGCTCGGTCGCCCCCTTCCACCAGTGGACCCCGGACGTCTACGAGGGCGCGCCGACGCCGGTCACCGCGTTCATGGCGGTCACGACCAAGGTCGCCGCGCTGGTCGTTCTGCTGCGGCTGTTCGACAACGCGCTGGTCGCCGACACCCACTACTGGACGCCGGCCGTGGCGGCGCTGGCCACGATCACGATCATCGTCGGCAACGTCGGGGCGCTGTCCCAGACCTCGCTCAAGCGGATGCTCGCCTACTCCTCGGTGGCCCAGGTCGGCTACATGCTCGCCGGCGTGGTCGTGACCACCCAGCTCGGCATCGAGGCCACGATGTTCTACCTGGGCACCTACCTGTTCATGAACATCGCCGCGTTCGCGGTCATCACCGCGCGCGAGCGTGAGACCGCCTACGGCGATGACATCTCGGCGGTCTCCGGGCTGGGGCGCACGCGCCCGTGGCTGGCCTGGCCGATGACGATCTCGATGCTCGCGCTGTCCGGCATCCCGGCCACGGTCGGCTTCGTGGGCAAGTTCCTGCTCATCGACGCCGCCGTGAACCGCGGCTACACGTGGCTGGGGGTGATCATCGTGATCGGCTCGATGATCTCGCTGGGCTACTACCTGCGGGTGATCGCGGCGATCTGGATGCGGCCCGCGCCGGAGGAGTCGAGCGCGCTCGCGGCGCCGGGCGCGCTGCCGGCCATCGCCGGCGCCTCGCCCGAGACCGACGTGCTCCACTGGGAGCTGTACGCGGTCGCCGTGGCGTGCGCCGCCGCCGCGGTCGTGCTGGGCATCGTGCCCCAGCCGCTGATCGACCTGATGGCCCACACCGGGCACGCCTTCAACTCGCTGCTCTGAGCGCTGGGCGCGGGCGCGGGCGCGGGCGCGCGTTTATTATGGCGCTGCTGACATAGTCGTATGGCATAATTGCCATATGGCGAGGGTAGCCAGCAGGATCCTGTTCCCTACCGACGAGCCCCTGGCCTCCGACCGCATGATCGGCCGCGGCGAGGATGTCGAGGAGCTCGTCGCCCAGCTGCACGGCGGGGTCCACCGGATCCTGTCCGCGCCGCGGCGGACCGGCAAGAGCACGGTCTGCCGGGCTGCGGTCGCGCGCCTGGCCCGGGAGGGGACCTACACCGTATCCCTGAGCCTGTTCGAGCTCACCGACGCCGCCGCCCTCGCCGAGGCGATGGCCCAGCGGACGCTCGCCAGCCGGGGCTCACTGAGCCGCCTGATCGAGCGCGTGCGGGCCGGCGGCGAGGCGGCCCTGAAGGGCGCGGCGCTCACGCTGTCGGCCACGGCCACCGCCGAGCTCGGCGACGGGGTCGAGCTCGCCCTGCGCCCCGGGCTCGCCGCCCGCGACCCGCATGCGTCGCTGCTGCGGGCCCTGCGCATGCTCGAGACCGTCGCCGCGCGCGACGACCGCGCGCTCGTGCTCTACGTCGACGAGCTGCAGGAGCTCGCCGGCAACGACTACGGCCCGGGCGAGCCG
>DATAWZ010000034.1:0-10537 GCA_036266975.1 Solirubrobacteraceae bacterium
CACCTCGGGCACCGCCGACGGACCCCACAGCTCGCGTTGGCTGAATGAGCTCGAGCCCTGTCCGCCGGCGTGGCCGATCGCCGCGAGCGCGAGCGCGCCATGCTCGTGCGCGACGGCGGCCACCGCACTCCACCCGTCCACGCACTGCTCGGCGAGCGGCGCGCGCTCGTACGGCCAGTCCAGCGGGTGCACCGAGGCCTCCTCGAGCACGATCACGGCGGCGCCGCCGGCGGCGCGCGCGGCGTAGTAGGCCGCGTGGCGGGCGCCGATCGCGCGGCCCTCGCCCAGATTCGTCTCGTGCGGGCCGAACAGGATCCGTCCGGGGGCGGTGCGCCCCCTCAGCGTCCACGGCGCCGCGAGCGCGTCGGTACTGGTCACCGAAGGTGGCGCAGCCGGCCGCGAGGGCGGCGAGCCGGAACCTTCGTCCTCGGTCACCGAAGGTGGCGCAGCCGGCCGCGAGGGCGGCGAGCCGGAACCTTCGTCCTCGGTCACCGTCCGCTCGTCACCAGCCGCCGGCGAGAATGGCCGGGGCCGATGACCGGCAGCACGATGTCCTCGGGGCGGTCGGCGAGCGCGCGCTCGCCGTGGCCGAGCACGCACTCCGGGTCCGGGCCCTCGAGCGGCAACCCGGTGAAGAACTTGGCCGCCATGCAGCCCCCCTGGCAGCGGTCGTACAGCCCGCACGACGCGCAGGCGCCCGCGCTCTGCGGCGTGCGCAGCTCGGTGAACAGCTCGGACTCGCGCCACACCGCGGCGAAGCCGCCGTCGCCGAGCACGTTGCCCGCGCGGAAGTGCTCGTGCATGACGAACGGGCAGGCGTAGACGTCGCCGATCGGGTCGACCAGGCACACGACGCGGCCGGCGCCGCACAGGTTCAGGCCGGGCAGCGGCTCGCCGAGCGCGGAGAGGTGGAAGAAGGAGTCGCCGGTGAGCACGCCCGGCCGGTCCGAGAGCCAGTGGTAGAGCGCGCGCTGCTGCTCGGCGCTGGGACGGAGCTCCTCCCACACCTGCGCGCCGCGCCCGCTCGGACGCAGCCGGGTGATCCGCAGCTCGGCGCCGTACTCGCCGGCGAGCGCCTCCAGCGCGTCCATCTCGTCGGCGTTGTGGCGGGTGACGACGACGCTGATCTTGAACGGCCCGAAGCCGGCGGCGCGCAGGCGGTCCATCGCCCGGCGCGCGGCCGCGTAGCTGCCCAGACCCCGCACCGGGTCGTTGGTCTCCGGCGTGGCGCCATCGAGCGAGATCTGCACGTCCAGGTAGTCAGTGGCGGCGATCCGCTCGGCCGTCTCCTCGGTGAGCAGCCCGCCGTTGGTCGAGAACTTCACGCCCACCCCGCGTGCGACCGCGTGGTCTACCAGATCCATGAAGTCGCGCCGCACGAGCGGCTCGCCGCCGCCGACGTTGACGTAGAAGATCTGCATCTCGGCGAACTCGTCGATCAGCGCCATCGCCCGCTCGGTCGACAGCTCGCGCGGATCGCGCCGGCCCGAGGAGGACAGGCAGTGGGCGCACGCGAGGTTGCACCCGTAGGTGACCTCCCAGGTCAGGCAGATCGGCGCGTTCAGTCCGCTCTTGAAGCGGTCACGCAATGAGGCGCTCGCGGCCATGGTCCTCTTCTCTCTCCAGGATGATCTCGGCGCGCTCGAGCTGCTCGGCGGCGAGTAGGTACGCGGCGCGCGCCTCGTTCCGGGCGTGCTCGCTCAGTGCGGCGTCGAGCGTCGGATGGCGGTCCAGATCGCGCACGAGCGCCACCAGTGCGCGCGACTTGAGAAAGACGAGCCGCCGGTTGTCGTAATGGTAGGCGAGCGCGCCGAACGGCTCGTCGCGCAGCGCCGCCCGGGGGCTCAGTCGGTACGCCCGGTCCAGAGCAAGGCTCATCGGGCTCAGTAGACGCCGCACATCCCGTCGATCGAGACCTCTTCGACGAGCAGGTCCTCCAGCAGGGGCTCCTCGGCGGGCGCCGGCTCCGGCGGCGCGCTGGCCTGGGGCGCGATCTCGTCGGTGGGCGCGGGTGCGACAGACAGCTGGTTCACGGCGACTCCCTCCCGGGTGCTGACGGTAGGCGGAGCGTACCAATCCGGCAGAGCGCTGCTCAGGACGAGGTCATCCCGGCGTCGACCGCGATCAGCGCGCCGGTGATCGCGCCCGCGCCCTCGTCGCACAGCCAGGCCAACGCCGCGCCGATCTCCTCGGGCTCGACCAGTCGCGGCACCCGGTGGTGCAGCGCGAACTCCTCGACGTTCTCCAGGCCGTACAGCGCCGCGCTCGCCTCGAGCGCGGCGGTGCGAGTCGACCCGGGGGCGACCGCGTTGGCGGTGATCCCGTGCGCACCGAGCTCGGCGGCGAGGCTGCGCACGAGCCCGACCACCCCGTGCTTGGCCGCCGAGTAGGCGGCCATCATCGGGAGCCCCTGGGTCGCGCCGGCCGAGGCGACGGCCAGGAACCGGCCCCGGCGGGGTTGCGGACGCTCGAGCAGCGCCGGCACCGCGGCGCGCGCCAGGTGGAAGGCACCGCCGAGGTTGACCTCCAGCGCGAGCGCCCACTCCTCGTCGGTGACGCGCCAGCCCTCGGTCCCGCCGGTGATCGCGCCCGCGATCGCCAGCGCGGCGTCCAGGCCGCCGAAGTCCTCGCGTGCCCGCGCGACCGCGGCGTCGAGGTCCTCCTGGCGGCGAACGTCGCCCGGCACCCCGATCGCTCCCTCGCCGCATTCGGCCACGACCCCGTCGAGCTCCTCGCGGCTGGCCATCGCGTAGGCCGCGCCGGCGAGCGGCGCACAGAGGTCGACGAGCACGAGGTTCCAGCCCGCGCCCGCGAGCCGCCGGGCGGTGGCGGCGCCCACCCCGCGGCCGGCGCCGGTGATCAGGGCGACGGGCACCGGACCCTACACCGGTTCGACGCCGGCCCGGTGCTGGGCTTCGTCGACCGCCTTGACGACCTGCCGAGGCGAGGCCACGCCGACGAACTGGAACTCGGACTGCTCGGTGCCCGCCGTGTCGAAGTCGACCGTGCCGATCAGCAGCACGCGCTCGAACAGCGACTGGCTGGTCGAGACGTTCTGGACGCGGTCGATCGTGGTCTGCTGCTCGCGGCGGGTGAGGATGCCCTGGCGGATGTGCAGATGGCGGTCGGTGACCGTGTACAGCGTGGCCATCCGGCGCAGGTAGCCGATCCCGAGCGTGAGCAGGAAGACGACCGCGAACGCCGCGATCCCGATGCCGACGTCCTTGACGAGGTCGCCGATGACCCCGGCGACGACCGCGAGCAGCAGCCCGCCCAGGTGCACATCGAGCATCGAACGCCACGACGGATGCCCCGAGTAGATGACGTGATCCCCCTGGAGCATCTTGCTCATCTGACATGGAAGCGTAGTGCGTCAGACTGGGACGATGGGCATCGGGGCCGCCACGCCAGCCCTCCCGGACGCGCTGACGCTCGGGGCGGTGCACCTGCGCGTGCGCTCCCTCGCCGACGCCGTCGCCTGGTATGAGCGCTCGCTGGGCCTCGTCGAACGTCGCCGCGACCCCGAGGCCGGCGTCGCCGAGCTCGGCGACGGCCAGAGCACGGTGATCGTGCTGCACGAGGACGGGCTCGCCGACCCGGCGGGGCGGACGGCTGGGCTGTACCACTACGCGCTGCTGTTCCCCTCCCGGCAGGAGCTCGCGCGCGCCGCCCTGCGCCTGGCCGCCACGCGCACGCCGATCGAGGGCGCCTCGGACCACCGCACCCACGAGGCCATCTACCTGCCCGACCTGGACGGCAACGGCATCGAGCTGGCCGCCGACCGTCCGCGCGAGCTGTGGCCGTCGAACGAGGCCCTGTACGCCGGCCGACCCGCCCCGCTCGACACCGACTCGCTGCTGGCCACGATCGCCGGCGAGGCGCCGAACGAGCGGGTCCGAGACGGGCTGCGCGTCGGGCACGTGCACCTGCACGTCGGCGACGTCGAGCAGGCGCTCGCCTTCTATCGCGACCTCGTCGGGCTCGAGCTGCAGGCGAGTATCGGCTCGGCCGCGTTCCTCTCGGCGGGCGGCTACCACCACCACCTGGGCGTGAACGTCTGGAACGGGAAGGGGGTCGGGCCGCCGTCCGCGCACACGGTCGGTCTGGTCAACTGGACGGTTCGCCTGCCCCGGGCCGCCGACGTCGCCGACGTGCAGGAGCGGCTGCGGGCGGCGGGCGTCGCCGTCGAACCCTACGACGGCGGGCTGCTGGCACAGGACCCCTGGGGCTCAGCGGTCGCGTTCGTCGCGGCGGGCTGAGCGAGCCGCTCACGCGAAGGCCGCCGGCTCGCGCACGGGGAGGTCGAGCCCTTCGGGCGCGTGCAGGGCGAGCATCTCCGCGACGGGGGCAGCGGTCGGACGCCGGTACAGCGACAGGCCGATCATCGCCGCGAAGGCGACCGGCACCGAGACGATCGCCGGCTGGGCAAGCAGCGCGCCGGCCACGTTGTCGGGCTCGCCCAGCGCCAGTCCGGCGAAGATGCCGCCGGTGGCGAGCAGCGTCCCGGCGATCATCCCCGCACCCGCGGCCCGGGCGGTCAGGCCCGGCCACCAGATCCCCAGTACGAACAGGGGACAGAAGCTGCTCGCGGCCAGCGCGAAGGCCCAGCCGACGAGCAGGCTGATGTCGACGCCCCTGGCGGCGAAGGCAACGGCGACGGGGGCGAGGATCCCCAGCGCGGCAGCGATCCGGAAGCGGATGCGGCGCACGGCGACGCTCGCCGGTCCGCCGCGGGCCAGGCGCGGCCAGACGTCGTGGGAGATCGTCCCGGCGATCGACACGAGCAGCCCCGAGGAGGTCGACAGGAACGCGGCGAACGCGCCGGCGGCGGTGAGGGCGCCGAGCAGGTCGCCCACGGTGCCGGGCCACGCCGCCTGTGGCAGGCGCAGCACGACGGTGTCGGTCTGCCCGGTCGTGTAGAGCTGGGGCACGACGCTGCGGCCGATCGCCCCGTACACGGTGGGGAACAGGTAGAAGAGCCCCAGCAGCCCGAGCACCCGCACGGTGGTGCGCCGCGCCCGGGCGCCGTCGGGATTGGTGTAGAAGCGCACGAGGATGTGGGGCAGGCCCATCGTCCCCAGGAAGGTGGCGATCAGCAGCGAGTAGACGAACAACGCCGAGCGCTGGCCCGAGCCGCCGACCGGTCGCGACCACTGGCTCCCGCGCAGCGCCGTGGTGCCGCTGGCCACGGGCACCGCGGTGTGCGGCGGCAGCCACAGCCTCCCGGCCGGGAGCGTGACGTGGGCGCCGTCGGCGGCCACGCGCGCCGCGCCGGCGATCCGGTAGTGCGCGGCGGTGGGGAAGACGACGCGCTGCGAGCCCGAGAGCGTGATTTCCAGACCGTGTACGCCCGCCCGGGGCAGCTGGTCGCCGAACAGCGCGGCGCGGGCGGGCAGCCCGCCGAAGTGCACGAGCAGCAGGCAGGCGGGAAGCGCGATCGCGAACACCTTCAGCCAGAACTGGTAGGCCTGCACGTAGGTGATGCCCCGCATTCCGCCGAGCCCGACGTTGAGCGTGACCACCAAGGCGACGGCGACCACGCCGACGAAGTACGGGGCGCCGGTGACGACTCCCAGCGCGATGCCCGCCCCCTTGAGCTGAGGCACGAGGTAGAAGCCGCCGATCAGCAGCACCACGCCGGACGCGAGCGCCCGCAACCCGACACTGCGCAGGCGGGCCTCGGCGAAGTCGGGGATCGTGAACGAGCCGAAGCGCCGCAGCGGGGCGGCGACGAACAGCAGCAGCGCGAGGTAGCCGGCGGTGAAGCCGAGCGACTGCCACAGGGCGACCGTCCCGTTCTGCATCTCCAGCCCGGCGATGCCCAGGAAGCTCGCCGCCGACAGGTACTCGCCGGAGATCGCCGCCGCGTTCCACCACGGCGTGATCGCACGGGAGGCCACGAGCAGGTCCGAGGTCGTGCGCGCGAGGCGCACGCCGAAGGTGCCGAGGCCGAGGGTCCCGAGGGTCACCCCCGCCACGGCGAACAGCGCGATCATCGCTCGCGCTCGAACCGCGGTGCGACGAGCTCGCGGAACTCCTGGTCCAGCGCGTCGGCGCGGCGCACGTACAGCGCGCCGATCGCCACGAACACCGGCGGCAGCGGCAGGATCAGCAGCCACAGCGCGAGCGGCACATCGAGCAGGCGGTGGCGCGAGAGCGTGGGCAGCTCCTGCAGCGCGAGCGGCAGGATGCCGACGAGCGCGCCGAACGCGATCAGCGCGAGCAGCGATAGCGCGAGCTGACGCTGGCGCAGGCGACGCAGATACAGCTCCCCGTGGGCCGTCGCGTCGGCGAGCTCGTCGCGCGGTGTCCGCTGGCCGGACTCGACGCTCACGCTACATCCCCAGGCGTCGCCGCAGCTCGGCCACCTGGCGGCGAGCGACCGGGATGCTCGTGCCGTCGGCGAGGACGATCAGCGCGGTCCCGCCGAGCTCGGGGCGGATCTCGACCGCGCGGTGCAGGTTGACCACGTAGGTCCGGTGCACCCGCGCGAACCCGTGGGCGGCCCAGCGACGCTCGATGTCGCCAAGCGTGCCCCGGCGCAGGAACCGGCCGTGCGGGGTGTGGATCCGTACGTAGTCGCCCTGGGCCTGGACGTACAGGATCGAGCTGCGGTGCACCAGATGGGTCGCCCGGCCCCGCGCGGGCTCGACCGCGACGATCTCGTCGGCGAGCGCCTCGGCGCCCCCCTCACGGCGGTCGCCGACCCGCGCGAGCGCCTCCTCGATCCGCCGCCGGCTGACCGGCTTCATCAGGTAGTCGAGTGCGTGCACCTCGAATGCGCTGACCGCGGCGTCGTCGTAGGCGCTGACGAACACGACGGCCGGCGGCGCGGCGAACCGCTCGAGCACGCTGGCGAGCTCGATCCCGTCCAGGTCGGGCATGCGCACGTCCAGGAACAGCGCGTCAAAGCGCCGCTCGGCCAGTCGACGCAGCGCTTCGCCGCCGCTGCGGGCCGTCACCACCTCTCCGACCGACGTGCACGAGTGCAGCACGCGCTCGAGGTCCTCCAGGGCCGGGCGCTCGTCGTCGACGGCGAGGACGCTGAGCGTCATGCGGCGCGGACCCCCGCTCGGAACTTGGGTACGGTCATCGTCACCGTCGTACCCGCCCCGAGCTGTGACTCGATCTCCAGGCCGTAGTCGGGGCCGAAGCTCGTGCGCAGACGGCCGTGGACGTTGGCCAGCCCGATCCCCGCGCCCGCGCCGGCGAGCGAGGCGTCGGCGCTCTCGGCGCTCATGCCGACGCCGTCGTCGCGGACGCGTAGCTCGACGTCCTCGCCGATGTTGCGCCCGACGATCTCGATCCGGCCGTGGCCACGCCGCTCGACGCCGTGGCGCACGGCGTTCTCGACCAGCGGCTGCACCGACAGGACCGGGACGACGACCGGCAGCACGTCGGGACTGACCGTCAGGCGGACCTGGAGCCGCTCGCCGAAGCGGGCGCGCTCGAGCCGCAGGTACTTCTCCACGTAGCGCAGCTCGTCGGCGAGGGTCACGTAGGGGCGCTCGCCGCGGAAGGCGTAGCGGATGAACTCCGCGAAGTCGGTGAGCAGCTCGCGCGCCTCCTCGGGCCGCGAGTGGATGTAGGCGGCGACGGCGGCGAGCGCGTTGTAGATGAAGTGCGGGGAGATCTGGGCCCGCAGCGCGCGCAGCTCGGCTCGCGCGAGGCGCTCGCCCTGGGCGTCGAGCTCGGAGAGCTCGATCTCCGCCGACACGAGGGCCGCGGCCTCCTGTGCCGTGCGCGTGTCCTCGGGTGCGAGTCGCCGTCCGGCGCCGAACAGCGCGATCAGGCTGCCCACGCACGTCCCGCCCACCACCAGCGGCGCGACGATCGCCGGGCCCAGCCAGCAGTCCTGATGCGAGCACTCGATCCGCGTGACGTGGACGCGATCGTGACGGTGTCCGGGGACGAGCCCGCTCAGCGGATCGCCGCGCCCGTGATGCTCGGCTCCGTCCCCGTACCAGGCCAGCAGCGTCTCGCCGTCGGCGAGCGCGACGGCCGCCGCCTGCGTGAGCGTGTGCAGGTGCGGGATCGAGCGCTGGGCGGTCTCGGGCGACAGCCCGCGGCGCAGGTCCGGGAGCATCACGGTGGCGGCGTGCAGGGCCTCGGCCATCGCATGGCCCTCACTGGAGATGACCCGCGCCGGCCGGAGCAGGCGGACCGCGGCGATCAGTGACGCCGCCAGCGCCCAGCCGACGATCACTCCGAGGACCACCTCCACGGTTGCAGGATATTCCCGCTGGGAGGCCGCGACGAGCGGCTGCCGTTTACCGCGCGAGGGGTGCCGCTCGGCGTGCGAGTCGCGCCGCTCAGCGATTGCCCTTGCCCGCGGTGGGGGGCGCTGGGACGGTGAGAAGCCACCAATCTCAGGAGAGGAGAGGGTATGGAATCGTCAGGTGGATCGAGCGGTTGGACGCCGGCGAACCCCGCGCCGCTTGGGCTTGCGGGCTTTGCCATGACCACGTTCGTGCTCTCGATGGTCAACGCGAAGGCGGTGTCACCCGGGGACGCCCCCGTGGTGCTCGGCCTCGCACTCGTCTACGGCGGCATCGCGCAGTTGCTCGCCGGGATGTGGGAGTTCCGCACCGGGAACACCTTCGGCGCGGTGGCGTTCAGCTCGTATGGGGCGTTCTGGCTCTCTTTCTGGGCCCTGAACGTGTTCTACGCCAAGCAGATCACCGGTCCGGCCGGGCACGCCGTCGGCATGTACCTGTGGGCGTGGGCGATCTTCACCGCCTACATGACGGTCGCGGCACTACGGGTCAGCGGCGCGGTGCTGCTGGTCTTCGTCCTGCTGACGATCACGTTCATCCTGCTGGCCATCGGCTCCGACGGCGGGAACATGACCGTCACCCATTGGGGCGGCTACCTCGGGATCGCCACGGCGGCGGCCGCGTGGTACGCGTCCTTCGGGGCGGTCGTCAACAGCACGTTCGGCAAGACCGTCATGCCGCTGTTCCCGCTCGCGGGGCAGTAGCCTGGCGGGGAGCGACGACCACGAGGGAGGAGGCCACCAATGGCGACTGAACAGGGGTCCACCGGCGACGCGCTCGAGGTTGAGCTCGCCGAGTTGCTCGAGGTCGAGACGTTCGACCCACCGGCGGAGTTCCGCAAGCACGCGCTGCTCAGTGACCCGGCCGTCTACCAGGAGGCTGACGCCGACTGGCAGGGCTGGTGGGTCAGGCAGGCCGAGCAGCTCGACTGGTTCAGTCGCTGGAAGACCGTCCTGGACGACTCGAACCCGCCCTTCTACAAGTGGTTCAAGGAGGGCGAGCTCAACGTCAGCCACAACTGCCTGGACCGGCACGTCCAGGCCGGGAAGGGCGAGAAGGTCGCCTTCCACTGGCGGGGCGAGGAGGGCGAGGAGCGCGACGTCACGTACGCCGAGCTCCTCGCCGACGTCCAGCGGCTGGCCAACGCCCTGAAGGACCTCGGGGTCCAAAAGGGCGACATCGTCGGGATCTACCTGCCGATGATCCCCGAGGTCGCGGTGGCGATGCTCGCCTGCGCGCGCATCGGCGCCCCGCACAACGTCGTGTTCGGCGGCTTCTCGGTCGAGGCGGTGCGCGAGCGGATGGAGTTCAGCGAGGCCAAGGCGCTGATCACCGTCGACGGCGCGGCCCGCAAGGGCAAGACCGCCAACGTCAAGGAGAGCGTCGACGCGCTGATGGGCGACCTGGACACGCTCCAGCACATCGTCGTCGTGCGCTCCAAGGGCGTCGACTGCCCGATGCTCCAGGGCCGTGACGTCTTCTACGACGAGATCCTTGCCGCCGCCGACCCGGAGTGCCCGGCCGAGCCGATGAACGCCGAGGACCCGCTGTTCGTGCTGTACACATCGGGTTCGACGGCCAAGCCCAAGGGCATCCTGCACACCACCGGCGGCTACCTGACCGGCGTGTCGGCGACCCACCGGTACGTGTTCGATCTGCACCCCGACGAGGACGTGTACTGGTGCTCGGCCGACGTCGGCTGGGTCACCGGTCACTCCTACATCGTCTACGGGCCCCTCTGCAACGGGGCGACGAGCGTGATGTACGAAGGCGCGCCCGACTATCCGCACAGGGGGATCTGGTGGGAGCTCGTCGAGCGTTACAAGGTGACGATCTTCTACACCGCGCCGACGGCGATCCGTGCCTGCATCAAGTGGGGCGCCGAGCACCCCGGGAAGTTCGACCTGACCTCGCTGCGTCTGCTCGGGTCGGTCGGTGAGCCGATCAACCCCAAGGCCTGGCTGTGGTACTACAAGGTGATCGGAGGCGAGCGCTGCCCGATCGTCGACACGTGGTGGCAGACCGAGACCGGCGCGATCATGATCACGCCGCTGCCGGGGATCACGACCACCAAGCCCGGCTCGGCCACGCAGCCGTTCCCGGGGATCAGCGCCGAGGTCGTCGACGAGCACGAGGGCAAGCCGATCGAGAACGGGCAGGGGCTGCTCGTGCTGCGGCGCCCGTGGCCGTCGATGCTGCGCACCCTCTACCGCGACGACGATCGGTTCATCGAGACCTACTTCAAGCGCTTCGGGCGCGAG
>DATAWZ010000035.1:0-16005 GCA_036266975.1 Solirubrobacteraceae bacterium
CACTGCGGCCGGGTGAACAGGTAGTAGAAGCGGCGCGGCTGTTTCAGGTCGGCGATCAGGAACAGCCCGGTGACGGCGATTCCGGCGAGCGCGAGCGCGCCCGGGATGATGTCGGCGAGCGCCGAGCCGCGGGCGCCGACCGCGAGCAGCAGCGCGGCGAGCATCATCGCCCCGGCGGCGACGCCCTTGGAGAGGAAGTAGCTGGAGACCCGCCAGCCCCACGGCGGGGGATGGGCGATGTCGCCGATCGCGCGCGCCGCGCGGTTCTCGTTCAGCGGCGCCAGCTTGACCTGCTGGGAGGGCGCCATCTCGGTCGTGATGTACGTGCCGTCCCCGCCGACGAGCAGCGGGTTCAGCGCGGCCTCGGCGGCGCCGAGGTAGAAGACGTTCGGCTCGGTCTCCTGCTCGGGCGCGCGCACCTGCGCGGGGATGACCTCGATCAGCTTGCTCACGCGCGAGTCGGGGTCGTCGAGGTCACCGGAGACGATCGCCTCGACCGGGCAGACGACCTCGCAGGACGGGCGCAGCCCGGCGTCGACCCGGTGCGCGCAGAAGTTGCACTTGGCCGCGGTCTGGGTGCGCGGGTCGATGTACAGCGCGTCGTAGGGACACGCGTTCAGGCACGCCTTGCAGCCGATGCAGCGCGCCGGATCGAAGTCGACGATCCCGTCCTCGCGCTTGAACAGCGCGGTCACCGGACACACCTTCACGCACGGCGCGTCGGTGCAGTGGTTGCAGCGCAGCACCGAGAAGTGCCGGCGCACGTCGGGGAACGCGCCCTGCTCGATGACCTTCACCCAGGTCCGGAAGACGCCCAGCTCGACCCCGTGCTCGGCCTTGCAGGCGACCGTGCAGGCGTGGCAGCCGATGCAGCGGCGTTGGTCGAGGACGAACCCGAAGCGGGTCACGCCGGTACGCGACCGCGCGCCGGGGAGACACCCGCGCACGCAAGACGCAAGCTGAGCACGTTCTCCCAGTTGCGCCGGATCTTGGCCGCCATCTCCTCGTTGTCGTGCTTGTGCGCACGCGCCATCTCGGCCGTGCGCTCGTCGCCGACCCGTGCCGCCGCCCGCTCGAGCAGCTCGCATACGGCGATCTCGAGGTGCTCGAAGACGAACGCGTCGCGGGCGTTGGCGCCGTAGTCCTGCCCGCCCACGCGCCCCATCAGCACCCGCGCCCGCCCGCCCGCGCGCATCGCCGGCTCGGCCACGCGGTTGGGCTTGGCACCGAGCTCGGTCAGCCGCTGGCGCACCTCGCGCTCGTGGCGCTTGGTCTCCTCCTCGTGCTGGCCGAACGCGTTCAGCATGTTGGTGAGCAGGTCGGTGACCTCGGGCAACTTGCCGCCGTCGCGCTCGGCGCGCACCGCGGCGAGCATCCCGGCGAACATGTCCAGCGCGCCGACCTGGAGCGCGTGCAGCTGGCGCAGGTGGCCAACGACCATCTTGCGCAGCTCGGTATCGGTGTCGGTCATGTCCTCTCCAGGGGATGCCCGCTGCGGCCCCAGTAGGGCACTCCGAACGGAGTGACGTGCAGAACGCGCTGCGCGCCGTGGCGGGCGAGCAGGCTCGCGGCGAGCGCCGCCCGCTGCCCCGAGCCGCAGATCGCCGCGATCGGACGGGCCGGGTCCATGTCCGGCGGGATCGAGGTGACGTCGTGGTAGGCGAGGTGGCTGGAGCCCGGAATGTGGCCCGCGTCGTACTCGGCGCGCTCGCGCACGTCGAGGATCTGCAGGCCGGGGTCCTCCTCGCGCAGCGCGGCGAGGCGATCGACGTCGACGCGCTCGATGCTCGCCACCGGCCAGCGCTCCTCGCGCCAGCTGGTCATCCCGCCCTCGAGGAAGCCGGCGATGCGCCGGACCCCGACCGCGGTGGCCAGCCGCGCCGCGACGCGCGCGTCGTCGTTGTCGCGGCCGATGAGCACGATCTCCTGATCATGGTCGACGACCCACGCGAGCTTGGTGCCGAAGCCGGCGCCGAGCCGAGTGATGCAGACCGCGCCGGGGACGTGCGCCTCATCGAACTGCTGGTCGGTGCGCACGTCGACGAGTAACGCCCCCTGCTGGCGCTTGAGTTCGACCTGACGCGAGGTCAGCGGCATCACGTGGACGCCGTCGGTGACCAGCGGGCCGCGGTTGAGCTCGACGATCGCCTTGAAGTTGGGCGGCTGCGGACCGAGCTTGGCCAGCGATTGCTCGACGAAGCGCTCCTCGTCGCTCTCGGCGAGCACCGGGTTGTGGCGGCGCTCGTAGCCGATCGTCGAGGACACCTTCATGTCCATCCCCGGCCCGCCGCACATCGACCCGCCCAGGTGCCCGGGCCAGACCTCGCACTCGTCGGGCAGGCTGAGGATCTGATCGCGCAGGCTGCGGAAGATGCCGCGCGCCCCGTCGGACCTCTCGACCGCGAGATCCGGCCGGGCGACGTCGCCCACGAACAGCGTGTCGCCGCTGAGCAGCGCCCACGGCTCGGTCCCGCGGGCGGTGTCGATCAACGCGAAGGCGGTGTGCTCGGGGCGATGCCCGGGAGTGTGCAGCGCCCGGACGATCACGCTGCCGAGCTCGAGCTCCCAGCCGTCGTCGAAGGGCACGTGGTCGTAGTCGGGCGCCGCGAGACGGTGGATGTGGATCGTCGCGCCGGTGGCGGCGGCCAGGCGGCCGTGCCCGGAGACGTGGTCGGCGTGGTTGTGGGTCTCCAGCACGTGCTCGATCCGCACGTTCATGTAGCGCGCGAGCTCGAGGTACTCGTCGATCTCGAAGCGCGGATCGATCACCGCGGCGACGCCCGCGTGATGATCGCCGACCAGATAGGACGCGCACCCCAGGTCGTCGTGGGTGATCTGACGGAAGATCATGCGGCGGCCTCCCTCGGGTCGGGATCGAGGATCGCGCGCAGGTTGCGCTGCTGCTCGGCGAGGCTGCCGCAGACCTCCTCGCACAGCCGCAGCACGCCCTGGTCGACGATCCGGTAGAGCACCCTCGTCCCCAGCTTGCGCCGTCCGACGATCCCGGCGCGGTGCAGGACGTTCAGGTGGCGCGAGACGTTCGCGTGGGTCGCCCGGACCCCCTCGGCGATCTCCCGGACCGACGCCTCGCCGACCTCGCGCACGTGGTCGAGGATCTTGATCCGCATCGGCTCGGAAAGCACCGCAAAGCGCTGGGCGATCAGGTCGGCCACCTCGTCGGTGAGCGGATGCTGGATTGAGTGCTTCGCCACGTGCATGAGTATACGCCTTAATAATTGGATTTGAAGGGCCAGTGCTCCCGGTGTTCGAGCGGGCTCCGCGCAGGGGATCGAGCGCCCCGTTCGGTGCGCGTCGACGCGCTCGCGGCCGATGTGCCCCTCGCCCGCCGCCGCGGGAAGCCGAGCCGCGGGGTCGAGGGCCCAGGTCGCCGTCGAGGACGGCCACATCGGGGCTCCGATCGCGCACGAGCTCCAGCGCCTCGGCCCCGTTCCGAGCCTCGCCGACGACTCGAGCTCTGGACGCTCCCCGATCCGGCGCGCCAGCCCGTCGCGCAACAGCGGCCACGAGCACGCGCGTTCGCGCGCCGGGTGCGCTCGTGGCCGCCGTCCCACCACGTCGATTTCGGGGTAGGCGACTCGGTCGTTGGAAGTCGTGATTTTGTGAAGAGTTTTCATGTGGCGGGCGCGAGGCGTGCGGCGTGGACGTAGTCGTGGAGCGCGCTCTTGAGTGTCTTGAGCGCGGCCTTTCGGGTGCCGGGGGGGCTTGTCGGCGTCCAGGAGGGGTTGAAGCGGCGGAGCTTGGTGTAGAACACGTCGACGCGGATTCCTACGCCAGTCAGGACGTAGGTCTTGCTGTGGGGTAGGCGTTGGACGAGGCCGTGCAGACGCAGTCGTGTGAGGTCGTAGCTCATCTGGCTTTGGCTGTAGGGCTGGCCGAGGTGGCCGGCGACCAGGGGTATGAGGGTCTTGCTCGAGAAGCCGGTGACGGCGGGCAGCAGCGCGCACAGGGCGCCGGCCAGGGCTGCTGCTCGTTGGTCGCCGAAGCGCAACGCTCCGGTTCGTTGGCCCTTATGGTGCTGGTGGATGTGCTCGAATCGTGCCTGACCAGGGACCGACCACCATCAATGAAGCTCTCTCGTGTAGAAGGCATGAACGCTCCGTTCGCTCAGGCCTACACAGATCCTCTGACAATCCCCGATCTTCCCGATGACCACGGTGCAGACATGCATCGTTCATCTGATCCGCTCGTCACTGAAGTACGTGCCGCGCCGCGAGCGCGAGCAGGTCGCCCGCGATCTGAAACCGATCTACACCGCGATCGACGCCGAGCACGCCCAGGCCGAGCTCGAGGCGTTCGATGAGAAGTGGGGCGCCCGGTTCCCGCCGATCACGCAGGCCTGGCTGAACGCCTGGGAGCACGTGACGCCGTTCCTGGCGTTCCCGCCCGAGGTGCGGCGCGTGATCTACACCACCAACGCGATCGAGGCGCTCAACCGCCAGCTGCGCAAGGCGCTCAAGACCAAGGGCAGCTTCCCCAACGAGGACGCCGCGCGCAAGCTGGTCTACCTCGCGCTGCAGAACGCGGTCCCGCAATGGACACGCACCCGCAACTGGACAACGGCGCTCCTCGCGTTCAAGATCCACTTCGGTGACCGCGTCCCCGATACTGCACACTAACCGTCACTCATTGACACACGCCGATTCACCGTTACACTTACTACTAACCTGCCTACACAGTTAAGCGGACGCCCTCCAACCCCGGCCAGCCCCGGAAACCCAGCACCAGAGCCGAATCCGCGCCAAAACCGGGGCGCCAGCCAGGGGAACTTCGGGTTAGAGATGCGGGCAATGCGCGGGTGTGGTCGCCAGAAATCGCCACCTGGGCTCGTAGCCTCGGTGCCGTGGCGAGCGAGTTCCCGGCGCTGGAGAGCAACTGCTACTGCTACTGTTGCGGTGGCGGCCCGGTTCACCGGACACCTTGGTGAAGAACGC
This sequence comes from Solirubrobacteraceae bacterium, assembly GCA_036266975.1. Lineage (GTDB taxonomy): Bacteria > Actinomycetota > Thermoleophilia > Solirubrobacterales > Solirubrobacteraceae > DATAWZ01. The sequence continues at coordinate 4,953 of DATAWZ010000035.1, forward strand.
GATCATGCCGTTGCTAGGCAGATGAGCGTTCGCTAACTAAACTAACTAATCCTCGCTTCGTGGGCAGACGACCCGCCACAGCGACCAGGACAGCAGCACGACCACGGCGAGCGGGAGCGTCCACCAGTCGCTGTGCGTCGCGTCGGCGAGCAGCGCGGTGCCCGCGACCGCGACGACCACGCCCACCGCGGTGATCCAGTCATCGCCGACGACGAAATCCCAGACGAACGCGGCCAGCAAGCGCAGCTGCCTCATACCTGCACCACCGGCTCGCGGCGCTCGACCTCGGCGGCGCGCGTGCGCTGCGCCCGCGCGCGCAGAAGACGCGCGGCGAGCAGCGAGTAGCCCAGCAGGGCGGGGATGAGCACGAGCAGCGCGGCGTCGCCGCCGGGCCAATGCGCGCCGGCGCCCTCGGCGCCCCAGAACGTGCCGAACGAGGTCAGCATCACCCCCACCGCGAACTTCATCGTGTTCTCCGGCACGCGCGCGAGCGGCGCCCGCACGAGCGCCCCCGCGCCCACGACGGCGGCGACCGCCGCGCCGGCGGCGATCGCCGCCAGGCCGATGTCGTGCTGGTTGGCGCCGAACGTGAGCACGATGAACACCACCTCCAGGCCCTCCAGCAGGACGCCCTTGAACGACAGCGCGAACGAATATCCGTCGAACCCGGCGCCCGAGCGCGGGACGCTGTCCGCGGCCTCGCGCTCCTCACGGAACGTCGCCTCCTCGTCGTGCAGCGCCTTCAGCCCGGCGGCTCGCAGGATCGCCTTGCGCAGCCACTGCAGTCCGAACACGAGCAGCAGCCCGCCGACGGCGACCCGCAGCGCGTTGATCGGAAGCGAGGTCAGCGCCGGCCCGGCGGCAGCGGTGAGCGCCGCGAGCACGGCGGTCGCCGCGCCGACCCCGTAGAGGGCCGAACGCCAGCTGCGGGTGGTGCCGACCGCGAGCACGATGGTCAGCGCCTCGACGCCCTCCACGGCGCAGGCCAGGAAGACCGACAGGGCCAGACCGACTTGCTGGCCGCTCATCGAGCTGCGCGGTCGGGTGGTCTCACAGCTCCCCCAGTATCGCTGCCGGCGACGAGGGCGTCGCGCTCCGGCGCCGGCCAGCAGGCCCCCGCCGGCAGCGGCGGGGCGGGCTCGGAGGCATCGGCACGGAAGGCCAGAGTGCCGGCCGGGTCCAGGCGGACGCCGACCGGCGCGCCCCGGCGCAGCTGTTCATCGGACGGGACCCCGGTGAGCTCCTGCGTCTCGCCGAGCGCCACCACGCAGCTGTAGCCGCTGCCGCGGTAGGCCACCCGCACCAGGCCTCGCGCGAGGGCACGGTCCGGGAGCGGCGGGCACAGCCCGATCGCACCGGGGCGCAGCAGCAGCTGGGCGGACGCGCCGGGCTGGAGCGGCTCCATCGCCGTGGCGAGGACCTCGACCAGCCGGCCCGGGTCGTCGGTCGGCACCTGCACGCGCACGCGGTCGGACGTGTCCCTGCTCCGGCGTCCCGAGCTGGACGAGCCGTCCCCGCTGCAGCACGCCGACCTCGTGCCAGACGCGCCGCCCCCACAGGTTGGTCCGGTGCAGCGCCGCTGGACGAGGCCGCGCTCGCCGCGGCGGCCGACGTGCCGGTCGTCTTGGCGCAGGACGAACTGCCGCAGGCCGACAGGGCCAGCGCGCTGAGCAGAGCCCGGGTCGCCACCACGCCCGAGGTCGTACGAGTCACACCGTCTCCGTTCCGTCGCTGCGGAGGACCCCGTTCGGGGAGCCCGCGGCCCGTCGGGCCGCGGGCCAGTCTCGTTGGGCGTCGGCGGCGCCTGTGACCAGCGTGCAAAGGCGCGCCAGGTCTGGCCGATCGACCGATAGGGCGATCTCAGCCGCGCCCCGCCCTCAGTGGCTCTCTGGCGCGCCCTCGCCGAGCATCTGCCAGAACCAGCCGACCACGGTGGCGCCGAGGCCGATCGAGACCAGGATGGCCAGGGCGACCACGGCCACCGAGCCCGACCGCGCGGCGAGGGCGACCATGCCCGCGCACAGACAGACCGCGACGGTCAGCCACAACAGGATGGCGATGCCGCCCGAATCACGCTCTTCTTCGTTCACGAGAAACCACCTTCGCTTCGTATGTCCATTACGCGAGCTGCTGCCGGTCAGCAGCTCGTAGGTCCGTTACGCGAGCTGCTGCCGGTCAGCAGCTCGCAGGTCCGTTACGCGCGGCCGCTGCCCGCAGGCAGCGGGGCGTGAAGGCTTCTCGTCCCCTCCGCGTCGGCGTTCCACGCCGCCGCGAAGGCGCGGACTCTATTAGGTTGGGCAGGTGACCACGCCGGATGTGAGCTGTGCCGCATTGCTGCGCAGGCGCGCCGAGCGCACGCCGCGGCGGCGGGCGCTGACCTTCCAGGGCACGACCTGGACGTTCGCCGAGCTCGACCGGCGCGTGGCGGCGGTCGCCGGCGAGCTCGAGCGGCGCGGCGTCCGGCGCGGGGATCGCGTCGCCTACCTCGGCTTCAACCACCCCGCGTTCCTGCTTGCCATGCACGCCTGTGCGCGGCTGGGTGCGATCTTCGTGCCCCTGAACTTCCGCCTGACGCGCCCCGAGCTCGAGTTCATCATCGGCGACGCCGGAGTGAGCACGCTGATCAGCGGCGAGGAGCACCGCGACGTCGTGCCCTTCGATTTGGCGGCAGAGTCGCTGCTGCAGGTGCGCGGCGGCGGGGTCGACGCAGCCGACGCGGCGCAGGCGCCGGAGCCCGACGACACGGCGATCATCATGTACACCTCGGGGACGACGGGGCGGCCGAAGGGGGCGATGCTCACCCACTCGGGCCTGTGGTGGGCCAACTACAACCACGGCCACGCGTTCGACGTGCGCCCCGAGGACGTCACGCTCACGGTGATGCCGATCTTCCACATCGGCGGTCTGAACGTCCTGACGATGATCACCCTGCAGCGCGGCGGCGAGGTCGTGCTACACCGCAGCTTCGATCCGGGCGGCACGCTCGCCGACTGGGCGCAGTACGGCGTCACGACGATGATGGCCGTCCCGGCCCAGTACCAGGCCATCGTCGACCATCCCGACTTCGCCGCGGCCGATACGCGCACGGTGCGCACACTGATCTGCGGCGGCGCGCCCTGCCCGGTGCCGCTGCTCGAGCGCTACCAGGCCCAGGGCATGGAGGTTCACCAGGGCTACGGCCTCACCGAGTGCTCGCCGAGCGTGTGCTTCCTGCCCCCCGAGCTCGCGCGCGAGAAGATCGGCGCGAGCGGCCTGCCGCTGATGTTCGTCGACGTCAAGCTCGTCGACGCCGTCGGCGCCGAGGTGACCGAGCCGCACGCCAAGGGCGAGATCTGCGTGCGCGGGCCGACCGTGATGAAGGGCTATTGGAACCGCCCGCAGGCGACGGCCGAGACGATCGTCGACGGCTGGCTGCACACCGGCGACGTCGCCTACCGCGACGAGGACGGCGTGATCTACATCGCCGACCGCGTCAAGGACATGATCATCTCCGGCGGGGAGAACGTGTACCCGGCCGAGGTCGAGAGCGTGCTCGCCGGCCATCCGGCGATCGTCGAGGTCGCGGTCATCGGGGTGCCCGATGAGCGCTGGGGCGAGACCCCGCTCGCGGTCGCCGTGCTGCGCGAGGGCGCCGCGCTGCAGATCGCCGACCTACGCGAGTTCGCCGGGGCGTCGCTCGCCCGCTACAAGCTCCCGACCCGGCTCGAGCTCGTCGACGTCCTGCCGCGGACGGCCAGCGGCAAGGTCGTCAAGCACGAGCTGCGTGCGGGGCGGCTCCCTCCGGCTGAGGCCCGGGCTCGCTAGCCGCCTGCGGCGCGCCCGCGGACTGGGGCTCGCGGATCACCAGGGCGCCGAGCAGCGCGCCGGCCAGGGCGAAGCCCCCGCCGGCCAGGAAGGCCACGTGGTAGCCGCCGGTGAGCGCCACCGCCGAGCTGTGGCCGGCGTGGCGCAGCGCGTTGGTCCGCGCCGCGGCGATGCTCGCCAGCACGGCCAGCCCGAGCGCGCCGCCCATCATGAACGAGGTGTTGACCAGGCCCGAGGCCAGGCCGTTCTCCTCGGGGGCGACGTCGCCCATCGCGGCCAGCAGCATCGGGTTGAAGGCGATCCCCGCGCCGATCCCGAGCAGCACCATGCTCGGCAGCACGTCGACGATGTAGTGGCCGTAGGTCGGCGCGCGCGCGAAGAGCAGGAGCCCGATCGTGGCGAGGAGCAGCCCACCGGCCATCGGACGCCGGAAGCCGTAGCGCATCACCAACCGGGCCGAGACCGCGATCGAGAGCGCGCCCATGATCAGGTTTGCCGGCAGGAAGGCCAGGCCGACGCCGAGCGGGTCGTAGCCGAGCACCTGCTGGAGGTAGAGCGCCGAGAGGAAGAACCACGCGAACATCGCCGCCGCCCACAGGACGGCCACGAGGTTGGCGGTGCGCAGATTGCTCAGCTTGAACAGGCGCAGGGGCATCAGCGGCGCCGCCACCCGGGTCTCGATGAGCACGAACAGGGCGAACACCACGAGCGAGCCGCCGAGCAGCCCGAGGGTCTGCAGCGAGCCCCAGCCCGCGGTGTTGCCGTTGACGATCGCGTAGGTCGCGAGGATCGAGCCGCCGGTCACGGTCACCGCGCCCGCCACGTCCAGGCGAGCGGACCGGCCCTCGATCTCCGGGAGCAGCCGCCGCGAGAGCATGACGACGATCGCGCCGATCGGCACGTTGACCCAGAAGATCCAGTGCCAGGAGAGGATCTGCGTGAGGATGCCGCCGAGCAGGACCCCGAGCGTCCCGCCGCCGGAGGCGACGAACCCGAAGATCCCCATCGCCCTGGCCCGCTCGCGCGGCTCGGTGAACAGCGTGATCGTCAGCGACAGCGACACCGCCGACGCGAGCGCGCCGCCGAAGCCCTGGACCGCGCGGGCGGCGACGAGCATCCCCTGCGACTGGGCCAGGCCGCACACCACCGAGGCGCACGTGAACAGGATCAGGCCGCCGATGAAGAGCCGGCGCGGGCCGAACAGATCGCCCAGGCGCCCGCCGAGCAACAGGAAGCCGCCGAAGGTCAGCAGGTAGGCGTTGACCACCCAGGCCAGGTCGGACTGATTGAAGTGCAGCCCGCGCTTGATCGAGGGCAGCGCGACGTTGACGATCGTCGAGTCCAGCACGATCATCAGGGTGCCCAGGCACAGGATGTACAGGGCGAGCCAGCGGCGGTCAGCGGGGGCGTTCATACGCCTGTGCACTACTAGCAGGGTTCAGCGGCGAGTCAGCGCGAGTGCGCGCTCGGCCAGGCGGGGGACGCCCTCCTTGACCTGCTCGTGGAAGGGATCGTTCGTCCCGCCGAGCAGGTAGCGCTTGAAGTTGCCCTCGACGATGATCGCGATCTTCCAGATCGCCAGGCACTCGTACCAGTGCAGGTCGCCGACGTCGCGCCCGCTGCGCGCGCCGTAGGCCTGCACGATCTCTCCGCGCGTCGGGCAACCGGGCGCGGTGCTCGCCGCGGAGAAGTGCAGCATCGGCTCGACCTCCTCGCCCGGCTGCGCGTAGACCGCGCAGGTGAAGCCGAGGTCGGCGAGCGGGTCGCCCAGGGTGGCCATCTCCCAGTCGACGATCGCCGCCAGCCGGGCCGGCGGCTCGGAGTGCAGGATCACGTTGTCGAGCTTGAAGTCGCCGTGGACGACGGTCGTGTCGTGGGACTCGGGCCGGTTCGCGGCCAGCCACTCGCCGATCTGCGCGATCTGGGGAACCTCGCGCGTGGCGTTGTGCTCCCACTGCCCGCTCCAGCGCCGCAGCTGGCGCTCCAGGTAGCCGCTCGGACGCCCGAGCTGCTCGAGCGGGGAGCCCTGCCAGCGCACCGCGTGCAGGTCGGCGAGCCCCTCGGCGAGCGCGATCACCGCCTGCCCGCGGGTCTCGGGCTCGTCGAGCTCGGGGGGAAACGTGTCGCGCACGACCACGCCCTCGACGCACTGCATCAGGTAGAAGGGCGCCCCGATCGGCTCGGGGTCGGCGCAGGCGGCGATCGGAGCGGGGACCGGCAGCCCGAACGGGTGCAGCCCCTCGATGAACGCGTACTCGCGCAGGACGTCGTGGGCGCTCGGGGGCCACGGCGGCCGCGGCGGACGGCGCAGCACGCAGCGCTGGCCGTCGCGCTCGAGCAGGAACGTCTCGTTGGAATGGCCCTTGCCGAGGTGGGTGATAGCGATCGGGCCCTCGCCGGGGACGTGGGGCTCGAGCCCCTCGACCACGATCAGCGGCGGGATCTCGGCACGCTCGGCGTCGGCGTGGGTCTCGGCGATGTCGCGGGCCGCGCTGGCCCACTCGCGCTGCTCGGTCACGCCTCGTCCAGGCCCGCGAAGTGCCCGTTCTCGATCAGATCGTGGAACTCGCAGATCCCGTAGGTCGACCCCTCGCCGTCCAGCCCGTCGAAGCGCACGACCATCTCCGAGAGCCGCGCGACCGCCGGGCTGTCCTTGGAGCGGTGACGCAGCGGGGCGAGGGCCAGGCGCGTGCCCTCGGCGCGCAGCCGCCGGCCGTCGTCGACGTCGAGCTCGAGCACGGTCGACTCCGGGTAGCGCTGCGGCGCCTGGCCGTAGGCGCTGCGCACGCTCACGCCCTTGATCGCGTGGGTCTCGCCCGCGTCGCGCAGGTAGCCCCACGAGCGCAACTCGCCGCGCGCCTTCATCAGCCACGCGATGAAGCCCTCGCCGTCGGGCGTCAGCCCGCTCACCCAGCGGTAGTACTCCGGGCCCTGCCAGTGGCGCGGGCCCCAGGAGTGGTCGCGCACGCCCGAGCAGTCGATCGGGTGCGAGTGGCCGTCCAGCCGCACCGAGCCGCGCACGCGGCAGATCGCCTCGTAGTGGTTGGGCGCGAACGCCCCGTCGGCGTCGGCGCCGTCGGCGTCTTCCTGTTTCCAGCCGAACAGCGGCATCGCGTCGTCGAAGTCGAGCTCGAGCTCACAGCGGCGGACCGGGTTCTCGGCGAACGCCCGCCGCGGGTCCTCCAGGGCGGTGCCGCTCGCGAGCTCGTGGACCTCGCCGTCGTAGCGCACGACGTTGCGCTGCAGCGGCGCCGCGACGTCGACGCTCAGGCCGTCGAGCGCGTAGGTCGGCTCGCTGATCGGCGGGCGCGAGTAGCGGAAGGCGACGGTGCCCGCCGGCAGGTACAGGCACACGGTGACCTCGCCGTGGCCGGCGAGAACGCGGTTGCCCATGCGCATGAAGCCGGCGACCCCCGACTCGGAGTCGACGAAGTTGAAGTACAGCGACTCGCTGTAGAGCGGGTCGTCCCCGTGCGGATGCGGTTGCTCATCGGTCGGCTCGAACATGTCGCGCAGCCTACGCCCTGGTGAAGCGCAGGACGATCTTCTTGTAGCCGTGCTGGGCGAACGTCGGCGGGTGGGTGAGGTCGCTCGCCTCCTCGTCGACCTCGAAGTCGCCGAAGCGGGTGAGCAGCGCGTGGAAGGCACTGCGACCCTCCATCCGCGCGAGCTCGGAGCCCACGCAGAAGTGGATGCCGTGCCCGAAGCCCATGTGGTTGCGCACGTTGGGACGGTCCATGTCGAACGTGTCGGGGTCGGGGAACACCTTCGGGTCCCGGCTCCCGGCGCCCCACAGCGGCACGACCCACTCGCCGTCCTGGGCGCGGTGCCCGTGGAACTCGACCTCGCCCTTGGCCTTGCGCATCGTGCACAGGATCGGGCCGTCCCAGCGCATCATCTCCTCGAAGAAGTCGGGGATGTCCCGGGGCTGCGCGCGCAGCCGCTCGCGCAGGTCGGGGCGGCGCCCGAGCAGCACCACGCCGTTGCCGATCAGGTTGGTCGTGGTCTCGTGCCCGGCGAGCAGGATCTGGCTCACGATCACCCCGAGCTCGCCCTGGGTCAGGCTCTGCTCGCCGGCGACCTCGGCGTTCACCAGCCACGACAGCAGGTCCTCGCGCGGCTGCGTGCGCCGCTCGTCGATGAGCGGCTCGAAGTACTTGTGGAAATCCACGACGGCGCGCGCGACCTCGAGCCGGCGCGGGTGGTCGAGCACGTGCGAGTTGCCCGCGATCATCTCCTCGCCCCAGCGCTTGAAGACCTCCATGTCCTCGCGGTAGACGCCGAGGATGTTGGAGATCACCGTGAGGGGCAGCGGGATCCCGAAGCGCGGCAGGAAGTCGAGCGTGTCCTCCTCGACGAAGCCGTCGAGGAGACGATTCGTCACCTCCTGGACCTGGGGCTCGAGCTGGCGGTAGCGGCGGGGGTTCAGCGCCTGGCCCACGATCTTGCGGTGACGGGTGTGCTCCGGTGGGTCGGCGCCGAAGAGGGCGTTGGTGACCTCGGGCAGCTCGTCGAGGATCGCCTGTACGTCGTCCTGGATCGGCTCGGGGCTGATCCCCATGTGGACCGGCTTCTCGGCGAGCTCGGAGGAGTAGTGGCGCGTGTCCTTGGAGAGCTGGACGAGCTCCTCGTGGCCGAGCACGGCCACGCCGATGTCCGACCTGACCACCCGCTCGCCGGCCTCGAACAGCCGCGCGTAGTGCGGGTACGGGCACTCCATGACGTCGGGTTCCGTCAGATGAAGTTCGGTCGTCTGCTGGGGCACCTCTCCTCCTTCTCCTCGCTCGCGAACCGGCCCGTAGTATAAGTCTTATCATCGATAGACCTTCGCGAACGGGAGGGCGCCACGGAGGCCACCACAAACGGCACGACGTCGTCGTCGTCGGGGCTGGAGCCGCCGGCATGACCGCGGCGATCGCCGCCGCGCTGCGCGGCCTGTCGGTCCTCGTGATCGAGCAGAGCCCGTGGTTCGGGGGGACGACCGCCTACTCGGGCGGGGCAATCCGGGTCCCCGGTAACCGGCCGCTCTGGGGCTACGGCGTCGGCGACTCCTTCGAGCAGGGCGCGCGCTGGAAGCCGAGCTCGAGCACCTGCGCCCGCCGTCGGCCGCGCTGGACGTCAAGGGACTGACCGTGCAGGCCCAGGACTTCGTCACGCACAACATGGTCGCCCGCACGGCGGCCGGCCGCGCGACGGCCGCGCGCGTGGTCTGGCGCTTCCTCGGCGGCAAGCTGCGCGGGCAGAAGCTGCTCGGCGCCGGCCAGTCTCGGTCGGCCCGGCTGCTTGTGCCCCGAATGGGTGCGGCTGAGCCTGCTCGACCTCGGGGTGCCGGTGCGGCTGTCGACCCCGTTCGCCGACCTGATCGTGCGCGACGGTCGCGCCGAGGAGCTGCTGGCGCGGCACGGCATGGTCCTCGCGGCCGGCGGCTTCTCGCGCAACCAGGCGATGCGCGACGAGCACATGCGCGCGCCGAGCGTGACGAGCTGGAGCCTGACCCCGCCCGACGCCGAGGACGGCGGCGTGATCGAGGCCGCACGCCGCGCCGGCGCGGCCGTCGAGCTGCTCGACCAGGCGTGGGGTATGCCGAGCATCCTCGTCACGAAGGGGTCCGAGGGCGACGTCGCGCTGATGACCCTGGCCGAGCGCGGGCTGCCCGGCTGCATCGTGGTCAACCGCGCCGGCGAGCGCTACGCCAACGAGGCGATGTCCTACGACGAGTTCTGGCAGGCGATGTAAGCGGCCGACCGGCCCGATGCGGGCACCGTGCCCTCGTGGATGCTCTTCGACCAGCAGGCCGAGAACCGCGACATCTTCCTGGGCGGGGGGCCCCGCATGCCGGGGACCGTGCACCGAGCCTCGTCGGTGGCCGAGCTCGCGGCGTCGATCGGCGTCCCGGCCGATCGCCTGGCGGCAGCGACCGTCGATCGCTTCAACGGCTTCGCCCGCGACGCCCGCGACGAGGGCTTCGCTCGGGGCGCGAGTGCCTACGATCGTTTTTACGGTGACAGCACGCCGGCCAACCCGTGCCTGGCCCCGCTCGCGAAGCCGCCCTACTACGCGGTGCGCCTGCAGGCCGGCGATCTCGGGACCAGCGGGGGGCTGGCGGTCGACGGGTGCGCCCGGGTGCAGACCATCGACGGCGGGGCGTTTCGTGGCTTGTTTGCTGCCGGTAACTCCTCGGCGGGGATCATGGGCTCGGCCTATCCGGGCCCGGGCGCGACCCTCGGGGCGGCGATGGTCTCCGGCTACGCCGCGGTGGTCGAGCTGGCCTCGCAGGCGGGCGGCGAGCGCACCGCCGCCGGCGGCCGTTTGTCAGCGCTTGGACACCAGGGTTGCCGCGGAACCCGCAATCCGCCAGGATGGGCTCGCGGCGCGCGCTTGGACGGCGTGATCGCGCCCCCTCCGGAAGAGAGAATGCGCACGAACCATCTCCGGCGCGCCGGACTTGCGGGTCTGGTCGCTCTATTGGCGCTGCTCGCGGTCGGCACCACCTCGGCGCTGGCCGACGTGAGCGTGACGATCAGCTCTAGCGCGACGGCACCGTCGGTCGGGCAGAGCGTGACCTTCACGGCCACCGGGAGCGACCCGAGCAATCCCGACGCGAACCTGTCGTATTTGTTCAGCGTCAACGACACGGTCGAGCAGAACTCATCCTCGGATACGTACAACACGAGTTCGCTGCCGCTCGGTGACGACCAGGTCTCCGTCCTGGCTACGGACAGCGACTGCCAAGGTCCGACGTGCACCGACACGGATTCCCTCGACGTCGACGTGGTACCGGTGCTGACCGAGGGCGCCCCCACCGCGGTCCCGAGCGGCAACGTGACCCAGGGTGACACGGTCGCGTTTACCGCCCCCTCTCCTATGGGGGGCGACCCGCCCTTTACCTACGCCTGGAGCTTCTCCAGCGCCAGCGGCCCGTTCACCGACGCCACGGGTCAGACGGCCAGCCGCCAGTTCCTGAGCGTGGGCCCTCAGACGACCTACGTCCAGGTCAGCGATTCCGCCTCGCCGCCGCACACCGTGGTCAGCTACATCACCACGCAGGTGCCCACCGCGGCGCCGCCGCAGGGCGGCGACATCGTGCAGTCGCCGGCGGGCACGGTCGACGTCGGCGCACCGGTGACGTTCACCGTCGCCCCCAACGGCGGGGTGCCGCCCTACAGCTACGCGTGGTCGTTCTCGTGCACGCAGGCCGCCGGCCACCTCACCGACGCCACCGGACCGACCGTCACGCGCACGTTCTCCA
>DATAWZ010000036.1:0-9271 GCA_036266975.1 Solirubrobacteraceae bacterium
CCCGCTTCGCGGCTGCAAATCTTCGCCTGGCGGCGTCCTCGGGAGCCGAAATAGCGCTGCTATTCCGGCTCCCTGCGTCCTGGCCATGCTCGATTTTCGCTCGCGAATCGACGATCGGATTTACCGGAGGCACCACTAGGATCGGCGGATGCCCGAGCTGCCCGAGGTTGAGACGATCCGACGGCAGCTCGCGCCGCTGGTCCAGGGGCAGGTGCTCGAGCGCGTCGAGGTCCTGGACGCGCGCTGGTGCGCGCCGGTGAGCGTGGAGGCGATGCAGGAGGCGCTGCGCGGGCGTGAGGTGCTCCGGCTCGACCGGCGCGGGAAGTACCTGATCTGGGAGCTCGACGACGGGCTGCGCCTGCTGCTGCACCTGCGCATGACCGGCGCGCTGCTCGCCGACCCCGGCGAGCGCCCGGCGCACGCGCGGGTGCGCTGGGGGCTGCGCGCGCATGAGGTCTGGCTGGTCGACCCCCGCCGGTTCGGCACCGGGGAGCTCGCCCGAGGCCCCGAAGGCCTCGACGCGTTTCTGGCCACCCGGCTCGGGCTCGAGCCGTTCGACCCGGCCTTCACCGCCGCGCACCTGCGCGCGCTCGCGACTGGGCGGCGCGCGCCGATCAAGGCGTTCCTGCTCGACCAGCGGCGCGTCGCGGGGATCGGGAACATCTACGCCGACGAGGCGCTGCACCGCGCGGCGATCCACCCGCTGCGGCCGGCCGGCGAGCTGCGCGCCGGCGACTGGGAGCGGCTGCGGGCGGCGGTGCTGCAGGCGCTCGGGGACGGGATCGACGCCCGTGGCGCGTCGATCGACGATTTCCGCCACATCGACGGCGTGCGCGGGAGCTTTCAGGAGCGCTTCCTGGTCTACGGCCGCACCGGTCTCCCATGCGGCCGCTGCGGGGCCGCGATCGTGAAACTGCGGGCGGCCGGTCGGGGTACGTACATCTGTGGCCGCTGCCAGCGGGCGCCGCGCCGCCGGCGCCCCGCTGCGGCGTCGGGGCCGCCTGAGGATCACGTATGATTCTGGGCGACGGCTTTGCGCCTGACCGGTAAAGCGCGCCCTCTTTCCGGCCGATCCTTTTCTCGTGAGCGTCAGCGAACACACTACCCGTCCGGCGCCCGTGCCTGGCACGGCCGAGATCGCGCTACCGACGACGATGCGCGGACGCGCTCGACACCACACCCGCCGGGCGCTGCCGGAGCTGCGGCGGATGGTCAAGTTCGGGATCGTCGGCGGCTCGGGGTTCGTCGTCAACCTCGCGGTGTTCGCGCTGGTCGAGCGGCTGCACACGCTCCACGTGATCTCCGCGACCGTGGCCTTCCTGGCCGCCGTAGTGAACAACTTCTACTGGAACCGGCGCTGGACCTTCCGGGGCGTCGGCAGCGCCGCGATCCACGATCAGGCGCGGCGCTTCTTCCTGGTCAGCGGCGCGGCGTTCCTGTTCCAGCTCGGCATCCTCGAGGCGCTGATCAACATCGGCGTGAGCCCGCTGATCTCACAGGCGATCTCGGTGCTCGCCGCGATGCCGCTCGGCTTCGTGGGCAACCGCATGTGGACCTTCCACGAGGACGGCGGCCTGCGCGAGCGCTGGGCCGCCCACCAGGCCCGCAAGCAGCAGCAGGGCTAGGCCGTGGGCTAGGCCTCGGCTAGACCCAATACCGTTTCCTTAGGCGGCGAGGATGGTGATCGCGTCCTCGGGGCGTTTGGTGGGTTTGGCGGGGTTTCGGTGCTCGGGTCGTTTGACAGCCCAGTTGGACATCTTGCGCTTGATCACGCGGGGGTTGGTTCGTTGGCGGCGTGGTCCGAGCCTGTCGGCGAGGATCTCGCTGATCGCATGCTCATGGGCTGTGGCGATCGTCAGGGGGGGAAAATCCCGGCTGGGTGCGGGCACTGCGACGGGCGGCCCGCAGGCTTCGGGTGAACGACAATCGGTCGGGATCCAGCTCGCCGGTCAGTGCGGCGTCGTGCATCAGCCGGCGGATCGCGTAGTGCGTGCACAGGTACCCGTAGGCTTCCTGGTAGACGCCGTCGGGTGATTTGGAGCGCAGCACGACGCGCGGTCCGCGTTGGTGGACCTTCAGCTCGTCCAGTGCGTTCTCGATCTCCCAGCGCTCGTGGTAGAGCACGCCGAGCTCACCGGCAGGCGCGTGCTCGGGGTCAAGGATCGTGGTCAGCAGCCGGTAGCGCTGCTCGGGATCGCTCAGACCGTCATCGACTCGGTACTCAACGACGCGGACCCGCTGACCCTGGCGCCGGGCGCGCTGGTCGGGCTGGTTGGCGTAGATCCGTGTCAGGTATGAGCCGTCCGGGAGCTGCTCCTCGCGCGGGCGCAGCAGGTTGCGCTGCACCCGCCAGAGCAGCTGCGCCCCGCTCTGACGGGCGCTGGCAAAGCGAGCGAAGCTGTGAAAGCCGCGATCGGCCAAGCACAGCATCCCCGGCCCCAGCCGAGGCAGCAGCTCGTCCGCCAGCACGTTCTCACTGCGGCTGAGCGGTCCCATCGCGACCGCGCAGATCGCGTGTGTGCCGGTCTCTGAAAGCGCGACCAACCGCAACTGTGGGAACGCGCCCCCACCCTCACGCCGCGAGGATCCCGGCCGCCCGAACTCCTGCTCGTTGGCCGCAGTGTCCGCGATGTCCAGGCACGTGCCATCCAGGCTCATCAGCCGCCACTGCCGGTAGAACGCCCCGACCGTCCGCTGATCAGCCAGCGGTCGCGCGACCGCCTCGAATAACCGCTGCAGCGGCTCGCGGCCCAACCGAGAGCGCGCCTTGAAGATCGACCCCTTCGCTGGCACCTCCCACACCTGCGCCCACCCCGACGCCCACGAGAGCCCCTCCACCAGCGCACGCATCACCTCCTCATAGGAGCCATCCGCGAACAGCGCCATCGCCAGCACGTAGTACACAACCACACGCGCCGGCAACAGGCGATGGCGCTGCTCGGTCCGCCCCGCCTGTGCGACCACCCGATCGACCAGCTCCGGCGGGAACACCCGCGTGAGCACCCCGATCGAGATGTGATCAGACAGCCGCTGATCAGTCGCCGGCTTGACCCAACCAGACCGAGGCACCGGGCAACCATACCCCGCCCCCCGGACACTAAGGAAACGGTATTGCGGCTAGACCAGGGCTAGACCGGGCTAGACCGGGCTAGACCCTACGCGGCGAGGAGGTCGTCCAGTCGGCCGTTGCTCGCCGCCGCGTGTGTCTGCTCGAAGCCACCGAGCAGCTGGTCGCCGATGATGACCTGCGGGAACGTCATCATCCCGGTGCGCTGCGCGAGCTCGAGCCGGCCCCCGGGGTCACGGGAGAGGTTGATCTCCTTGAACTCGAGGCCCTTGGAGCGAAGCAGGCCCTTCACGCGCGAGCAGTACGGACACGGGTCCGTCGTGTAGACGATGATGTCCTTCATTACTTCAGAAAGTATAGCCCTCGGGCTGGAAGGGCCGTCGCGGGTGCGCTGATGGCCGGACCGGTCAAGACGGAGGGGGTCGTGCTGCGCTCGATGCGCTACGGCGAGGCCGACCGGATCCTGCATCTGTACACGCCCCACCGCGGCCGCGTCGGCGCGATCGCCAAGGGCGTGCGCCGCACCCGCAGCCGCTTCGGCGGGCGGTTGGAGCCGTTCTTTCGCCTGCGGCTCATCCTGCACGAGGGCCGCGGCGAGCTGCTCACGGTGACCTCGGCCGAGACCGTCGAGGGCCATGCCCGGCTGCGCACCGACGCCGCCGCGCTCGACGCCGCGGCGCGCGCGTGCGATGCGGTCGGGCGCGTGTTCGAGACCGGCGAGCCCCACCCCGGCGTGTTCAACCTGCTCTGCCACGAGCTGGCCCTGCTCGACGCCAGCCCGCAGGACGCCACCCGGGCCAACCAGCTCGCCTTCCGCCTGAAGTTGCTGCTTGCCGCGGGCCTCGCGCCCGAGCTGTCGGCGTGCGCGAGCTGCGGCGAGCGCGCCGGGCTGAGCGGCTTCTCGGGCGCCGCGGGCGGGGTGATCTGCGGCGCCTGCGAGGCGGGCGGGTTCCCGTTCGGCGAGGAGGCCCACCGGTTCATGACCGCCGCGCTCGGTGCCCCCCTGGCCGAGGCGCCGGCGGCCGACGAGGGGGCGCTGCGGCAGGTCGACCGCGCGCTCGGCGAGACGCTCGAGCACCACGGGCACGTGCGGCTGCTGCGGCTGCCGTGACGGTCTACGGGCCTGCGGTAGGCTGGAACCGTGGATGAGGGGCTGCCGATCGCCTACCCGCTGCTCGAGCGTGGCGTTCCGGTGTATGCCGCCGACGGCTCGGAGGTCGGGACGGTCGACCACGTCGTCGCCGCCGAGCAGCAGGACATCTTCCACGGGATCGTGCTCAAGCGCGGGGAGGGTCGCCACTTCGTGCCCGCCGAGAACGTCGCCTCGCTGCACGAGCACGGCGTCGACCTGCGCCTGACGCCCGAGGCCGTCGCCGCGCTGCCCTCACCGCACGGGGCGGCGCCGGTGTACCGCGACATCGACCCCGGCGCGGCGCCGAGCACCTGGCGCAAGATGCTCGATCGCCTCGAGCTGCGCAACCCGCGCGATCGCAACTGGCGCCGCGAGGAGTAATCCCGGCACGCTCGGGGGGCTTTGGCGCGTTCGGGGACCGTGGCGCCCGCGGAACGCTCGTTCCGCATCGGCGCTTCCTGGAAAAGCCTGGCTATGCCAGTAAGAGTCAGGACGCGACAGGCCGCGGGCGGCGACTCGCTCCGGTGACAGATTCCGGCCCAGGCGGATGCCACAATCATCAGGCGATGAGCTCCGCGACCGGCCTTCTCACCGACGGCGACTTCGCCACCCGCTGGCGTGAGCAGGAGGAGCTGCTGCTCGCGCCCGCGGCGACGCGCTCCTACCCGGCCGACCGTGAGGTGGCCGAGCCGGAGTGCTCGCTGCGCACGCCCTTCCAGCGCGACCGCGACCGGATCGTGCACTGCAAGGCGTTCCGGCGCCTGAAGCACAAGACCCAGGTGTTCGTCGCGCCCGCCGGCGACCACTACCGCACGCGGCTCACCCACACGATCGAGGTCACGCAGATCTCCCGGACCGTGGCCCGCGCCCTGCGCTTGAACGAGGACCTCGTCGAGGCGATCGGGCTCGGCCACGACCTCGGCCACCCGCCGTTCGGGCACGTCGGGGAGGGGGTCCTGCACGAGTGCGTGCGCGAGCGTTTCGGCGGCCACTTTCACCACAACGAACACTCGCTGCGGGTCGTCGAGCGGCTCGAGCGCGGCGGCCAGGGCCTGAACCTCGCCGCGCCCGTCCGCGACGGGATCGTCGCGCACTCCGGTCGCGCGCCGATGCCGCGCACCCTCGAGGGGCGCATCGTGCGGTTGGTCGACCGAGTCGCGTACATCAACCACGACATCGACGACGCGATGCGCGCGGGGGTGCTGCGCGAGGCCGACCTGCCCGCCGAGGCGATCGCGCTGTTGGGCGAGAGCGGCCCGGACCGCATCGACGCGCTCGTGCACGACCTCGTCGAGCACTCGCAGGCCGCCGGCGACATCGTCCAGGGCGAGGCGCACGGCACGGCGATGAGCGCGCTGCGCAGCTTCATGTTCGAGCGCGTCTACCTCGGGGATGCGGTGCGGGCCGAGCACGCGAAGATCGCCCGCGTCCTGCGCGACCTGTTCGAGCACTACGTCGGCGATCCGGACGCGATCCCCGACGGCGGCGGCGTCGAGGGTGCCGACGTGGCGCAGCGGGTGGTCGACTGGATCGCCGGGATGACCGACCGCTTCTGCATCCGCGCCTGGTCGGACCTGAACGTCCCGCGGGCCTTCGTCGGCTGATCCCGCGGCGCCGCTACAGCGCCTCGATGACGTCCCCGACGCTGATCGCGCCGTCGCTGAGCACGTCCGCGCGCAGGCCGCCCCGGTGCACCAGCGCTCTGAGGACGCCGTCGGCGGTCAGGCGCTGCAGGTGGGTGCACGGCTCGCAGCGGCGGCGTCCCCTGCAGCGGACCTCGCCGACGCGGAACTGGCGGTCGAGCAGGGCGTCCAGGTCGATCCCGCGCACGACGAGGTTGCGCCGCGCGTCCTGCGGGGTGGCAAGCGCGGCGCCGCTCTCCTCGAGCGCCTCGGCGGCGATCAGCGTCACGTTGCGACCGGAGCCCGGTCGGGGCGAGAACGTCCCGCGCCCGGCGGCGTAGCGGTCGCCCTCCAGGCCGCGGCCGGCGATCGCGCGCACCGTCTCGACGGTCCGCATCGCCGCGCTGCCCTCCTCGGTGATCGCGATCACCTCCACGACGCCCCGGCCGGGGTCGGCCGGTCGCGCGGGCCGGACGAACTCGAGCGGCACCAGGAGCAGCGCCCGGTCGAGCCGGCCGGCGCCGACCACCGGCTCGTACAGCACGGTCGGCGGAATTCCGAAGCAGACCGCCCAGGTGCGCGAGACCTGACGGCGACCGAGGAACCGCCCGTTCCACTGCACGCCGGCGGTATCGGCCAGCTCGGCGAGCCCCAGGCCGCGCGCCTCGAGCTGGTCGCGTACGACCGCCTCGTCGTCGTCCGGGGCGCCGGGCAGGCATTCGCCCAGCAGCTCGGTCAGGCACGCGCGTATCGTCTGCAGCTCGTCCATCGGCGCATGGTGACGCACGCCGCGGCCGCGCGAGCGTCGATGCGGAGGGGTCAGCGCGACCGACTAGCGTTCTCGGGCGTGGCGTTCACCGACGACTCCAAGGACCGCGTGCGCGACGCGGTCGACATCGTCGAGCTGATCTCGGCACGCACCGAGCTGCGCCGCTCGGGCCCGGACGGCTTCATGGGGCGCTGCCCGTTCCACGAGGAGCGCACCGCGTCCTTCTCGGTCAGCCCCTCCAAGAAGGTCTACTACTGCTTCGGCTGTCAAGCCCGCGGCGACGTGTTCACCTTCGTGCAGGAGACCGAGGGCGTGGACTTCACGGCGGCGCTCGAGCTACTCGCCGAGCGTTACCGGGTCACGCTCGAGCGCGAGGCCGAGAACCCCGAGCAGGTGCGCCGGCGAGAACGCCGCGACCGGCTGCTCGCACTGCTGGCGCGGACGAGCAACTACTACATCGAGGTGCTCTGGCGCTCCGGACAGGCCGAGCGGGCGCGGGAGTACCTGCGCTCGCGCGGGCTGCAGGAGGAGGTCCTGCGGGACTTTCGCGTCGGGTTCGCGCCGAGCGGCTACGACCACGTCCTGCTCGGCTCGCAGCGTGCCGGCTACACGGAGGCCGAGCTGCGGGCGACCGGGCTGACGACGATCTCCCAGCAGAACGGCCGCCCGTACGACCGCTTTCGGGAGCGGATCGTGTTCCCGTTGGCCGACGGGCGCGGACGCGTGCTGGGCTTCGGCGCGCGGGCGCTGCGCGAGAACCAGCGGCCGAAGTACCTCAACACGGCCGACGGCGAGATCTACCACAAGGGCCGCCACCTCTACGGCGCGGACGTGGCGCGGGCACACGCGGCGCGCGCGGGGGTGGTGATCCTGTGCGAGGGCTATACCGACGTGATCGCGCTGCACCAGGCCGGCCTGCGCCACGCGGTCGGCTCGATGGGCACCGCGCTCACCGACGATCAGGTCGGCGAGCTGGCGCGGCTGGCGCCGACCGTCCTGCTCGCCCACGACGGTGATCCGAGCGGCCAGGAGGCGCTGGCCAAGGCCGCCGAGCTGATCGCGTCGCGGCGGCTGGAGCTGCGCGTCGTGCAGCTGCCGGCCGGGCGAGATCCCGCCGACCTGGTCCAGCACGAGGGCTCCGAGGCGGTGGCCGAGCTCGTGCAGCGCGCGGTGCCGTTCGTGCGCTTCCGCGTCGAGCGCGTGCTCGCCGGGGGCGATCTGCGCACGCCCGAGGGTCGCGACGCGGCGCTGCAGGCGCTGCGGCCGGTGTTCGCGGGCCTGCCGCCGAGCGTCATGCAGCAGGAGCTCGTGCGCCTGGTCGCCAGTCGGCTCGAGCTCTCCGAGGCGCTGACGAGCTCGCTGCTGGCGGGCGCCGGTCCCGCGGCCGGCGCGGCCGCTTCGATGGCGACGGCGCGTGGGCGGGGTGGAGAGGACGGCAACGAGGCGGCGGCGGGGCGGCCGGCGCCGGTGCGACGCTCGCCGCTGGATCGGCGCGAGCAGACCGAGCGGCACTTCCTCGCACTGTGCGTGGCGCGCCCGGAGGGGGGCGCGGCCGCGCTCGCCGCGCTCGACCTGGACGCGTACTTCACCGGTCCGCTCGAGCGGCGCGCCGCCGGGCACCTGCGGGCGCGGCTGGCCGCGCCGCGCGAGGGCCTGGATCCCGATGACGTCGAGCTCGCCCAGCTGATCGACGAGCTCGCTGTGCGCGCCGGCGCGCTCGAGCCGACGGCGATGGCGCTCGAGCTCGAGTCACTGCAGCTCGACCTCGCCCGGATCGACCGCCAGATGCAGGCCGCGCGGGTGGAGCGCAGCGGCGAGGTCGCGGCGCTCGCGGCCGAACGCGACCGGGTGCGGCGGGCGGTCGAGGACGCGATCGAGCGGGTGATGGGGGAGGTGTAGGGGACGAACTGGTGTTCGCTTCCGTCCGGCCGGGCTGGCATGCTCCCTTCGTGGAGGGAAGCCCCCGGACAGCACAGGTCACGCCGGAGCGACTCTCGGAGCTGGTATCTGGCGGCCTGTCGATCCGCGACATCGCGCTCGCGTTGGATCGCAGCCCGGCGAGCGTGCGGCATGGCTCGCCAGGTACGGGCTGAAGACCTCACGGAGCGCCACACGCAAGCGAGTGGCGCTGGACGGCGGGGGCGCGCGGGCGCTCGAGTTCGACTGCCCGCGGGACGGCCCGTCGCCACACGTCCGGCGCAGCGATGGTGGCCATCGCTGCCTGCGCTGTCGTTCCGAAGCGGTGACCACGCGGCGTCAGCGCGTCAAGGCCCTACTCGTCGAGGAGGCGGGCGGATGTTGCGAGGTGTGCGGGTATCGTCGTTGCGTGGCCGCGCTGGAGTTCCACCACCGCGAGCCGAGTGAGAAGCGGTTCTCGATCGGAGCGAAAGGTGTCGCACGTTCCCTGGAGCGAGCCCGAGCCGAAGCGGCGAAATGTGCGCTGCTGTGCTCGAATTGCCCATGCGGAGGTCGAGGCGGGTGTCACGGTGCTGCCCTAGAATCGACGGGGCAGGTTCGATCCGGGGTAGCTCAATTGGCAGACGCGTCCGGCTGTTAACCGGAAGGTTGTGGGTTCGAGTCCCACCCCCGGAGCTCATTCTCGGCAAGCGCCTCGACGAGGCTTGCCGCTCTCGCCGGTGGGTGGTTGAGACGCACCCAGCAGGCAAGCTCGCCCGCGCGGG
>DATAWZ010000037.1:0-7726 GCA_036266975.1 Solirubrobacteraceae bacterium
GGCGGCACGTCTCGGCGCCCCGGGCGGGCGGTGCGCCCCCGGCGCCCCGTGCCCCGGGCAGGCGGCACGTCTCGGCGCCCCGGGCGAGCGGTGCGTCCCCGGCGCCCCGTGCCCCGGGCAGGCGGCACGTCCCCGGCGCCCCGTGCCCCGGGCGGGCGGCACGTCCCCGGCGCCCCGGCCCCGGGCGAGTGGTGCGCCCCCGTGCCCCAGGCGGGCAGCGGGCCCCTGTGCCCCGGGCGAGCGGCACGCCCCGGCGCCCCGACCCCGGGCGAGCGGCACGGCCCCGGCGCCCCGGCCCCGGGCGGGCGGCACGTCTCGGCGCCCCAGGCGGGCGGTGCGCCCCCGGCGCCCCGTGCCCCGGGCAGGCGGCACGTCTCGGCGCCCCGCGCGGGCGGTGCGCCCCCGGCGCCCCGTGCCCCGGGCGGGCGGCACGTCTCGGCGCCCCGGGCGGGCGGTGCGCCCCCGGCGCCCCGTGCCCCGGGCGGGCGGCACGCCCCGGCGCCCCGGACGAGCGGCGCGCCCCGGCGCCCCGGACGCGCCCCGCGCCCGGTGCCTTAAAGACCAGTGGGGTGGTCCGAAGACCACCCCACTGGCTGAGGGAGGAGAGGGTCCTTCACCTGCCGGCGAGATATGAGGCCGGCAGACCTACCCGCGGTCCGGCCTCTCCGGCCCGGTGCGGGGGAAACTGTGTGCGTTCGCCGTTAGGCGTTGCCCAGGACCTTCTCCTGCGCCTCGCTGACGGTGTTCACGACGTCCTTGACGCGCTTCTCGACGTCCTTCTGGACCTTCTCGCTGCGCTTCTCGACGTCCCTGGTCAGGCGCGTGCGGCGCCGGTCCAGGCTCTTGACCGTGCGCTCGAGGCGACGGCGGCGCTGACGCAGCTCGCGCTCGACGCGGGTGCGGGTGCGCTTGATGTCGCGCTCGAGGCGATTGCGGGCCGTGGCGCCGCGGCGCTCGTAGCGCTTCAGCGTGGCCTGCGCCTTGGAGGTGCTCGAGTACGAGGTCAGAACGTCGTTGACCGTCGTCACGACGTGGTCGCGGACGATGAGCGTGGCCCCGACGGGGATCAGCACCGCGCGCTCCGCGTATTCCTGGGCCCGGCCGACGGTCGTCGCGGGCTCGGTCTTGGTCGTGGTCGACTTGGCGGCCGTCGACCGCTTCGCGGTGGTCGTGCGGCGCGTCGTCGGCTTCTCGCTGTTCGTGGCCGGGGTGGCGGGTGCCATCTCGAAAATCACTCCTCTGTCTCTCTCGGATGAGGGACGCTATCAGTACACCAGTTCGTATCGCTCGCTCGGTAGTTGACTCTACCACCGAACACCTGTTTGTAAACCGCCGGGCGAAGCTCGTTACACGATATTCGCCGCTACGTGCGATTTCCGGCCTGGTTACTTGATGTTCACGTGGTCCGAGCTTGTGACAACAGGAACATTCGTTCGCTGCAGCCACGCCTCGGGGTCGTCCAGCTCTTCGAGCGTGGGAATGTTCTCGGCGCCCGCCCAGGCGGCGTCGAGCGCGCGCGGACCGCCGAGGCGAACGACCTCATCGCAGAAGCGCTTGCCGGTCTCGTACTGGCGCAGCTTGAGCTCCAGGCCGAGCAGCTTCTCGAGCACGCGCCATAGCGCGGGACGGTTGGCGCGCCGCTGCTCCAGGCTCGCGCGCAGCTCGGGCAGCGAGGAGAGCAGGTCGGCCCCGACGGCGTCCATCACGTGCTCGGCGTGGCCCTCGATCAGCGACATCGTCGCCTGGACGCGGTCGATCAGCGCGCGGCGCTCCTCGCCGAGCACGACGGTCAGCAGCCCGCCGTCGCGCACCGAGTCGACCAGTGCGCGCAGGTCGTCGCGGCTGGGCAGCCGCATCGCGGCGCCGGTGTTGATCTTCAGGTCGGCCGAGTCGAGCAGCTCGCGCATCATCCCGGCCAGGTGGTCGCGCAGCCACGGCACGCCGGTGAACTGGACCGCGTGGCAGATCTCGTGGACCGCCACCCACTTGAGCAGCTCGGAGCGGTCGGCGGACAGGTTCCGCGCGGCCTCGCGCAGGTTCGGTCCGACGAGCAGCAGCCGGGCCTCGCGGTCGGGGTCGAGCAGCGCCAGCTCGTACTGGCCGAGGACGCGCTGGGAGAGCACGCCGGTGAGCGCGCCGAGTTGGGCGGCCAGGAGCCGCTCCATGCCGCCGCGGACGGTCGGGCCGAGGACGCCCAGGCCGCTGCCCACGCGCTCGGTGAGCGGCTCCAGCAGCGGGGTCATCGTGGCGATGTTGGCCGCCGACCAGCCGGCGCGGTCGACCGCCTCCAGGGCGGGCAGCGGGCGCGATGGGGTCAGGTTGGTGTAGGCGCATACCCGGGCGCCGGCGTCCTGCGCGAGCGCGACGATGTCGTCGGGCAGGGGCCCGGCCGGCGCGTTGCCGCCGATCATCGCGGCGATTCGTTCGGCGAGGCCTCGGTCGATCACGTCTCCCATGTTGACAGCGCCCGCAGGTCCTCCAGGGCGCGCGCCTCGCGCGCGGCGGCCAGCGCGTAGCGCGAGCTCAGATCGAGCGGCGCCGCCAGCGGGCCGCCGGGGGCGCCGAAGGCGACGGCCCCGCCGGCCTCGCGGACGATCAGCTGCCCGGCCGCCGCGTCCACCGCGCGCGTGCGCCACAGCGTGGCCATCGCGTCGGCGCGACCGCCGGCGACCTGGCACAGCGCGAGCGCGATCGAGCCGATCGCGCGCAGTCGGTGGGCGAGCTGCTCGAGCGCAGGCGCCGCGGCGGACACCCAGCGCGGGTCGGCTGACTCCACCGCGAGCAGCTCCAGGCGCCCGTCGCGCGTGCGCCGCTCGGCCGCGTCGGTAGCCAGCGGGCGCCCGTCGAGCGTCGCCCCGCCGCCGCGGCGCGCCGCCCACTCCTCGCCGCGCGCGAGGTCGCGCACGTAGCCGAACACGACGTCGGCCATCGTCGGGCCGTCGGCGACGGCGAGCGAGACCGCGTAGGGCGCCATGCCGCGCTTGGCGTTCAGCGACCCGTCGATCGGATCGATCACCACGAGCACCGGCCCGTCGCCGTAATGCACCTCGCCGCGCTCCTCCGAGAGCGCGGTGAACCGGGCGCCCCGGTCGTGCAGCGCGCTCAGGTGCGCGAACACGATCGCCTCGGCCGCCTCGTCGATCATCAGCGTCTGGTCGCCGCCGGCGCCGCGCGCCCCGGTCGTGCGCACGCGCTCGGCCGTGCTCGGCCGCTCGGCGAGCATCGCGATGATCTGCTCGGAGGCGCCGCGGCAGAGCGCGAGCCAGTCTGCCTGGATGGCATCCATGCGGCCATATCCTAAGAAGGCCCATGTCCAGCCTCACCGACGTCCAGCTGCGGGCCGTCAGGCACACGGGTTCACCGCTGCTCGTGGTCGGCCCGGCCGGCAGCGGCAAGACGACCACGCTGCGCGCCCGTTTCGCCGCCCGCGTGCTCGGGGGCCAGGCGCCCGAGAGCCTGCTCGTGCTCAGCCGCACCGCGGCGGCGGTCGACGCGATGTGCGCCGGGCTCGAGCTCGAGCTGGGCGGCGGCTTCTCCGAGCTCGCGTGCGAGACCCCGCTGTCGCTCGCCGAGCGGCTGCTGCGCGAGGAGTGGCGCGAGGCCGGCGTGGACCCCTTCTTCGTGCTCGCCAGCCCGGCCGACCGCGTCGCGATGCTGCTCGAGCGGATCGACGAGCTCACCCTGCGCCAGCACGACATCGGTGGACGGCCCGTGGTTTTGATGGGGGGATTAATCGAGCGCATCGATCGGCTCGGGGAGGAGGTGGTAAGCGCCCGGGCGTATCTGCGCTGGGCCGAGGCGCTGCCCACCGACCAGGAGCGCGACCGCGAACGGGCGCGGCGCGAGCAGGAGTTCGCGCGGCTGTACCTGGACCACGACCGGATGCTGGCCGAGCACAGCCTGCTCGACGCCGGCGGCGCGCTCACGCGCGCGGTGGCGCTGCTGCGCGAGCATCCGGCGAGCCGCGCCCGCGCCCACGAGCGCTGGCGCGAGCTGCTCGTGGACGACTACCAGGACCTCGGGCTGGGGGCGCTCCGCCTCGTGCACGCGCTCACCGCACCGCGCGCCGCGCTGCTCGCGGCCGGCGATGAGGACGCCTCGGTGCGCCGCCTGCGCGGCGCCGGGCGGGTCAACCTCGAGCGCTTCGAGGGCGAGGTGCTGCGGCTCGACCGCTCCGAGCGCTGCCCACGGCGCGTGGTCGACGCGGCCGAGGCGGTGCTGCCCGCGCCGGGCGAGGGCCGCCGGCCACGGGTGCGCGCCGCGCCCGGCGGCGAGGTCGTCTTCTGGCGTTGCGCCAACGAGCGCTCGCAGGCTCAGGCGGTCGCCGCCGATCTCGAGCGGCTGATCGGGCGCGACCGCGCCGCGCCCGAGGCGGTGTGCGTGCTCGTGCGCGAGATCGGCCGCGAGAGCCGCGCGGTCACCGCCGCCCTGGAGGAGCGCGCGATCCCCTACCGGGTGCTCGGCGCGAGCGCGTTCTTCGACCGGGCCGAGGTCCGCGACGTGCTCGCCTGGCTGCGCCTGCTCGCCGACCCGACCGACGCCGGCGCGGTCGTGCGCGCGCTCGCGCGCCCGCCGGTCGAGCTGCGCTCGCTCGATCTCGCCCGGGTGATCCAGATCGCCCGCCGGCGCAAGCTCGACATGGTCTCCGCCCTCGCTGCGGCGACCGAGTCCCCGCAGCTGCCGCCCGAGGCGCGCGATCGCATCCTCGGCTTCCTGACCCTGCACCGGGCGGCCACCGGAGCGCTCGACACGCAGCGCCCGGAGGTCTTCGTGCATCGCCTGATCGAGCGGCTGGGGTTGCGCCGCCAGCAGCTGTTCGCCGCCCACGCCGACGTCGTCGAGCGGCTCGTGAACCTGGCCAAGCTCGGCGACCTGGCCGCGGGCTTCGCCCGCCGCGTGCCCGGATCGACGCCGCGCGAGTTCGCGCGCTACCTCGCCGCGGTGGCCGAGTCGGGCCTGGGCGAGGAGGAGGCGGCGGCCGAGCGTGCGCCGCGGGCGGTCACCGTGATGCCGATGGCCGAGGCGCAGGGCCTCGAGTTCGACCACGTCTACGTGCTCGGCCTGCGCGCCTCGGCGATGCCGGGGGCTCGTCGCTCGGCGCTCGAGCCGATCCCCGACGCGCTGCTCGCCCAGGAGCTGCCCCCGGACAGCCGGGAGGCGCACGAGGCGACGATGCGCCGGCTGCTCGCGCTGGCCATCACGCGCGCGCGGCGGCGGGTCGTGCTCGCCTACGCCTCGGCGAGCGAGCGCGGCGCGCTGCAGCCGCCCTCGCCGTTCGTGGAGGCCGCCCGGGCGACGCTCGGCGCGGACTGGAGCGAGCTGCAGGAGGAGCTGTTCGGGCCGGCCGAGAACCTGCAGTCCACGCTGCGCCTGCTGCGCGAGGAGGTGCTGGCCAGCGTCGCGCGGATCGGCGGTCGGCTGGGCGAGCTGCGCCTGGACACCGACCTGGACGTCTCGCACGGGGTCGTCCGCTATCTGGAGCTGCTCAAGCTCGCCGCGCTCGTGCAGCGCCCGGAGGGGGAGACCGTCGAGCAGGCGCTCAGCGACCTGAACGCGCGGCTGCTGGCCTCGGTCACGCCGCTGCAGGCCGAGCTGCTGCGGACCTCGACGCTCGACGAGGTCGTGCTCGCCGCCTCGGCCGACGAGCGGCGCCGCGCGCAGGCGATCGCGGCGCGCGACGAGCCCTCGCTGGAGCCGTTCCTGCCGCGCCGCGGCGAGGGCCTCGTCCTGTCGGCCTCGGACATCGAGACCTACCGGTCCTGCCCGCTGAAGTACAAGTTCGCGCGCGTCTTTCGCATCCCCTCCGAGCCGACGCTCAGCCAGCGCTTCGGGATCCTCGTCCACCAGGTCCTCGAGCGCTATCACGGCGGCGCCGGCGGCACCCTCAGCGAGCTGATGGGGCTGCTCGACTCGGGCTGGCGCAAGGCGGGCCTGGGCGACTCCGAGCAGGAGCGCCAGCTGCACGAGAAAGCGCGCGTCGCCCTCGGGCAGTACCACGCGCGCCTGGAGCACGAGCCGGCCGAGCCGGTCTGGTTCGAGCGCCCGTTCGCCTTCCGCATCGGCGCGCACCACCTGCGCGGTCGCGTCGACCGCGTCGACCGCCTCCCCGACGCCGGCTACGAGCTGATCGACTACAAGACCGGCCGCCCACGCACGGTGGCCCAGCTCGCCGACGACGTGCAGCTCTCGCTCTACGCGGTTGCCGCGCGCGAGGCCTGGGACCTCGACGCTCCGCGCCAGTCCTACTACTACGTGCTCGACGACGAGAAGGTCGCCGTCCCGCGCGAGCCCGACATCGAGTGGCTGCGCGACACCGTGCAGGAGGTCGCGGAGGGCATCCTCTCGCAGGGCTTCGAGCCGACGCCCTCCTACGCGGCGTGCGCCCTGTGCGACTACCGGATCGTCTGCCCGGCGGCCGAGAAGTAGCCGTTCACGGCGAGTCGGTCGAGAGCGTCAGCTGGATCGTCTTGCGGCAGGTGCCGGTCCGCAGGGCCTCGCTCGCCCCGATCGACTGCTGGAAGCCGAGGGCCGAGGTCGGCGTCGCCGGGTCGAAGGCACGCATCTGGAGCGCCCGTTCGAGCGAGTAGGAGCCGTTGAGCAGATGCCCGGTCGCCGTCGTGCTGGGTCCTGCGCGGTCAGCGTCGCGTCGCCTGCGGTGCCGGTCACCGACACGGCGAGCGTGCTGGTGTACGACTGCCCGACGCTCGGCGGGCACGAGCTCGGGGGGGCCCGACGGGACGCCCGGCACGCACTGCCATCCGGGGACGTACGTCTGGCTGGGCGGCTCGTACTGCTGGTCGGCGGGCAGCGCCTGCTCGAGCGCGAGCTCGGGCCGAAGTAGCCGGGCGGCGCGTCGAGCGGGTCCGCTTGGGCGATCGCCTGCAGGACGCAGGCCGCGTCCTCGACGGTCCCGGTGATCGGCCCCGCGGTGTCCTGCGAGGCCGAGATCGGCACGATCCCGCGACGGCTCGCCAGCCTCATCGTCGGGCGCAGACCGGCGTCGCCCTGGAGGGCCGAGGGCTGGATGATCGAGCCGCCCGTGTCGGTCCCGATCGTCGCCAGCGCCATGCCCGAGGCCATGGTCGCGCCCGGCCCTCGACGCCGCCGTAGCCGTCGGGAGGCGTGTTGGACAGCAAGAAGGCGAACTCGGCGAGGTTGCCCCTGCCGAGGATCATCGCGCCCTCCCATGTCGTCCTTGACGATCATCGGGATGCCCTCGAGCGGTCCCCGGATGATGCCCTCGGCCCGCTGCTTGTCGAGCTCGGCCGCCTCGGCGATCGCATCGGGGTTGAGGATGGGCACGGCGTTCAGGCTCGGGCCCTGCTGGTTGAGCGCGTCGATGCGCTGGGTGTCGGGATGGTCAGCGTCTCCAGGTCGAGCGTCGGCGGGGGATCGGCCGCTCCGACCGGCGTCGCGGGCAGGACGACGAGGAGGCCCGTGAGGGACCTTACGCAGAGGACAGCGAGACGACGGAACACGAACGCGCGAGACGAGCGACGAGGCGTCAGCAGCACCGCGGACCGACTCCCGCTCGGCGGGACCGCGGGTCCATCACATGGCGGCGGTCTTACCGACCCTCGTCGGGCCCGCGCTGGCGCAGGAAGCGCTGGAACTCGCGGGCGAGGTTCTCGCCGCTGGGCAGGCTCGGCGTGTCCTCGCTGTCGGCCGCGCGCTCGAGCCGCTCGACGAAGGCCTGCACGTCGGGGTCGCTCTGGACGGCGATCGC
>DATAWZ010000038.1:0-6276 GCA_036266975.1 Solirubrobacteraceae bacterium
CCACCAAGTCACCCTCGAACCCCTCCCCGAAGCCGGCTGACCCAACCAACCCCTCAACCCTGGAGGTCATTTTCGATTCAGTGCTGCGGTCATAGGCGGCGCGATGCGGTCCATCACGGCGAGCAGCGCGATGAACGTCAGGGTTGAGGCGATGGTCACGTGCACCATGCGTCGTGACGCGCTCAGCAAGGCACGCCGGCGCTCGGGGTGGGCGAGCGCCCACATGCCGAGGATCGCGATCGAGCCGGCGATCAGGCCGCCAGGCGAACGGGCCGTCGCCCAACAGCTCGGTCGGGCCGGCGATGATCAGCTTGACGAGTTGCGGATGCTCGGAGTTGGCGTCCTGTCCGAGGGGCGCGCTCGCGTGGCTCTCACCGGCGGGCGGGTGGATGCCGGCAATCACGCGGGCCGCGTTGCCGGAGTAGAACTCGTCGAGGGTCAGGCGGTGCGCGGCGGCCTCGCGGCAGGCCGAGCGGCACGGATAGCCGAGCCACGCCGCACGCGCGCCCAGCGAGAGCACCGACAGGACGACGAGCAGGGCGAGCGGCGCCGGCACCGAGCGCAGGCGGGACCGCGTGGCCTACGCGCGGCCGACCTCGAGCGCCCGCTCAGGGCTCGAGCGCCTGCGCGAGTCGGTCGACCGCCTCGCGCAGGCGGCGAAAGTACGAGGCGCGGCTGAGATGGACCGCGTCGGCGGTCTGCTCGTGGGTGGCGCCGTCCCAGTAGCTGCGGCGCAGGACCTCCCGGCACAGCGCGTCGTCGACCCCGGGGCCGAAGGCGCGCTCCAGCGCCCGGTCGAGGCGCTCACGGGCGCGGCGCGCGCGCTCGGGCACCGAGGTGCCGCTGGCGATCGGGCTCTGGGCCAGCCGCGCGGGCGAGCGCAGGTCGCGCAGCGCGGCCCGCACCGTGTCCGCATCCCAGCGCGCGCCGGCCGTGGGCACGCGCCCGGCCTCGGCGTAGACGACGTCGCGCTGGCGGCCGATCAACCCCCCGGGGCCGTAGTCGATCACGTGACAGAGGATGGGCTTGCCGGCGATCTCGCCGTTGAGCTCGGGGATCGGGCGGGCGTTCAGCGCGGCCGCGAACGCCTCCCCGCTGGGGTTTCCGGCCACGAGCGGCAGGTAGGCGTAGCGCACGTTGTCCAGGCCCGAGCGCAGCACCGGCGCCACCCCGAGCATCGAGGCCAGGCGCATCCGCGGGTCCTGGGAGAAGTCGATCGACTCGCGCCAGAGGATCGCCCGCCGATCCTCCTGGGCCCGGGCGTGCGCGAGCCAGGGACCGAGCAGCGGGTCATCGTCGGCGGCCGGCGGAGCCGAATCCGGCGTCACCGCGAGCGCGACGCCGTAGGCCACGTCGTGCTCGTCGCGCACGACGAGCACCACGCCGGGCTGCTGTTCGTAGAGGGGACGTGTGCACGCCCACCAGCCGTGATAACCGAGCTGGGCCACGCATCCCTCGACCCGCGCCACGTCGCTCTCGCGCAGCGTGTCAACCCGGAAGCGCTCCCCGCTGGGCCATGAGTAGCCCCAGCGGATCACCGGGTCACGCAGCAGGTGGGAGAGGTCGCGCGTCAGGCGCAGCTCCCCGCCGGCGGCGCGCCCGTGGAGGTGATCGGCCAAACGGCAGCGCAGGTCGGCGTCGAGCTCGGGCTCGCGCTCGAGCACGTCGGCGGCGATGCCGCGCCGGACGAGATCGTGCAGGGCCAGGCCCTCGGCGTGGTGCTCGACGAACGTCCGCGACTCGAGCCAGGCGTAGGCCGACGGCCCACGATCGGCGCCGAGTACGGCGGTCATCATCTCCGGCGTGACCACGCGCGCGAGCCCCGCCACGGCGAGCGCCTCGGGATGCTCGCCGTCGAGCTCGGAGTCCACGATGTGACGCACGAGCCGCGCGATCACCTCGCGGCGTTCGCCCTCGGCGGGCACGCCGCCGCCCCGATCCTGGGCGGCGAGCACGAGCGCGAGCGGCATCCCCCCGGCCCAGTCCACGATCTCGCGCGCGCGCCGGTCGTCGTCGACTCCCTCGCGCGCGAGCAGGGCCAGCGCCGTCTCCTCGTCCAGGCTCGGCAGGGGCAGATCGATCGTCATGTGCTCCCAGCCGTCGGTCAGCCAGCCTCGATCGGGCGGCACCCGCGAGCCGATCACCACGCGGGCGGTGTCGGGCAGACGCGGGAGCAGCGTCGAGCGCAGGTAGGCGACCATGCCCGAGATGCGCTCGAAGGTGTCGAGCACGACCAGCGGCTGGGGCCCGAGCCGCTCGGCCTCGAGCGCCATCTGCAGCGCGGCGGCGACCGGCGCGATGTCCCGACCGTCGAGCAGGTGCGGCTCCAGTCCCCGTTTCTCGCCGCGGTGCATTGCCGCGCGCAGCAGCGCGCTCTTGCCCATCCCGCCGGGGGCGTGCACGTAGAGCACGCGCGCCGCGCCATCGGGGTCGAGCAGCCGATCGATCAGGGCGACCTCGGCCGTGCGTCCGAGCAGGCCCATCGCGCCCCCGGGCAGCCGGTCCCCCAGCGTGCGCGGCGGGAAGCGCAAGCTGATCGGTGTGAGGTGTCGGTCGTCCACGAGGCGCCCAGAAGTCAGCTCAACCCCCAACCGCAACACCGTACGTTCGAGCTCGCCCGCGCCGGGGACGGAACGCCGGTAGCCTGCGTAAGAGCAAACGCTATCGCTCCTGGCCCCGAGAGGGAGCACGCAAGCCCCGATGCACGGTCAAGGACAACCTGGCGAGCCGTCAAAAGTTGCGGGGCTGATGCCCGCGACCGACGACCAGATCCGCGAGAAATACCTGGAGCGGGCGATTCGCGAGCTCAACCAGCTCACGCGCGAGCTGCAGGCGTGCACTCGGTGCCCGCGCGGAAACCTGATGCCGGTGCTCGGCTCGGGCCATCCGCAGGCCGACGTGCTGCTGCTCAAGCAGTCCGCGATGCCGGCCGAGGTCGAGGAGGGCGTCGCCTTCTACGGGCGCAGCGGCGGCGCGCTGATGAAGTCGCTCAAGCGCCTGGGGATCGATCCACTGGCCGTCTACGGGACGCTGTGCGCGAAATGCCCGGTGGCCGACAGCGCACTGGCCGACCCCGGGTGCGTGGGACGGATCGTGCAGGAGATCGCGATCGTGCAGCCCCGCCTGATCGTCGCGACGGGCGCCGATGCGCTCACCGTCCTCGGCGAGGTCGACGTCCCGCTGGCCCGTCCGCTCCAGCCGCTGGTCGGCGAGGTCCAGCCCTTCACCCCGACCTGCGAGGTGCTGCTCGTGCCCAACATCGACGAATCGCTCGACGACGAGGGATCAAAGCGGCGCTTCTGGGACGCCCTGCGCGCGCTGGGCCGCTGGTGGGAGGAGCAGCCCCCCTTCTGAGCACTCAGCTCAGCGCTGTCCGTCGGCCTCGCAGGCGCGCTCGGCCTGCATCCGCCCGAACACCTCGCTGGTACGCTCGAGCACCGTCGCCGCCAGGCGCAGCTCCTCGGCGCTGAACTGCGCAAACGTCGCCTTCCACTGCGGCTCATAGCGCGCCCGGCGTTCGGCCACGACCTCGCTGCCGCGGGGGCTCAGGGAGACGAGCACCACGCGACGGTCGCGCGGGTTGCGCACGCGCTGCACCAGCCCGGCGCCGTCGAGCGCGTCGAGCATTCCGGTCGCCGTGGCGGGCGCGACATCGGCGAGCATCGCCAGCTCGCTGGCCGGGAGCTCGCCGCGCTCGGCCAGGTTGAACAGGAGCGAGTACTGGGCGTAGCTGAGCTCGCCGGGGTGCTGGCTCTCGCGTCCGCGCAGACGCCGCACGGCGACCATCGCCCCCTTGAACGCCGTCGAGAAGGCGGCCAGCGCCTCCTCGCGGTCGGCGGCCGCGGCCCGCCGCCCCTCGGCCGCCAGCGGGGTGCTCACGCCATCGCCTCCGCGAGCGCCTCCGCGGGGAGCGCCTCCGGCCCGGCCGGCGGCGCGCTGTCGTCCGCGGCCGCCTGCCGGCGCTTGACCGCTCGCTCGGCGCGCCAGAGCACGATGCACGGGATCACCGCCGCCGCCGAGAGGCCCACCGACCACCAGAAGGCGCGCCCGTAGGCGCCGGCCATGGCGCCGTCGCTCGCGTGCGAGCCGAGGTGGTTCAGCGACTGCTGGAGGACGACCGCGAGCAGGGCGGTGCCGATCGAGCCGCCGACGCGCATGATCACGTTCAGCTGCGGCGCGGCGTCGGCCAGCTCGCTGCGCTCCAGCGCGGCGAAGGCCGCGATGAACGCGGGCATGAAGCCGAAGCCGATGCCCACGCCACGGAAGAGCTGGACGATCAGCAGCCAGACGATCGAGGTGTGCGCGCCGATCAGGCCGAAGGGAACGCTCGCCAGCGTGGTGAGGATCACGCCCCACACCGCGAGCGGGCCTCCGCCCACACGGTCGGTCAGGCGCCCGGAGATCGGCATCACCAGCGCCATCCCCAGGCCCTGTGGACCAAGCAGCAGGCCGGTGTCGACGACGCTGTCGCCGCGCAGGTTCTGGAAGTACAACGGCAGCAGGACCATCGCGCCGAACAGCGCGCCCCCCAGGCAGAAGACGGCCATCGAGGCCGACGCGTAGGTGCTTCGCCGGAAGAGCTGCATGTCGAGCAGCGGCACGGAGACCCGCAGCGAGCGCAGGACGAACGCCGCCACCAGAACGAGGCCGACGACGATCGGGACGATGACCTTGGGCGAGCTGAAGCCGTTGGTCATGCCGATCTCGGCCAGGCCGTAGGTGAACAGCGGCATCCCGCTGGCCATGAGCAGCAGGCCGGGGATGTCGAGCTTGCGCGGCTCGCCGTGCTGCCGGCCCGAGGGGAGCATGCGCACGGCCAGGACCGTGGCGAGGATCCCGATGGGAAGGTTGACGTAGAAGATCCAGCGCCAGCTCGTGCTGTCGATGATCAGCCCGCCGATCGTCGGGCCGAGGATCGGCGCGAGCATCGTCGGCACCCCGGTGATGCTCATCGCCCGGCCCATGCGCTTGGGACCGGCAGCGTCGGCGAGGATCATCTGCCCGACGGGCATGATCATGCCGCCGCCCACCCCCTGAAGGACGCGGAAGGCGACGAGCATGCTGGTCGAGGTGGCCAGGCCGCAGAGCGCCGACCCGGCCGTGAACACGACCAGCGAGGTCAGGTAGACGCGCTTGGCGCCGTAGCGGCGCGCGGCCCAACCGGTGAGCGGAATGACCGTGGCCAGGGAGAGCAGGTAGCCGGTGATCACCCACTGGACGTCGTCGATCGAGCTGTGCAGCTTCACGTGAAGCGTCTGCAGCGCGATGTTGACGATCGTCGTGTCGAGCACCGACATGATCGAGCCGAGCACGACGACGACCGCGACCCGCAGGACCTGGGGGTCCAGACGGTCGCTGGCGGGCGCGGGCGGGGAGGCTTGGGTGGGGACGGATTCGGCGGGCACGGGAGAGCGCGGAAAGAATCAGTAGGTGGCTAAAGGTTAGGCACCAAATCGTCTTCCGTCAACGCCCTCGGCGGCGGGTGTCCCCCGCCTGACCGGTTACCGGTCGGCGAGACGGTCCAGCGCGATCGCGACGCGCGGGTAGCGCGAGGGGGTCAGCCGGACCAGCAGGTCCACGATGCGCGCGTCGTTGCCGACCAGGATGCGCGGGCGACCGGCCTCCACGCCGCCGACGATGATCCGCGCCGCCTGCGCGGGGTCCATGCGCAGCAGCTTCTCGTTGTAGAGCTTGCGGCGGCGCTCCTCGGCCTCGGTGACCGGCAGGCCGAGCTCGCGGGCGCGCTCCATCGCCGCATTGGCGATGTTGGTCTTGATGCCGCCGGGGTGCACGCAGCTGACCTGCACCGGCAGCGCGTCGCGCAGCATCTCCATGCGCACCGACTCGGTGAAGCCGCGCACGGCGAACTTCGAGGTGCAGTAGTGCGTCATCTGGGCCTGGGCCATGTAGCCGTTCAGGCTGGAGACGTTGATCAGGTGCCCGTCGCCAGAGGCGACCAGGTGGGGCAGGAACGCCTTGGTCCCGTGGATGACGCCCCACAGGTTGACCGCGAACAGGCGCTCGTAGTCGGCGTACTCGCTCTCCAGCACCGAGCGCGAGAAGGCGATCCCCGCGTTGTTGTAGAGCTGGTGCACGACGCCGAAGTGCTCGGCGATCGCCGCGGCGTAGGCCTCGACCGCGTCGCGGTCGCCGACGTCCAGGACCTGTTGGTGGACCTCCGAGCCGATCCGCTGGGCCGTCTCGGCCAGGCCGTCGGGGTTGACGTCACTGATCGCCAGCCGCGCGCCGCGCCCGGAGAGCTCGAGGGCCAGGGCG
>DATAWZ010000039.1:0-51507 GCA_036266975.1 Solirubrobacteraceae bacterium
CCCGCTTCGCGGCTGCAAATCTTCGCCTGGCGGCGTCCTCGGGAGCCGAAATAGCGCTGCTATTCCGGCTCCCTGCGTCCTGGCCATGCTCGATTTTCGCTCGCGAATCGACGACCGGATTTACCGGAGGCACCACTAGCGCCGCCAGAGATGGGATTCCAAGCGGGGCCCGTCGACGCGACGGGCCCCGCTTCTCGTTCTTTGCGCAAGGGGTGCTCATGGGCGACGAGGAAGGCGGGCGGCGTCGGTTTGTTCGGGGTGTGTTTCTCTGGGCGCCTACAGGGCGTCCACAGCAACACACGGGGTCGCACCGGATCGGGTGTGTTGCTGCGGCGGCCTGATGGTGTTCCCCAGCAACGCACCTCCCGCGGGGCGTTGACAGAGAGGGCGCACCCGTTGCGTCAACGGTTGCTGACGACCTCGCAACGCCGATTCCGCACCACGGCGGGGGTGGGCGTGTTTCTACCGGCGTCCAGTCCATGTGGTGAGCGCAGCGCCCACCGCCCGAGCAAGGAGCCGTTGGCCCATGTTCCGTCCCATTTCCCGCTCGACCCTCGCGGCCGTCGCCCTGACCGTCCCGCTGGCCCTGCTGCCCGCGGCCGCCGACGCCAAGGCTGGGAGCAAGTCCTTCGCCCAGACCTATCCGCGCGCGAATCACCTGTGCACGCGCACCGAAGCCGGCAACCCGCCCACGAAGCTGGCGGGCGAGACCGCGCAGGTCGACGCCGACTGCACCGCCCTGACCAACAGCTTCAACAGCGCGGTCACCGCGGTGCAGGGCGCCCAGAGCACGTACGCCACCGGGCTGCAGAACGCGCTGATGGCCAAGGACACCGCGTGCGCCCCGCCGGCCACCGAGCTGGCCTGCCGTGAGGCGAAGATCACCTACCGCGCCGCCGTCCGCACGCTGAAGGCCAACCACCGCGACGCGGTCCGCATGTACTACATCTCGGCCGAGGCCGGCCGCCGGACCTTCTGGGCCGAGATCCACGGGCTGCGCGGCGGCGCCAGCATCACCCCGGACACCCCGATTCAGATCGAGACCTCCTGACCTCAGACGTTGAAAGCGGGACGGACGGGAGGGGTTCGGCGCAGGCCCGGACCCCTCCCACCGTTTCGTTCCGGCGGACCGGGGAGGACGTCCTCGTCAGGGCGTCGCCGCGAAGGCGACCACGCGACGAGGACGGGCGATCAGTGCGGGCCGCAGGTGCGCCGCGCGCGATCGCAGCCAGCTGAGCGAGCGCTCACGACCGCAGCGCTCCTGCCAGCCGACCAGCGCGCGCTCGAGCTCGGGCTCGTCCAGGGCGAAGCCGAGCAGTTCGACCGTCCCACCCTCGGGGCCGGGACCCAGGCGGACCAGGTAGAGCTCACCGGTGTCGCGCACCCAGGCGGCGCGGTGCAGCGGCTCGTCGCTGCTCTCGCGCCACCACAAGCCCATGTCTCGCTCCTCGGACGCCTGTCGGCGACCGTCGGCCCGGTAGAAGTGCTCAAGCGAGCGGTAATGACCGGCGCGGCCTCGCTTCATGGTTCCCATCCTTCGGTTGGGGTTCGGCGCTGCGGGGAGCATGAGGGAGCGCCCTTAAGGCCTCCTGAGGGGCACCGAAGAGGTCCGCTCGGCGGGCGTCGGGGCAGGCGCGTCGAACGTTCGTCCGATCGCCCTTGCCAGACCTGTCGGCGCGTCCGCGCACTGCCGTTGTGAGCGGTGACGGAGCCTCTGTGGCGGAGGCTGACGGACGGGCAGGGTGCAACGGCGCCACGCGCAGCCCCCTGGTGGGGCGCGCGTGGCGCTCGTGGCCTTCAGGCCGCGGGCGTCAGCCGTTCAGCTGCTTCTTGAGGGCCGCGGCCGGGGTGAACTTCGCCGCCTTGCTCGCGGCGATCTGGATCGTCTCCCCGGTCGAGGGGTTGCGACCCTCGCGCGCGGAGCGGTGGCTGACGCTGAACTTCCCGAAGCCGGCGAGCGACACCTCGCCCCCGCTGGCGAGTTCGGAAGACACGGACTCGAGTGCCGCCTCGAGCACCTCGCGGGCCTGGCTCGCGGCCAGCCCGGTCTGAGCGGCGACCTTATCGGCCAACTCGTTCTTGGTCACTGTGTGCGCTCCTCTCTAGGGACGGTACGGCGGCCAGGGTAGCGGCTGCCCACGACGCTGCCGATACGCCTCGCCACAGGGAGCCCGCCGGGGGCCCGCCCCGCAGAGACTGACGCAAACGCGGCCCGCACGTCTGCCCGAACTCGCGCAACAAGCCCGTATGACCGCGGAATTCACGTTCCGCAGCCCCTGCCAGCCCGCGAAAGCGCGGTCCGCGCTACGCCGGGACGCGCGCGAGCTCGGCGGGCCGTTCCTCGGGCACGCGTGCGGGCGCGACGCGACCCACCGCCGCGGCCGCCCACACCGCCACGAGCCAGGTCACCGCGGCCAGGCTCACGTGGACCCACACGATCTCGCTCGGCAGGTGGCTCTGGTACTGGATCATGCCCACCGCACCCTGCGCGGCGAGCAGCAGGCACAGCGTGCGCAGCGTGCCGCGCACGCCCGGCGAGGCGCCGCGCCGGCCCGCGAGCCAGTAGGCGGCCAGGGCGGCGACCCCGAAGGCGAATCCGATCTCCGCGTGGCGGTGGATGACGAAGTCCATCGTGGCGCGCCCGTCGAAGTCCAGGCGGTTGATGCGCTGGCCGGGCGAGCCGCCGGCGTGCGGGCCGGCCGCGGTCGCCGCGGTCCCCGCGAACAGCGTCAGGGCGCCGAGTCCGCACACGCCGCGCACCAGCCAGACGAGCTGGCGATCCTCGGTGGCCGGGCGCGCGCCGGGCTCCCGGCGCGCGCGCCACGCGAGCGCCGCGGCGGCGACGATGCACAGCATCGACAGCCCGAAGTGGCCCATCACCCAGCCGTAGTCCAGCGCGCCGCGCACGGTCAGGCCGCCGAGCACGGCCTGGGCGAGCACGCCGAGCGGCAGCAGCGAGGAGAGCCAGACCAGATCGCGGCGGTAGGGCTCGCGACGGAAGGCCAGCAGGTACGCCGCGAAGGCGATGATGCACACCGGGACGGTGACCATGCGGTTGGAGAACTCGACCAGCGCGTGGCTCTGCACCGGCGGGTAGACGCGGCCGAAGCAGCGGGGCCAGTTCGGGCAGCCCAGGCCCGAGCCGCTGAGCCGCACCGCGGCGCCGGTCATGACGATCAGCACAAATGCGCCGACGCCGAGGTCCGCCACCCGCACGTACTGCGACGGGGTCAGGCGACGCTCGCGCAGGCTGGAGAGTCGGCGAGCCATCTGGCCGGAAGGATAGGCGGATCGGGCCCGCGGGCGCGCTGGCGCGGGGCGTCAGCCGTCGAACACGAAGGGGAGTTCGGCGGCCGCCTCGGCCAGCCGCGGCGCGCCCGCGTCACGCTCGGAGGCGATCAGCTCGGCGGCCGGCAGCGGCCACTCCACGGCGACCTCCGGATCGTCGTAGGCGATGCCGCGCTCGAGATCGGGGTCGTAGTAGCCGGTCTGGCGGTAGAAGACGTCGGCCACGTCGCTGAGCACGCAGAAGCCGTGCGCGAAGCCCGCCGGCACGTACAGCTGGCGGTGGGCGCGGTCGTCGAGCACGTAGCCCTCCCAACGACCGTAGTGGGGCGAGCCGCGCCGGACGTCGACGGC
The DNA here is from genome assembly GCA_036266975.1 of Solirubrobacteraceae bacterium. GTDB lineage: Bacteria > Actinomycetota > Thermoleophilia > Solirubrobacterales > Solirubrobacteraceae > DATAWZ01. The sequence goes on from DATAWZ010000039.1 coordinate 3,640, forward strand.
CACGTCGAAGATCTCCCCCCGGCCGCAGCGCACGAGCTTGCCGATGCCGGCGCCGATCTGCAGATGCAGCCCGCGCACCACGCCGCGCCGCGAGCGCGAGTGGTTGTCCTGGACGAACTCCACGCCCCGCAGCGCGGCGTCCGAGGCCCGGTAGGTCTCCACGAAGAAGCCACGGTGGTCGCCGTGGACCTGGGGCGCGAGCAGGACGAGGCCGGGGATGCGGGTGGGCAGCTGGGGCACAGGCGGCAGGCTTTCAGATCACAGGTCGCCAGGCACTTCCAGGTAGCGCGGCGGCGCCGGCGGGTGCGGCGGATGGGAGTCGCCGGTCAGCCAGAAGTTCGGGCCGCGCCGCGGCACCTCGCCGGGAAACTCGGCCGCGAACTCGACCGGGACGAAGAACGCGTTGTTGCCGCTCAGCTCGGTGTGAACCAGGCGGTAGCCCTTGGTCTCGGCGAGCCACTCGAGCGCCCCCAGCGACGCGCCGTAGTGGACCGTGCCGTCCCACATGCGCTCGGGGTCGTAGTCCTGCACGAAGCTCCGGCGCGGGTCGAAGTCGGCGTTGTACTCGATCACCACCAGCCGCGGGCGGTAGTTGGTCAGCGCGCGCCAGAGCCAGAAGTCGTTGCCGTCGACGTCGATCGAGAGCACGTCCAGGTCGTTCGGCGCACCCGCCGCGGCGAACAGCTCCTCGATGTTGTCCACCGTCACGAAGGAGCGCTGAGCGGTGATCTTCCGGTACGCGCGGTACTTGCGCCGCAGTTCGTTGGAGCGGTCCTCTCCCGCCTCCATGAACAGCCCCGACCAGCCGGCGACGTCGGCCAGCGTCACGCAGTTGGCCTCGGCGCCGGTCTCGGCGCCGAACTCCACGAACCAGCGGTTGGCGCAGCCGATGCGCCGCAGGATCTCGGCGATCACCCCGTCCTCGCCGTTTTGCGAGAACACGCGGTGCTCGTAGCGGGTCAGGCTCCCGTCGTCGTAGCCCTCGTAGCGCGCGATCAGCTCATGCAGCGCGGCGTAGGTGAGGCGGTCGGTCCGGCTCACGCCGTCGGGAGGGGGATCGAGTCACGGCGCCGGACGGCGGTCTCCACCGGAACCTCGATCAGCCCGCCGCTCTTCACGGTGCCGATGACCACGAAGGACAGACCGCCGTGCATCGTGTCCATGCGATCGACGCCACTGCCGCGACGGGCGATGCTGACCCCGGTGTGGTATCGCCCCGGGGCGAGCATGTTGTGCATCGAGAAGGCGAACTCGGCCCGGTCTCCGGCATGGAAGGCGCCGCTGCGCTCGTGCTGGAGATCGGTCCGGCCGACGATGACGACCTGACGCTCCTCGTTGATGATGCGCAGCGTGACGCTCGGATCGGTGACCGCCTGGTGGAACTGCACGAGCACCTTGATCGTCAGCGGCCGCCCCTGCTGCGCGTAGGCCTGGGCGCTCTCCGCGCTGTGGCCGACCCAGATGTCGGTCACGCGCGCTGCGCCGTCGCCGAGCCGAGCGACGCCGATGTCCGGCTCGATCGCGGTGTGCTCTCGGCGGAAGGCGAGCTCCAGGTACTGATCGGCGACGTCCTGGGGGGTGCCGAGCGCGACCGCGTTGCCGCGTTCGAGCAGCAGCGCGCGATGGCAGAACCGCACGACGGCGCCCATGTCGTGGGTGACCAGGACGATCGTCTTGCCCTCGTCGCGCATGCGGCTGAACACGTCAAAGCACTTCTGCTGGAAGGCGGCGTCGCCGACGGCGAGCACCTCGTCCATGATCAGCAGCTCGGCGTCGACGTGGATGGCGACCGAGAACGCGAGTCGCACGTGCATCCCGGAGGAGTAGTTCTTGAGCTTGAGGTTCTCGAACTCCTTGAGCTCGGCGAAGTCGATCACCTGCTCGTAGCGCTCCCGCGCCGCCTTGGGGGTGAGCCCGAGCATGATCCCGTTCAGGACGACGTTGTCGTAGGCGGCCAGGTCGGGGTTGAAGCCGACGCCGAGCTCGATGAACGTCGACATCCGCCCGCCGACCCAGACCTCGCCCTCGTCGAGCCGGTAGATGCCCGCGATGCACTTCAGCATCGTGCTCTTGCCGCTGCCGTTGCGGCCGATGATGCCGAAGAACTCTCCCTGCTCGACCTCGAAGGAGACGTCCTTGAGCGCCTCCAGCACGGTGTGGCGGCGGTTGCGCAGCGGGTGCAGCGCTCGCTCCTTGAGCGTGTGCGCGCGCTCCTCGGGGATGTGGAACGTCTTGCTCAGATGCTCCGCCCTCAACATCATCTGCTTGCTCATCTGCTTGCCAGAATATCCGCGCTATCCGCGCAGGATCTCCAGCCAGCTCCAGGGCTGGCCATCGGCGCACAGTCGCGGCAGCGCGCTCCCGGGTGCCGAGGTGATCGGCTGCTCGGCCATCGCCCCCTGGGAGAATTCGATCGGCCCGATCGTCCGATTGGACTCGTCGAACCCGTCGCCGTTACCGCCGCGCAGGGAGCCGCCTCCGCGGGAGAGGTAGAGCTTGTGCGGCCCGGCGGACAGCGTGAGCGTCGCGGCCTGCGCGTACTGGAAGGGGTAGCTCGGGATCCAGCCGACCGTCCCGACGTGACGTCCGTCCACGTCGATCCTCACCGGACGCTCGATCGAGCCGCCGAGCCAGACCTGCCAGCGCCCGGCGCGCGGGAGGGTGAACTCGCTCTCGGCCCAGCCCGGGCCGGTGGGCGCGAACGCGCCGCCGCCGAGCACGTTGAAGTCGGTCGAGTGCGCCATCAGCGGAGCGATGATCTGGACCGCGTCCGGGTCGACCACGTAGTCGATGCTCGCGCCGGGCCCGGCCGCCCGCAGCTGGGCCTGCGCGCTGCGGCACACGGCCGCGGTGCGCGGCGCGCCCGCCAGCGGCAGGTGGGCGAAGATCCGCGTCGGGCTGCCGGTCCGCTCGAAGACGTCGAAGTAGCGCGTCCGGTCGACCAGCGTGAAGTCGCCGGGCGGCCGCGAGTAGCCCGGGGAGCGCCGCTGGACGATGTACTTGAGCAGCGCCAGGTACGTGGCGCTGATCGTGTTGAGGTCGAGCTGGAAGAACTGGGTCGGATACCCGCCGACGAAGTCGATCGGGTGGTTCAGCGGCGGGTCCTCGGTCGAGAACGCCGTCATCTTGCGCAGGAGGTACTCGGCCACCTCATCGAATGCCGGATAGAACGTGGGCCCGTTGCCGGCGTAGCGGTTTCCGATGTCCTCGAGCTCGTGCAGCGGCTCGTAGGGGGCGAGCGTGGTGTCGTGGTACTCGAGCGCGTTGCCCCACAGCACCGCGCCGGCGATCAGCAGCGACGCCACCACCGGCGCGATCCAGCCGACCGCGGGCCGCGCCCGGCGCCAGGAGAGCAGGGCGCCCGCCCCGCTGAACGCGAGCAGCAGCGAGATCGGCGCGGTCACGCACTCGGCCTTGAAGCGCAGCCAGCCGCTGTCGTACTTGCCGAAGATGTAGAGCAGGGCGGCCGCGCCCGCGGCGGCGAGGGCGACCAGCGGCCAGCGCCGGCGAAGGATCGCGGCGATCGTGCCGACCACGGCGAGCACGAGCACGAGCACCGCGGCGGCGTGCGTGACCTGCGCGTGCCCGAGCGCGAGCGGGAAGCGATAGTCGCCGGTGATCCACACGCCGTTGGTGGCCGAGACCGGCATCGGCCCGACGAGGTTGCCGTTCCCGGGGAGCACGTTGCTCGAGGACGCGACCGCCGCGGCCTTCGAGGCGACGCTGATCGCCGGGAACGAGAGCAGCGCGGTCAGCGCGCACAGCTCTCCCCAGCCGAAGAGCACTCGCCAGGGAGGGACCGGCCAGCGCTCGGCGGCCCGGTGGCGCCAGCGGGCGAGCACCACGCGCCCGCACTGGGTCAGCTCTCCGAACACGGTCCCGATGCCGGTGACCGCGAGGAGCATGCCGATCCACGGCACGATCGTCAGGCTGATCGACGCGAGCGCCGCCGACAGGGCGAGCGCGAGGGGCACCGGCCGGCGCCAGCGGGCGACCGTCGCCCGGCCGTCGACGAGGATCGCCGCCGAGAGCAGCAGGAAGATCGCCGAGGAGATCTCCTTGATGCCGCCGTCGATCGTGTAGCCGTAGAGGATGTTGGCCTGGGGCGCGATCAGCGCGGCGACCCCGCGCAGCGGCCGGGGCCCGATCAGCTGGCCGGCGAGCCGGTAGGCGGCGAGTGCGCCCATGGCGGCGACGAAGGCGATGAACGGCTGCCAGAGCCAGATCTGATCGGTCCCGATCAGGTTGCCGAGCAGGGCGACCAGCGACTGGCCGCCGACCGGGTAGCCGGCGGCGAGAAAGCCGCTCACCACCTCGTTGGCGCCCGAGGGCAACGCGCCGCCGGGGACGACGGGCGGCAGCGCCTGGCGACCGGCGTCGGCGACGTGCGCGCCGAGATCGAACTGGTGGCCGATGTCGACGATGTGCAGGTAGCCCGTGTACGAGGGCTGGCCGCCGGAGATGACCGGACCGCCGACGATGAGGAAGACGCCGAGCGCCGCAAGCGCCGGCCACGCCGCGGCCCGCAGCTGCGAACGCGCCGGCCGCGGGATCCCCGAGCGCAGCGCGAGCAGCAGGCCGATCGCGGCCAGGCCGGCGATCACCCAGCCGCCGCCCGGCGCGAGCGTCGGCCCCGCCGTCGTCATCACGCCCACCGTGTACGCGGTGGCCAGGCCGACGGGAAGCACCAGCAGCGCGTCGAGGTGCCCGGAGATGCGCGCGACGAGCAGCCCGAGCCCGGCGCAGATCGCGAGCATGGCCGCCGGGAAGCCCAGCCACTCGACCAGGAAGGTGCCGGTCACTGCTCGCTCCGAGCGAGCAGCAGCTCGAGCCGCGCCCGCATCGCCCGGCCGGTGGCCTCGGGGCTGAGCTGGCGCGCGATGTCCGCGGCCGCCCGCTCGCCGAGCGTGCTCGCCGTGTGCGGATCCTCGACGACGCGGCGCATCAGCGCCGCCGCGTGCTCGACCGAGGGCTCAGCCCAGACGGCGTGCGCCGGGTAGATCTCGACGTCCACACCGACGCGCACCGGGCGGTAGTCGACCAGCAGGCTGTTGGACGGGTTCATGAAATCGACGTTGCCGGAGAAGCCGGTCGCGATCACCGGCTTGCCGAGCGCCATCGCCTCCGCGAGCGTGAGCCCGAAGCCCTCGGCCCGGTGCAGCGAGACGTAGCAGTCGCACCCGTTCATCAGCGCGTCGCGCTGCGCGGTCGACAGCGAGCGGTCGATCAGGTGGATGTCGGCGCGGTCCTCGATGGCCCAGCGCAGCTCCTCGCGCGCGAGCGGGCGAAGCGGCGCGTTGATCGTCTTGATGAGCAGTTGCGGCCCCTCTCCGGGCGCGAACGCGCGCTGGAAGGCGCGCACGAGGCCGACCGGGTTCTTGCGGGGCAGGGTCGACAGGTAGTCGAAGACGAACAGGAACAGAAAGCCGTCGGGAACGTCCAGGCGCAGCCGCTCGCTCGTGGAGGGCATGCTCACCGGGGGCGGCAGGCACGCGACCGGCACCGGCGCCATCCGCCCGAGGTTGCCGGCCACGAAGCGCGAGTAGACCCAGATCTCGTCGACCAGCGGATAGGCCCACTTCCACCGGTCCGGGATCGTGTCGGTCTCCCATCCCCAGATCGCCACGCGCGGCCCCTGCAGGGACTGCGGTCCCGCCCGCCCGGCCCGGTCGATGAACCCCGGAAGCTCGTCGGCGTTGACCGCGATCAGCTCGATGCGGTTGCGTCCGTCGTGGGCGAGCTCGGCGAACTGCGAGCGCCCGTAGCCCTCGTCGAGCTCCATGCCCAGCTGCAGGTGGTCCAGGGACACGGTCGCGGTGGTGACCGGAACGCCCGCGGCCTGCAGTGCGGCCGCGTAGGCCCGCGCGGCGGCGCCGAGTCCGAGCGTGTGACCCAGGTAGCCCGAGAGCCGCACGCCGAGCTGCTCGGGCTCGAGCTCGGGACCTACATGCGCCGGCGGCGGAGGCAGGAGCGCCTCGGGAAGGTTCATCTCCGAGCGCCCGTACACGCGGCACCATCCGGTGAACTGCGGTCCATCGCGCCCGTCGAGATCGGGATAGGCCTCCGGGATGTCGGGCCGCTCGCGCCAGACCTCGTACAGGTAGCGGCTGACGCCGTGCTGAGCGCCCCGGGCCCCCGGGCCGCGCAGCCAGTCCAGGAAGGCCTCGAAGCCCGCCGGCGAGAAGATGTCGCCGAAGTCCTCGCCCAACGCCCGCGCCTGACCGAGCAGGTTCGACAGCCGGGGGTCGAAGACGATCCCCGGGGCGAGCTCGCGGCCGATCTCTCCCCGCCGCCGCGGGTCCGCCTCGAAGCCCGCCTGAAGCAGCTCCCCGGCGTACCGGCGGGTGAGCACCTGGAGCGCCGGCTCGCGGCTGAGCTGCACCCGCGCGGCCCGCGGACCGAGCTGCCACGGGCGCTCGGGGTCGAACCCCTCGAGGTCGATGAGCCGCAGCGGGCCGCCGCCGTCGACGGTCGGGCCCGCGCCGATGGCGTGCTCGTGCAGGTTCCACTGGCTCACGCCGACCCCGGGATCCTCGAGCACCGGGATCGAGAAGCGGCTCGGGGCGATCTCCAGGAAGCGGTAGGCCCACGGCCGCTGGCGCCGGTCGGCCGCGTAGCCGTCGAGGGTGCCGAGCGTGCGCGCCAGCCGCCCCCGCCACCAGCGCAGGAACGGGCGCGCCCCCTCGCTGCCGTCGACCGCCATGAGCACCGGCGAGATGCGCCCGGCCTGTTCGCGCAACTGCTTGGGCGTGGGCTCGAGGCCGTCGTCGGGCGGATCGCGGCGCGTGCGGGCGACGAGCACGACGGGGTGGCGCTCGAGCTCGCCCAACAGCGGCTCCAGGGGGGCGGTGACCAGCGTGCTGGCCGGGAGATGGACGATCGGCTCGCGCGCGGCGCCGAGCAGCTCGGCCACGAGCAGGGCGAGCAGCGGCCCGGTCTCGTGGCGCCCGAGCAGCGTGCCGGGGTCCAGCCCGAGCTCGTCGGCCACCGAGCGCAGCCCCAGCGCGGGCTCGGCCCTCGCCGGCGGGCTGCCGATCACGATCCCCTCGAGGGTCGCGTCGGGGTGCGCACGCCGCAGCGACCGCGCGAGCACCTGCGCCTGGGGCAGCTGCCCCGGCGCGATCAGGCTCACGAACCTCATGGGTGGCGGTGCTCGCCCAGCGTGCGGCGCAGCTCCTCGAGCGCGGCGGTGAGCTCGGCGCCGAACTCCTGCTGGGCCTCGAGCCGGTCGTGCACCAGGGCCAGCTCGCCGCGCAGCCGCGCGACCCCGGCCTCGACGGCGGCCAGCCGCGCGTCCTGCGCCTGCAGGGCGCGCACGAGCTGTGCGTCGGCGCGGCTCGCGCGCAGCGCGCGTCCGAACAGCGCGCGAAGCTGCGAGCGGACGCGGGTTGGATCGGAGGCGTTCACAGGTCGGCCAATCCTACGTAGCGCGGGCGGTGCGCTGATCAGTGCGCCGGCTTGGTGCACGTCATGTGCAGGTTCATGTCGCCGACCACCAACGCCTTCCATGCCAGCAGCGGCCGGCGCGAGTGCGGCACATGGCGCAGCACCCAGCGCGCGCGATCCGAGAACGTGTCGTACGGCGGCGCGTGCAGCGAGAGCGAGAACCCGGCGCGCCGGGCGGCGAGCACGTACTCGGGCATGAAGTAGACGTGCTCGTGCCCCTCGAACTCCTCCACGTCGCGGGCGTGGTCGAGCTTGGGCTTGAACAGGAAGCGCAGCGGCTCGTTGGCCACCAGGACCTGCCCGCCCGGCCGCAGCACGCGGTAGAGCTCGCGCAGCGTCCCGAACAGCGCGCGGCGGTCGTTGTGGTGCAGCACCTCGGTGCAGAAGACCCAGTCCATGCTCTCGCTGGCGATCGCGGGCGCGGCCATCGTCGAGAGGAGCCGCTCGAAGTAGCGCCCCTCCTCGCCGATGAAGTACTCGGCGGTGCGCAGCCCCTGCATCTCGGCGAGGGCGATGTCGAGCGCGACGACGTCCAGGCCGCGCCCGGCCAGGCGCGCGCTCGCCCAGCAGGTGTTCGAGCCGACGTCGAGCAGCCGCTGTCCGGCCTGGAACGGCGTCTGGGCCATGATCCGCTCGAAGGAGACCGCCTGGACGTACCAGTAGCCGTCCTCCACGTAGGGCAGGGAGCGGATCTTCTCGCGGCCCCAGCCGTCGTTGCGCATGACCCCGGCGAACCGCTCGAGGCCGGCCGCCTCGCGGGTGACGTGGTCGGGCGGGTCGTGCAGCAGCTCGACGATGCCCTCGCGCACGGGGAAGGTCGCCGAGCACGCGCCGCAGCGCAGCGTCGCCTCCCGGATCTCGCGCTCGTCACGCTGCGCGGCGCCGTCCAGCGCCAGACGACGGTCGGTGCCGCACGCCGGGCAGCGCAGGATCTCGAGCATGCTCTCGCGCATCGCTGAGCCCTACTCGGCGAGGTAGTGCCGGCGCCCGTCGGCCGGGTCGATCCACACGCGCATCAGGCGCTCGCTTCCGGGGTCGCGAAACCGCTCCAACGTCGGTATCCAACCCGGCTGCGGCTGCTTGGATTCGCCGTGGCGCCCGACCCGCCAGCGGCGCCGGGGCGGCGCGCGGTCCTCGAGCGCGGGCAGGCCCTCGAGCACCGCGGCCGCGGCGGCCATGCTCGTGGCGGAGAGCAGGCGCTCCAAGCGGCGGTCGAGCTCGCCGAGCTCGAGGTGTCCGGCGGCGTAGTGGGCGCCGAGGGTGGCGGCCAGGTGCTCGCGTTCGCGCTCGCCGGGCGCGCCCGAGGGCTCATCCGGCACGCTGCAACCGCACCGCGGTCCCGTAGGCGACGATCTCGGTCAGGTGCCGGTCGATCTCCGAGGAGTCGAAGCGCATCGCGACGATGCCGTCGGCGCCGATCAGCCGCGCGTTCTCGATCATCCGGTCGATCGCGTGGCGGCGGCTGTCCTCCAGCAGCTTGGTGTACTGGGACACTTCTCCTCGGCGCAGCGCCTTCACGCCGGCGACGACCGAGCCCGCGAGGCCCATGCTGCGCACGACCAGGCCGAAGCAGACGCCGAGGTCCTCGACGACCTCGAAACCGGGGATCTCCAGCCGCGTGGAGATGGGCATCGGCTCGGCAGCCACGAGGCGAGGGTAGCGGCATCACCGGTGCCGCGGCTCATCGGCGCCGGGGCCGGCCGAGCAGGCGTACGGGGGCCAGCAGCAGCCGCCGCAGCGCGGGCCGGGCGGCGATCCGCACGAGCCCGCGCCGGGTCTCGGCGTCGAGCAGGCCACCGTTCTCGGGCCCCGCGAGCGCGCCCACGTCGTCGCGCAGCGCGGCCAGGGCCCGGGACACCTCGTCCAGATAGGCCTCGCGCGGGAGCTCCTGCCAGGCACGGGCCGCCCCGCCCCGGCGCGGGCCGGCGATCGCCGCGACGAGCACGTCGCGCAGCCGCTCGGCGATCTCATCCCAGCTCGGCGTGGCGGTCCGCTCGCGCAGCAGGGCGACGTGCGCCTCGCGCGCCGGCCCGGCCTGCAGCAGGGGCGCGACCGCGGCGGCGCTGGCCGCGGCGTCCCAGGGGACGAGCGTCGCCGCCCGCGCCCCGGCGCTCTCCAGCAGCGCGGTCACGGGCGCGTACAGGCACGGCACCCCGGCGCGCGCCGCCTCGCGCGGCAGCATGCCGTACCCCTCGTAGAGCGTCGGGTAGATGACCGCCGCGGCGCGCTCGAGCAGCCACGCGCGCTCGCTCTCCTCGACCGGGCCCAGATCGATCACCGGCAGCGCGGGATCGCGGTCGCGCTCCTGCTCGGTCGAGGAGCCGTGGGGCACGTGCGCCCCGGCGAGCACCAGCTCGCCGGCGAAACCGTGGCGCGCGCGCAGCTCGGCGAGCAGCGCGATCGCGAACGGCCGGTTCTTGTGGGCGAGATCCGAGCCCAGGCAGAGCAGGAACGGGCTCGCGGGCGCCGGCGCGGGCGGGCGCGGGCTCGCCGGGCGCCGATGCCAGGCCTCATCGGCGCCGTGGCCGACGGCGACGCCCCGCTCGGCGTCGATCAGCCCCTCCTGCAGCGCCTGCCGGCGCGCGTGCTCGGAGACGAACACGACCCGGTCGGCGACATCGAAGGCCAGGCGGCACGCGCGCCGGTAGCGCCGCCAGAGGTGCTCGTCGCCGTGGTAGGCCGGGTTGCGGTAGGCGATCTGGTCGTGCTGGACGATGACGATCGCCTCTCCGAGCGGCCGCAGCAGCGCCAGGTCGGGCTCGTCGAAGACCTGCTGGGGGCGCAAGACGACATCGCAGCGCTCGACCTCGCCGCGCGCCGCCTGCTCGTAGGTCACGAGCTCGAGCCCCGCGAACGCCTCGACGGCCTGGGGGTCGAGATCGTGCGGGACGAGCACGCGCAGGCGCAGGTCCGCCCGCCGGGCGAGGGCGAGCACGACGTGCATCGTGTAGACCTGGGTCCCGCCGGTCGCCACCTTCCCGAGCGCGCGGGCGTCGACCGTGACCCACAGGCCGTCGCGGGCCGCGCGCGAGAGGGCGCGGGTACGGGCGAGCACCCCGCTCTCATCCAGGGTGTCGTCGGCCGGCGGCGGGCCGTCCGCCGGCCCGATCCAGGCCACCGCCGCGTCGGCGTCCAGCACGTGCTGCAGCCCGCGCTCGAGCGCCGCGGCGCTCCACGCCGCCGGCGTGTCGAGCCCCAGCGGGGCGAGCAGCTCGATACCCTCGCGGCGCAGGTACACGCAGCGCGCGTCCAGGCCGGCGAGGTGCGGGCGCAGGCCGGCGAGCATCGGCGCGGGGGCGCCGACCAGGGCGCTCGCGCTCACGACGGTGTCGTCGCCGTGGGCGGCGTCCCGGAGCGAGGCGACGACGCCGGGGCCGACGAGCGCGCCGGCGGCCACCAGGATCAGGTCGGCCTCGCCCGCCCACGGCGCCAGCGTGGCCAGCGCCGCCCCCCAGCCCGCGGGCGCGGGGTCAAACCGCCACAGCGGGATCTCGGGCGGCGTGTGCTCGGCCGCACTGCGCAACGTTTGCGAAAGGGCCGCGTTGTCCCCCTCAGCGGTGCCCTCCCCCAGGACGCACACGACGACCGAGCCGCGCGGCGCGGGCTGCCGAGAGGCGGGCACGATCTCGCGCGGCATCACGGGGGCCCAGGATAGGCCGACGCTACCCTGTGCCGCCATGACCAGGGAGCACGCGTGAGCACGACGACGGAGCGGGGCGGGCGGTACATCCGCGGTCCCGGCGCGCTCAACGACGACCCGCGGCGCTTCTGGCAGCTGACGTTCACGATCGCCAAGAACGAGTTCCGATTGCGCTTCTTCGGCTCGGCGCTCGGCTACGCCTGGCAGCTGATGCGGCCGCTGCTGCTCTTCGGCGTGCTGTACATCGTGTTCACCAAGATCATCAAGGTGGGCGAGCAGGTGCCCCACTTTCCCGCGGTCCTGCTCGGCGACGTGGTCCTGATGACCTTCTTCGGAGAGTCGACGATGGGCTCGGTGCGCTCGGTGGTCGACCGCGAGGCGCTCGTGCGCAAGATCCAGTTCCCGCGCCTGGCCATCCCGCTGTCGATCGTGCTCACCTCGATGTTCAACCTCGGAATGAACCTCGTCGTCGTGGCCATCTTCGCGCTCGCGCAGGGCGTGCGCCCGCACGTCGGCCTCCTGGTGGCTCCACTCGTGCTCATCCTGCTCATCTCCCTCGCGGCGGGTTTCGCCATGCTGCTCTCGTCGCTGTTCGTGCGCTTTCGCGACCTTCAGCCGATCTGGGAGGTCGTCAACCAGATCCTCTTCTACGCCTGTCCGGTGATCTACCCGATCCAGCGGCTGACCGAGAAGCACCGGATCCTGGGCCTGCCCGAGCACACGTTCATGCACATCTACATGTGCAACCCGCTCGCGGTGGTGCTCGTGCAGTTCTGCCACTCGGTGATGGGCGCCGGGCCGAGCGCCGCGTCGGCGGCGGGCGGCTGGGCCTGGATGGCGATCCCGCTCAGCCTCACCGTCGTCATTCTGGCGCTCGGCTTCACCGTCTTCCACTTCTCGGCCCGTCACATCGCCGAGGACATCTGAGGGCTCAGCGGGCTTCGCGGCGCAGCTCGGGCGCCGCGACCGACTCCAGGTCCACGCGCCGCGGCGCCGCGGCCTGGCGCAGGAAGGCCTCGAGCCGATCGATCCGGCCAGGCCAGGCGTACTCGGCCGCGGTGCGGATCCCCTCCGCGCCCAGCCGCTCGCGCAGCGCCCGGTCCGCGAGCAGCGAGGCGATCGCGGCCGCCACCGCCGCGTCGGTCGCGTCGGGCATCAGGCAGTTCTCGCCGTCGCGGCAGAAGTCGCGGTTGCCGTGCGCGTCGGTGCACACCACCGCCGCCCCGGTGGCCATCGCCTCCAGCGGCGGCAGGCAGAAGCCCTCGTGCGCCGAGGTCTGCACGAACGCCGTGCAGTGGCCCATCAGCTCGGACACCTGCTCGTCGCTCGGGCGCTCGACGTGGCGCGTGCCCTGCTCGCCGGCCAGCGCCGCCTCGCTTCCAAACATCACCAACTCCGGACGCGGCTCGGGCAGGCGTCGCCACGCGGCCCTGGTCAGGGCGAAGTTCTTCAGCGGGTGAGAGCGGCCGACCGCGAGCAGCTGCGCGGCCGCGCGCTCGCCGGCGCGGGGCGCGAAGGTCTGCAGGTCGATGCCGGGCGCGATCAGCTCGGCCTCCAGGCCCAGCTCGCGCAGTCGCTCCTGGTTCCAGCCCGAGGTCGTCAGGTAGCGGAACTCGTTGCGGTAGCTGTCGAGCACCTCGTTGCGGCGGCGCTCGTCGTCGGGGTAGTAGCTGGTTTCGATGTCCTGCACGAAGTAGACGGGGATGCCGTGGCGCACGCTCGCGCGCCAGACCGGCTGCGCCGTCTGCCACCAGGTGGCGACCTTGATCGCCTCCAGCGGCTCGAGCGCCTGCTCGAGCGCGGCGAAGCTCTCGAACGTGCGCACCGGCGCGCGCAGGTCGAACCAGTCCGGCGGCGGATCGAGCGTGTAGAGCGCCACCTCGTGGCCGCGATCGAGCAGCCCGTTGAGGTGTTCGAAGATGACGCGGTGCCCGCCGCCGACCCCGGTGTCGCGGGTGACGTACACCACGTGCAGCCTCCCGTCCGGCGCGCGCACCTCGCGCTCGTCCAGCCACGCGCCCCAGCGCTCCCAGAAGTGGCACTGGGAGGCGCGCTCGCGCTCGCCCAGGTCGCTGCCCCGCGTGGTCGACTCGAGGTGCACCAGGCACGCGGCGGGCACGTAGCGCACGCGCCAGCCCGCCTGCCACGCGCGCAGGCCGTAGTCGATGTCCTCGTAGGCCATCGCGTAGCCCTCGTCGAGGAGTCCGATCTGCTCGATCAGCTCGCGGCGCAGGTACATGCACGCGCCGGTGACCGCGAGGACGTCGCCGGCGATCCCGGCCGGCCCGTGGGCGGCCGCCTTGAAGCGGTACCGGTGGTCGAACCACTCGGGCGCGCCGAGGTTGCGATGCGATCCGCCCGACTGGATGCGCCCGTCGGGGTAGAGCAGCCGCGCGGCGGCGATCCCCACCCGCTCGTCCTCGCACACCGCTTGCTGCAGGGCGGCGAGCCAGCCCGGCTGGGCGAGCATGTCCGAGTTGAGCAGGACGACGTCGTGCTCGCCGCCGGCGGCGCGCAGGCCGCGGTTGACGTTCGCGGCGAAGCCGACGTTCGCCTCGCCGGCGAGCACCTCGATCCCGGAGATCGCGCGCAGCGCGCGGACGTGCTCGGGCCCGCTGGCGTCGTCGGCGACGACGATCCGCACGAGCGCGCGCGGCGTGGTGCGCCGGATCGAGCGCACGAGCGCGGCGACCTCGCCGGCGTCGCGGTAGCTGGGGATGACCACGACGACCGGCCGCCCGTGGCGGCGGTACCAGCGCTGCGCCTCGCGCCGCTCGCGCGCGGCGCCGCGCGGGCCCATGAGCACGACGCCCAGTCGCGTGCGCCGCAGCGGAGTCGCCCGCAGCGGCAGCAGCAGCAGGCGCACCAGGACCGTCCTGGAGCCCAGATAGCGGTAGGTGAGCGCGACGCGCCGCGCGATACCCCTCGGGCTGTGCCGGGAGCGGCCGCGCAGCGGGTCGACGCTCACGGCGCGAGCTCCTGCAGGAAGGCCTCCAGCGCGTCGACCCGGCGCGGCCAGGCGTAGCCGGCGGCCGTCTCGCGCCCGGCCCGGCCGAGCCGCGCGCGCAGCTGCTCGTCGGCGAGCACGCGGGTGAGCGCGTCGGCCACCGCCTGCTCGTTCGCGCTCGGCATCAGGCAGTTCTCCCCGTCGCGGCAGAAGTCGTGGTTGCCGTGCGCGTCGGTGCACACGACGGCCGCGCCGGTGGCCATCGCCTCCAGCGGCGGCAGGCAGAAGCCCTCGTGCACCGAGGTCTGCACGAACGCGGTGCACGAGGCCATCAGCTCGGCCACCTGCTCGTCGGTCGGCTTGGTCACGTAGCGCATGCCGGGCTCGTCGGCGAGCGTGGGCTCGATCCCGAACATCACGAGCTCCGGGCGCGGCTCGGGCAACCGCCGCCACGCCGCCTTGGTCAGCGCGAGGTTCTTCAGCGGCTGCGAGCGGCCGACGGCGAGCAGCTCGGCCCGCGCGCGGGCGGTGTCCGGCCGCGGCGAGAAGACGCTCGCGTCGATTCCCGGGGCGACGATCGTCGCCGTGCGGCCGAGCGCCGCGAGTTGCTGCTGGTTCCAGCTCGAGGTGGTCAGGAAGGAGAACTCCGGGCGATAGCTCTCGAGCACCGCGTCGCGCACGAGCCCGTGGTCCGGGTAGTAGCTGGTCTCGATGTCCTGCACGAAGTACACCGGCACGCCGCGGATCACGCTCGCGCACCAGACGGGGATCGCGGTGTTCCACCACGTCGCGACCTTGATCGCGTCGAGCGGGGCGAGCGCGGCGATCAGCTCGTCGTAGTGCTCGAACAGCCGCAGGGGCACCTTCAGCTCGAACCAGTCGGGCGGCCCGTAGAGCGCGAACAGCTGCACGTCGTGCCCGCGCTCGTGCAGCGCGTTGGCGTGCTCGAAGACGACGCGGTGCCCGCCCCCGACGCCCGTGTCCTCGGTGACGTAGACGACGCGCAGGCGCCCCTGCTCGGTGCGCGCCGCGCGCGGCGCGTCCCACGCGGCGGGGACCGCGTGCTCGCTCGCCGCGCCACTCCAGCGCAGGGAGACCTCGGTGTAGTAGATGACCCGCAGGCCGGCGCTCCAGCACGCGTGGCCGAGCGCGCCGGCGGCGCCGGGCAGCGTGCCGGCCCGCCGGCGCAGCTCGCGGGTGAGGAACAGGCACTCGTCCCCGCCGGCGAGCACGGCCGCGCTCACGTTCTCCGGGCCGTCCTGCGCCTCGGCGCCGACGTAACGGTTGCGCAGGCGCGCCGCCTCGCGCTGGAGCCCGGCGGCGAACAGGCGCCCGTCGGGGGCAAGCAGGCGCGGCACGAGCATGCCGATCGTCTCGGAGCCGGCCGCGCTGCGGCCGAGCATGGCCAGCCAATCCGGCGCGAGCTCGAGCCCCGGACGGGCGATGACCACGTCGCGGTCCTCCTCGACCGCCGCCAGCCCGGCGGCGATCAGCTCGGCCCGGCCCTGGGCCTGCGGCGCCGCGAGCACGCGCATGCCCGCTGCGAGCTCGCCCAGCGCGTCGCCGGCGCCGACCAGCAGCACCTCGGCGCTCCGTCGCGGCACGGTGGCCTTCAGCGAGGCGAGCAGCCGGCGCAGCGGCGCCGGCTCGCGGGCCTCCTCGGCGGTGACGGGCACGACGATCACCACCGTCGCGGGGTGGTGGCGCTGCCAGCGGCGGGCCAGCCGGCGCTGGCGGCGCAGCCAGTGGCGGGCCGCCTGCCGGCGCACCTGCTCGGCCGTCGGCGTGACGCGCTCGCGCAGCGGGGTCAGGCGCAGCGGCGCGGTGAGCACGCGCACGAGCAGCACGCGCGCGCCCAGGTAGCGCGCGGTGTGGAACATGCGCCGGATCATGCGCGGCGCTCCAGCGAGAGCGCGCGCCGGGCGCGGGCGGGCAGCCGATCGGCGCGCGAGCCGAGCAGTGCGCCCGCCGTGCGCAGGCCGTGGCGGGCGGCGACCGTGGCCAGGGTGGCCGGGCCGGCCCCGAGCTCGCGCCGCGCGGCGCCGAGCTCCCCGCGCAGATTGCGCACGAGCGCGCGCGGGCTCGCCGGCTCGCGCCAGCCGTAGACCTCGTGCAGCGCGCGCCACTCGTCAAAGCAACGGCGGACGTACTCGCTCGCCGTGTAGTCGTGCGAGTGCAGCACCGCGGCGTCGGGCACATAGACCTTGGCGTGGCCGGCGCGCAGCATGTCCAGCGCGAGCGCGTGATCCTCGGCGTAGGCGACCTCGCGGAACGGCACGCGCTCCCACGCCGCGCGGGAGACGCAGGCGTTGGCGTCGGTGAAGAACGTACGCCGGCCGAACAGCTCCGCCGGCGGGCGCGCGCGCTCCTCGTCGCTGAGCCGGTCGATCCGCGGAGCGCCGTCGGGCGCGAGCGAGGCAAACCAGCGCGTCAGCTCGGCGCGCACGAGCGGGCTCGCCGCCGGGCGCGGCCGGTAGGGGCCGTAGACGAGCGCCACATCGGGCGCGAGCGCGAACCCGCGCAGCAGCGCGGCGAGCCACCCGTCGCTGGCCGGCTCGGCGTCCTGGGTGAGCAGCGCCACGTGCTCGCCCCGCGCCTCGGCCATCAGCAGGTTGCGCGTGCGCCCGTGCCCGAACGAGGCCGGCGGGATCTCGATCACCCGCGCGCCCGCCGCGCCGGCGAGCGCCGCCGAGCCGTCGCTCGAGCCCGAATCGCACACGAGCAGCTCCACCTCGACCCCGGCGCCGGGGTCCTGCGCGGCGAGCGCCGAGAGCACGCCCGGCAACGTGGCCGCGCCGTCGCGGACGGGGATGGCAACGGTGACCAGCGCGGTCAACGCTCGGGGGATCCGGGGAGCAAGAGCCAGAGGGTAGAGCGCGGCCTGCGTGCGTCCGAGCAAGCCACCGGTACGATGTCCGCGGGGCCCGTGAACCGAGGAACGCGTGATCGAGCAGCACAGGGGTGGGCAGCGGCGTTCGCCGCCGTCATGGTCGCCCTGCTCCTGCTGCCCGCGGGCGCGGGGGCCACGGTGGTCACCTTCGGCAGCAGCCTGAGCGCGACGCCGACCCTCGATACGGCCAACGGCGCGACGAGCGCCAACCCCGCCGGTACCGGCGAAGTCATCCCGCCCGACCCCCACGACGCCGCGGACACCTCGATCTGGAACACGACGCTGAGCGGCGGCGGCGCGGTCACCTCGCCGGTGAGCGGCACGGTCCTCACCGTCAACGTCAAGGGCTGCGCGGTCCAGGACACCAGCTCGCCGACCCAGCTCTCCGACGGCTACCCGGTCGGCACGGTCCACGTGCAAACCCTCAAGCCGCTCGCCAACGGCGTCATGCAGGTCGACGAGAGCGGCCAGACGTTCACCTTCCCGTTCTGCGGCGGGAGCGTCACGACGAGCACGGTCGTGCCCATCGTCCCGACCGACCACCTGTGCATCACGCAGGGCGAGAGCGTGGACTTCAACGACTCCGGCGGGTACGTGCCGCCCAGCACCCCGGGCGGCCCGGCCTTCTATCCCCAGGGCGTCCCCTTCGAGGTCATGGCCCCGGTCGCCGGCTCGGAGATGAACTCGTTCATCGGACCGGCCGGGCTCGGGGCGGTATATACCCCCGGCTCCTCGCCCACGCCGACGAGCGGCTACGGGGTGGAGAGCGGCAAGGAGCTGCTGATGCAGGTCCAGGTCGGCACCGACGCGGACAACCAGGACGGCTGCCCGGGCGGCGGCAGCGCTGCGGCGCCGCCGTCCTCGACGCCCAAGCCGAAGACCGCGTCGCTGAAGCTCGCGACTCAGACCGACGGGGTCAACAAGCAGCGGCGCACGACGATCGCCGCGTTCTGCTCCTCGGCGGCCTGCGCCGGCAGGCTCACGCTCACGGCCAAGCACAAGACGATCGGCAACGCCTCCTTCAGCATCCCCAGGAGCACCACCGCGAAGGTCCCCGTCCGCATCACCAAGCCCGGGTTCAAGCTGATCCGCAAGGCGCACGGTCACGATCTGTCCGTGACGCTGACCATGGCGCTCACCCACGGCAGCACCTTCACCAAATCGATTCACCTGAAGGGGTAGCGGCCCGCGTCAAGGCCGCACGACCTCGATCCAGTCCAGCGTGCGGCCGCACAGGCTGTGCCAACGATCGAGCGGCAGCGGGTACATCCGCGCGGGAGCCTGTTGCGTGAGGTCGACGTAGCCGATCTCACCGAACGCGCCGTCGCCCGGCCCGAACCGCCCGCCGCCGCGGTGCAGCCGCACTGAGTGCCCGCCCTTGGTGAGGGTGACCGTCCCCGCCTTGGCCCACTGGTTGACCGAGTCCATGCCCGACACCGACCCCACCCGCCGTCCGTTCACGTCGACCGCCACCGGGCGCGGGAAGCTGCCCTGGACCCAGACGGCGTAGCGGCCGGTGGCCGGCACGTCGACCCGCTCGTCCTCGTTGCCGGGGCCGAGCGGGATCACGGTGCCGGGCGGGCTCGGCCAGGCCGCCCAACCGTAGGGCCTGCTCTTGGCCGTGAGTACGTCGTAGCCGACGCTGGGCGGCAGCTGCGAGACCATCAGCTCGCTGCCCTTGGGCGCCGCGGCGACCATCGCCTGGACGGCCGGGCACGACGCCGGCGCGGTCGCGTCGAACTCGCTCTGCAGCGGCAGGTGGTTGATGACCTGCGGCGTTGGGTGCCGCACCCAGCCTTCGTAGTACTCGTTCTCGTAGGCCAGTGAGAAGTTGGCCGGCAGCCGGCTGTCGGCTGGTCCGCGGCGCATGACGATCACCGGATAGCTCTCCACGAAGGGCAGCGTGGCGTCGTCGATGTCGTAGTACTCGTCGAAGATGCTCAGCGGCTGGCGCAACTGGGCCTGCATCGGCGTGAACGCCTCGAACGGGGCGTCGGCCGCCGCGTGGCGGGTGAAGAACTTCACGAACTCGTCGGACTCCCAGAACAGCACCGGCCCGGAGGAGCGGAAGTGGTCGGCCGCGTCCTGCATCGCGATCATGCGCTTGGTCGGGGCGATCTGGTCGTGGTGGTAGGCGAGCACGTCGCCGACGAGAACCGCGAAGATCAGCGCGGCGCCGATCGCGCTCGCGGCGCGCAGCAGCCAGCGCCCGCTCACCCACGTGAGTCCCAGCCCGGCGACCCACACGATCGTCGGCGAGCCGATGGCCAGCAGCTTGGCGCCGGCGTAGGGGCTGACCCGGTGATGGACCTCGAGCAGCACCAGGCCGGTCATCACGAACGCCAGCCAGCCCGCCGGCTCGCGCTTGACCACCGAGTGCACGACCCCCGGGATCATCAGCACGAAGATCACCCCGGTCGCGATCGCGGTGAGCGTCCCCGCCGGCTGGGCGACGATCGGCAGCAGGTAGTTGCCGTTGAGCCACACGCCGCTGATCTCGCTCAGCGGCAGCGGCCGTGCCAGCTGTCCGAGCATCGGCCCGCTCGGCGTGCTGCTGTTGAGCACGGTGTGCAGCACGTGGTAGGACTGCGAGACGACCGACAGCGCCGGTATCGACAGCAGCGCGGTGAGGGCCGCCGCGAACACCGCCGGCCCGATCCAGCGCCAGTTCGGCCGGCGGCGCTCGCCCACGAGCATCCAGGCGGCGAGCCCCGCGGCCATCGCGGCGACGTACGGGACGCCGGCGGCGTAGTAGCAGCACAGCGTCGCCCCGAGCGGGAAGGCCACGAGCGCCGCGCCGGCGTAGGGGCGGCGCTGGCGTATCGCCTCGGCGCCGAGCGCGACGGCGCTCACCGAGGTCGCCATCGTGCCCAGCTCCTTGACGTTGCCCTGGAAGGCGTACTGGAGGGTCAGGTAGGCGGTGGCGGCGGCGAAGCCCAGGCAGATCGCCCGACGCGGGCCGAGCCGCGAGGAGACCGCTGCCGAGATCCCGAGCGCGGCGATCGCGGCCAGGGCGCTGAGGTAGCCCTGGTAGAGCACGTCCACGCCGGTGCGCAGCAGCCCCGACAGGTCGGCCAGGTAGGCGTGCGAGCCGAGCGGGTACTGACTGCCCAGGTAGTTGTCGACCGACGCCCCCGCCGTGTTGGTCACCGGAAGCACCATGTGCGTGCCCGCGACCTTCAGGTGATCGGCGAGCTCCATCTGCACCGACGTGTCGTTGACGAAGTTGTAGCCAATCCACGTCCAGTGGCCGGTGGCGATGACCGGCAGCATGTACAGCAGGTAGACCCCGAGCGCGGCGATCCCCGGGGCGCCCGGATTCAGGCGCGCCCGCCAGCCGTCGCGCGCGAACGCCAGCCCGGCGACGCCGAGCACGATCATCACCACCAGCGGCCACACGTCGCTGCTCCCCAGCGCGTACAGCGGCAGTGAGAGGACGATGATCGCGCACGTCCCCAGGCAGATGACCAGCGCGTTGTGCAGCCGCAGCCCGATCACCCGCTCGGCGGCCAGCCCGACGCCGAGCGAGGTCAGCCACACCGCCACGGGCAGGCCGACGATGCCCGTCAGGGTGTCCCCTAGCGTGGGGCCGGTCACGCGGCGGTTTGGTGACTACTCGTCGGCGCGCCGGTCGTTGCGGCGCAGCCCGAGGATCGAAAGCAGGAAGGACGAGAAGAAGATCTGGATGCCGACGATGATGCAGGCGAGCGCGACGAGCGCGAGCTTCTCCTGCGAGAGCGACCCGAATCCGCGGCCCGCCCAGATCACGACGATCGTGACGCCGGCGGCGAGGCCCGCGGTGAAGATCGCGCCCCCGAGCAGGAGTCCGTGCTCGAGGCGGAAGCGCGCGCGCATCCGATCGAACCAGGGGTCCTTCTCGCCCATGAAGTAGGTCCCGTAGGCGTGCGCGCACAGACCGAGGGCGAGCACCTGGGTGCCGACGATCATCAGCATCGTCCCGCCGATCAGGGTGTGCAGACCCCAGTTGCGCCCGAAGAAGTTCACCCCCGCGAGCACGAGCACGGAGATCAGCGTCCCCAGGCCGGCGAGCAGCGCGCCGGGGACGACGAACAGGTACGTCGGGCTGTGGACGAGCAGGAAGCGTAGGTGCCGCCAGCCGTCGCGGAAGGAGGAGAGCTTGCTCTCGCCCCCGCGCGGGTGGTAGTCGATCGGGAACTCGGCGATCTGCATGTGCTCCTTGGAGGCCCGGATGACCATCTCGGAGGCGAACTCCATGCCGGTCGTGCGCAGGTCCAGGCGCGGCAGCACATCGGCGCGCACCGCGCGCATCCCGCAGTGCGCGTCGCGCACGCCGGTGCGGAAGAAGAGGTTCAGCAGGCCGCTGAGCAGCGGGTTGCCGATGTAGCGGTGCAGCCAGGGCATCGCGCCCGGCTGGATGTTGTCCATGCGGTCGCCGATGGCCATGTCGGCGCCGTCGGCGAGCGCGGTCACGAAGCGCGGGATCTCGTTGAAGTCGTAGGTCAGGTCGGCGTCGGCCATCACGATGTAGCGCCCGCGGGCGGCGGCGAAGCCGGCCAGGTAGGCGCTGCCGTAGCCCCGGCGCGGCTCGACGACCACGCGCGCGCCGGCGGCCTGGGCGATCGTGCCCGAGCCGTCCTCGGAGGCGTTGTCCACGACGAGGACCTCGCCCTCCAGGCGGGCGTCCAGCAGCGCCGCGGCCGCCGAGCGCACGCACTGCTCGATGTTCTCGGCCTCGTTCAGGCACGGGATCAGCACCGTGACCTCGAGTGGCGGCTCGTCGGTGACCAGCGTGGGGGTTGTCTGCTCGACCGTGCTCATGGCGGGCACCAGGACATAAACGCGCGGACGGCGAAAAAGTCACGCGCGCGGCCATTCTATCCCGCGGTCTGGGAGCCTTTCCGCGCCGATGCGGGTCTGCCTGGTCTACGACTGCCTGTTCCCCTACACCGTCGGCGGCGCCGAGCGCTGGTACCGCAACCTCGGCGAGCGGCTCGCCCGCGAGGGCCACGAGGTGACCTATCTGACCCTGCGCCAGTGGGATCGCGGCGTGGTGCCCGACGCCGGCCCGGGGGTGCGGGTGCAGGTCGCCGGGCCGCGCATGGCGCTCTATCACGAGGGGCGCCGGCGCATCCTGCCGCCGGTGGCGTTCGGCGTGGGCGTGTTCTGGCACCTGCTGCGCCGCGGCCAGCGCTACGACGTGGTCCACACCGCGTCGTTTCCCTACTTCTCGCTGCTCGCCGCCGGCGCGGTCCGCCCGCTGCGCCGCTTTCGCCTGGTGGTGGACTGGCACGAGGTCTGGAGCGCGAGCTACTGGCGTGACTACCTCGGCCCGCGCGGCGGCGCGATCGGCGCGCTGATCCAGCGCGTGTGCGCGCGCATCCCCCAGCACGCGTTCTGCTTCTCGCGGCTGCACGCCGAGCGCCTGCGCGGCGAGGGGCTGCGCGGGGAGGTGACGATCCTGCGCGGCCAGTTCGTCGGGGGCCAGGGCGCCGAGGCGCCGCGGCCGGACGACGGCGAGGTGCTGTTCGCGGGGCGGCTGATCCCCGAGAAGCGCGCGCCCGCGGTGGTCGGCGCGGTGCTCGCGGCCGCCCGCCATCTACCCGGGCTGCGCGGGGTGATCTTCGGCGACGGCCCCGAGCGCGAGGAGGTGGCGCGCGAGATCGCGCGCCTGCACGCCGCCGGGCGCGTCCGCGCGCCGGGCTTCGTCGGCACCGAGGAGCTCCAGGAGGCGCTCGCGCGGGCGCTGTGCCTGCTGCTGCCCTCCGCGCGCGAGGGCTACGGGCTGATCGTGGTCGAGGCCGCCGCGAACGGGGTGCCGAGCGTGCTGGTGGCCGGCGAGGACAACGCCGCCACCGAGTTCATCGCCGAGGGCGTCAACGGCTTCATCGCCGCGAGCGCCGGCGCGGAGGACCTCGCCGCGGCGATCCTCCAGATCCATGCCGCCGGCCCGGCGCTGCGCGAGCAGACGCTGGGCTGGTTTCGCGACCACGCCGACGAGCTCTCGCTCGAGCGCTCGCTGAGCACCGTGCTCGCCCGCTACGAGGCGAGCGCCCGCGCGTAGCTGTCGAGCACGCCGGCCGCCGCGCGCTCCCAGGTGAACTGCGCGGCGCGCTTCAGGCCGCGCTCGCGCAGCCGCTGCGCCTGCGCGGGGTCCTCGAGCAGAGTGAGCGTCGCGCCGGCGATCGCGGCCGGGTCGCGCGGATCGAACAGCAGCGCGGCGTCGCCGGCGACCTCGGGCAGCGAGGAGACGCTCGAGCAGGCGACGGGCACCCCGCGGGCCATCGCCTCGAGCACCGGCAGCCCGAAGCCCTCGTACAGCGAGGGGAACACGAACGCGCTCGCGAGGTCCCACAGCGCCTCGCGCTCCTCGTCGCTGACCCAGCCGAGGATCCGCACGCGCTCGTCCAGGTGCAGCGCGGCGACGCGCCCGCGCAGCTCGCGCTCGTGCGCGGTCGGGTACCCGGCGATCACGAGCGCCGGACGACGCTCGGCGTCGATCAGCGCGAGGGCGTCGATCAGCGCGAGCAGGTTCTTGTGCGGGCGCTTGGCCGACAGGCACAGCACGACCTCGCCCGCCGGGAGGCCGAGCCGCTCCCGGATTTGGGGTAAAGGGCCCGGGGCGCCGCGCCTGACCGCGCCGAGGCCGTTCGGGACGACGTCGATCCGCCTCCCGTCCAGGCCGAGCAGCTCCTCCAGGTCCGCGCGGCTGGCGTGCGAGACGGTGATGATCCGGTCCGAGCGCCGCGCGGCGAGCGGGACGAGCACGGCCATCCCGCGGGCGCGCAGCCCCAGGTGGGCCTCGGGGTGGCGGGCGTAGATGACGTCGTGGATCGTGATCACCCGGCGAAAGGGCCCGCGGGCCGGGCCGGTGCCGCCGAGGCTGTGCAGCAGCTGCACGCCGGCGCGGCGGGCCAGGCGCGGCAACAGCAGCTGCTCGCCGAGCACCCACTGCACGCGCTCGCGCGCGTTGACCGGGACGGTGACGAGCTCGAGCTCGTTCGGCCAGCCCGCCGGCGCGGCGGCCGTCTCGCGGTTGACGAACGCGGTGAAGCGCATCTGCGGGGGCGCCGCGGCCAGCAGCGGCGGGATCAGCTCGCGCGCGGCGACCTCCATCCCGCCGGTCTCGCCGGGGACCAGGAAGATGAGGTTCAGGCCGACGTGCACGCGGGCGGAGGTTATGCCGTTCGCGAGAATGCTCCGATGGACACGCGCGCCGACGTGGTGATCCCCGTGCACGGCGGGTACCCGCTGACCGACAGCTGCCTGCGCCACCTCGCCGCCCAGACCGTGGCGCACGAGGTGACGATCGTCGACAACGGCTCGCGCGACGACACGCTGGCGCGCCTGCGCGAGCAGTGGCCGGCGGTGCGGGTGCTCGAGATGGGCGCCAACCGCGGATTCACGCAGGCCTGCAACCGCGGCGTGGCCCGCGGCCAGGCGCCGCTCGTCGTCCTGCTCAACAACGATGTCGACTGTCGCCCGGACTTCCTGGAGCGCCTGCTCGCGCCGCTGCGGGCCGACCCGCGCGTGGGGTCGGCCACGCCGCTGCTGCTGCGCCCCGGCGAGCTTCAGATCGACAGCGCGGGCCTGGCCACCGACGTGACGCTCGCCGGCTTTCCCCGCCTGCGCGGCGAGCCGCTCTCGCGCGCGCCGTCGCCGAGCCCGCGGCTGCTCGGCCCGACCGGCGCGGCCGCGGCGTATCGGCGCACCGCGTGGGAGCAGTGCGGCGGGCTGGACGAGCGCATCACCGCCTACCAGGAGGACCTCGACCTCGCGCTGCGGTTGCGCGCGGCGGGCTGGCCGGCGGCGGCGGCGCTCGACGCGGTCGCGGTGCACCTCGGGTCGGCCAGCTACGGGCATCGCTCGGCGCGCCAGCGCCGGCTGGCGGGCTTCAGCCGCGGCTACCTGCTGCGCCGCTACCGCGTGCTGCACGGCCGCCACGCCGCCCGCACGCTGGCGACCGAGGCGCTCGTCTCGCTCGCCGACGTCGCGACGTGCCGCGATCTGGACTCGCTGGCCGGACGGCTCGCGGGCTGGCGCGCGGCGCGCGGGGTGCCCGCCAACGAGCGCCCGCCGGCGGCGGCGATCGACGAGCAGATCGGCCTGCTGCGCTCGCTGCGGCTGCGCCGCGCGGTGGCCGGCGCCCGCTGAGGGCGAGCTCAGACGTCCAGGCCCTGGCGCCGGCCGGCGGCGACCGGGGCGAGCTCGAAGAGCAGGCCGCCGAGCGGGGGCGGGGGCATCGTCGCGCGGATGGCGCGATCGAGCTCCCGCACGTCGACGCGCCGGGCGCGCTGCAGCCGGCGCCGCGTGCGCAGGGTCGCGGGCAGCGCTCGCGCGACCTGGCCCCAAGCCCAGAGCTGGTCGGCGACCATCCCGTCGCGGACCGCGGCGGCGCCGACGAGCAGCTGGTTGGCGGCGATCTTCCAGGCGTGGCGCGCCAGCGCGCTCGCCGGCGCGAACTTGAGGATGACCAGCAGCTGATTTCGGCGCTGCAGGCGCACGAAGCGCGAGCGCGAGCGGCCGGTGGTCGCGCCGCGCAGGTGCCGGCCGAGCGCGCCCGGCTCGTAGCGGCAGCCGTAGCCGGCGAGCCTCGCCCGGGCCCCCCAGTCGACGTCCTCCAGGTAGGAGCCCAGCGACTCGTCGAACGGGCCCACCTCCTCGAACGCCTCGCGCCGGTACAGCGCCGCGGCGGCGCAGGCGGCGAACACCTCCTGCGACGCGTCGTACTGGCCGTGGTCGCGCTCGCCGCAGCCGCGCCCGGTCACCGCCGAGGACCACATGAGCACGTCGCCGGCGGCGTCGATCACCTCGGGCTGGCGCGCGCGCAGCAGCTTGCCCGTCGCCGAGGCGGCCCGCGGGTGCGCGTCGAGCGTCGCCTCCAGCGTGCGCAGCCAGCCGGGGTCGAGCGCGACGTCGTTGTTCAGCAGCGCGATGAGCTCGGTCTGGCACGCCCGCAGGCCCGCGTTGAACGTCGCGGCGATGCCGCGCCCGCCCTCGAGGGCGAGGACCGGAACGTCGGGCCAGCGGGCGCGGACGTGCTCGAGTGACCCGTCGCTCGAGCCGTCGTCGACCAGCAGCACGAGCGCGGGCACATCCTGCGCGAGCACGCTGGGCAGGAACTCGTCGAGCAGCTCGCGGCCGTTGTGGTTGAACACCACGAGCGTCGTGCGCGGCGCGCCGCTCACGAGCGCCGCCCGGGCAGGAGCGCGGACATCTCGCGGGGCACCGCGCGGGTGAGCAGCACGGTCGCCCCGAAGATGACCCCGGCGAGCAGCAGCCGGACGATGTCGGGCGCCTGGTGCCAGAGCGCGGGCAGGAGGGCCAGGCCGGCGGCGAGCGCCGTCTTGGGCAGCACGCCGAGCGGCGGACCCCGGGTCTCGCGGCCGCGGTAGACCAGCGCGCAGCTGGTGATCGTCAGCGCGAGCTCGACGATCGCCGCGGCGATCGCGGCCCCGCGCGCGCCGTCGGCCGGGATGAGCACGGCGAGCAGACCGGCCAGGCCGACGGCGCCGGCGGTGTTGAGCACGACCAGCGCCCGGTAGCGGCCCTGGCTGAGCAGCCCGTTGCCCCACAGGCTGCCGACGAAGCTGATGCCGAACGAGATGCCCTGGAGCGCGAGCACGCCGTTGGCGTAGTGGTAGCTGGACCCGCCGATGATCTTCACCGCGAGCGGCGCGCCGACGGCGAGCGCGACCGCGGTGCCGGCGCCGGCGATCGTGGCGACCTCGAACACGCGGGCGATGGCGTACTCGAAACGCGCCTGGTCGTCGCGGGCGGCCCGCGCGAAGATCGGCAGCGCGGTGCCGATCAGCAATGCGGGGACGGTCGCGATGCCCTGGATGACCCGGACGGCGATGCCGTAGCTGCTGAGCTGGTGGTTGTTGGAGATCAGCCCGATGAGGACGACCGCCTCCTGCGGGTAGAGCGCCGAGGCGATCGTCGCCGCGGCGAACGGGAGCACGAGGAGCACGAGCCGGCGCGCGCGGCGCCGGTCGAACGTCGGCAGCAGCGAGCGCTGGCCCCGGAGCATCCACGCGGCCACCACGACGACGATGGCGCCGACCCAGATCGGCACGCTCACGAACACGAGCAGGTGCGCGCCGAGGACCACGAGCAGGGCGACGAGCACGGCGGTGGCGAGCTGGCGCAGGACGTCCAGCGAGGCGACCGCGCCGAAGCGCAGCTCGACCTGCAGCGTGGCGCCGCAGTTGTCCTGGGTGGCCTGCAGCAGCAGCCCGACGCCGGCGATCGCCACGCCCGCCGCGACGGTTACCGAGTAGGCCAGCAGCGCGAATGCGAACATGCCGGCCAGGCCGAGGACCGAGAGGATCATGCGCAGCCCGAGCAGGTCACGCGCCAGGCCGGCGCGCTCGGAGTGCGCGACGACCGACATCTCGCGGATCCCGAGCGTGGTCAGGCCCAGGTCGGAGATCCCGCCGACGATCGCCACCAGCGCCAGGATCGTCACGTAGCGGCCGACGTCCTGGTGGCCGAGGTGGCGGAAGAGCAGCGCGGCGGCGAGGATGCTGAGCCCCGAGGCGAGCACGAAGCCGCCCACCCGCATCGCGCCGCCGCGCACCGCCGTCGGCCCGGCCTCGGGGGTAGAGAGGCGGTCGACCGGCTCGGCCGCGGCCGCCGCGCCGACGACCGCCCCTCCATCGGGCGGCTGCGAGGTCGTCATGGGTGGGCTAGCATCCGCGCGGCGCCCGAGCGGCGACGGTGTACGGGGTCGGCGTCATCTCGGGACGGGAGGGTCGATCGCGTCAGCGGCCCAGGCTAGCCGACGGCCGCCCCACTGCTCGCATGCCGCCCACCATCTCGATCGTCATCGTCAACTACCGCTCGGCTCGGGACACGATCCAGTGCGTCGACGCGCTGCGCGCGTGCACGGAGGTCGAGATCGATCTGATCGTCGTCGACAACGCCTCGGGGGGCGACGACCGGGCCGTGCTCGAGACCCGCCCGGACATCCCGGTGCGCTGGGAGGAAGTCAACGCGGGCTACGGCACGGGGTGCAACCTCGGCGCGGGGGTGACCCAGGGCCGCTATCTGCTGTTCGTGAACCCCGACATCCGCGTCAGTCCGCCCGACGCCCTGCGGGAACTGATCGACGTCGCCGACGCGTACCCGGAGCTCGGCGCGCTCACCTGCCGCGTGGAGTTCCCCGACGGCCGGCCCCAGCCCTCAGCGCACACCGCGCTGCCCGGCCTGTGGAGCCACACGCTCGAGTTCGCGCCCGCCGCGATGCTCCTGCTCGGCCAGCTGCGCCCGGGCTACTGGCCCAGCCACTTCTCGGCCGAACGCCAGCTCGCGGGCGTCCAGCGCGCGCGCCACCTGCTCGGCGCGTTCCTACTCGTGCCGCGGGCGGCGTTCGACGCGGTCGGCGGCTTCGACGAGGCGTTCTTCCTGTACCGGGAGGAGACCGACCTGTGCGTGCGCCTGGCCGAGCGGGGCCTTGCGATCCTCTACACGCCCTCGCCGCTGATCCTGCACGAGTCCGGCGCCTCGACCGAGAACCGCGATTGGGCGAGCCTGGACGCGCGCTACATGGAGAGCACGTACCGCTACTTCGCGCTGCAACACGGGAGCGCGTACGCGCGCCTGGCCTGGACCCTGGCCGTGCTCGGCCTGTGCGCGAGCCTGCCGCCGCTGCTCATCGTCGACGCGCTGCGTGCGCTGCAGCGCCGCGACCGGCGCAACCTGCGCTGGCTGATCGAGCACGTCCGCAGCGCGTTGCGTTGGCATCTCGCTTACATGCGCACGGTCGGGCACCCGAGCTCCCGCCGGCTGGTTTCTAGAATCGCGCGATCGTGAGTCGGAGCGGGCGCGCCAAGGACCAGGCCCACGCGCTGGTGCACCGTCTGTCGGGACCGGTCGCGGCCCGGACCGCGCAGGAGATCCACCAGACCGCGCCGGTCGAGACGCCGCGCGACTACTTCCTCGCGCTCGCCGAATACCAGCGGCGCCGAACACACGCGATCGCGCACGCCGAGCTCGCGGCGCACGAGCTGCGCGTCAGCTCGCAGAACGGCGAGGACGGCGTCATCCAGGAGATCTTCCGCCGGATCGGCACCGGCGAGCGCCCGTTCTTCGTGGAGTTCGGGGGGGAGATCGGCAGCGAGGGCAACGCGGTCCTGCTCGCCGACGCGGCTGGCTGGGAGGGGCTGTTCCTCGAGGCTGACCCGAGCTTCTTTGGCCGGCTCGCCCGCAAGTACCGGCACGGTCCCGTGCAGACGCGGCAGGCCCTCGTCAGCCCGTCGAACATCGAGCAGCTGCTGGAGGAGGCCGGCGTGCCGCACGATTTCGACCTGCTCTCGATCGACATCGACGGCGACGACTACTGGATCTGGAAGGCCCTGGAGGCGTTCCGCCCGCGCCTGGTGGTCATCGAGTACAACGCCGAGCGCGCGGCGAACACGGTGCAGGTGTTCGGGCATCGGTCCGCCCAGCACACCAACGACTTCGGCGCCTCGATCGAGGCGCTCGTCGGGCTGGGCACCGAGAAGGGCTACCGGCTCGTGCACACCGAGATCGTCGGCCTGAACGCGTTCTTCGTCCGCGACGATCTCGCCGCGGAGTTCGGCGCGCCGAGGATCGCGGGCACGAACTTCTACCTGCGCGCCCAGGGCCACCCCGAGCCGGCGCTCGCGCGCCCCGAGCTGTCGGTCTGACTCAGCGGGCGGCGAGCGCCTCGCCGAACAGCTCGGCCAGGCGGGCGTCGGCGGCCTCGAGCGTCCAGCGTGCTCCGGACTCGAGCGCGCCCTCGCGCAGGCGCTGCCAGCGCTCCTCCTCGTCGAGGATCTGCGCGATCGCCGCGCCCATCGCGCGCGGGTCGCGCGCGACCAGGGCGCCGTTGACCCCGTCGATGACCGTCTCGCGGTAGCCGGCCTCGCGGACGGCGACCACCGGCGTCCCGCACGCCATCGACTCGATCGGCGTGAACCCGAACGGCTCCAGCTCGGCGGCGCACACGGTCGCGCGCACGCTGCCGTAGCGCTCGACGAGCGCGTTGTCGCTGATCGCCTGGTGGAACTCGACCGCCACGCCCGAGCCCTGGGCCAACGCGGCCAGGGTGGCGCGCTGCCCCTCGAGCGCGCGATCGGCGACCAGATGCACGACCGGTCGGCGGTCGGCGGCGATCGTGCCCGCCGCCTCGATCACCAGCTCGTGGCCCTTGGCCGGGTGCAGCGCCCCGACGCTCACCACGGCGCGCTCGCGCGCCCGGTCGCCGGCGCGGAACAGCGAGAGGTCGAGGCCGAGGTAGGCGATCGCGGCGTAGCGCCCGTAGGCGCGCTTGATGTTCTCGACCGAGTAGGCGCTGTTGGCGAGGATCATGTCGGCGCTGCGCGCGGCCTCGATGTCCCGCGGCTTCAGCAGCGACTCGAACATGAACAGGTGGGTGCGCTGCAGGGCACGGCCGCGGCGCGTGGACAGCGTCGTGTGCACCCGATGGCTGTACTCGAAGCTCGTGCGCCGCGGCTCCTGGCAGTAGTAGACGCTCGGGGTGGAGAGGTGGCGCAGCATCCACGGCGACTGGGTCAGCCGGCAGTGGTGCACGAACGCGAGGTCGTAGCCTCCGCCGTCGATCTGGGCGGCCACCGCCCGGGCGTGGCGCTCGAGGCCGACGCGCAGCATCGTGTACTGGGCGAGCTCGTGCAGGATGACCTTCCCCTGGAGCATCGTCGGCGCGACGGCGAGCGGCACGGCCGTGTAGCGGCGCACGAGCGGGCGCAGATCCAGGAACCCCTCGTCGGCCTGGGGCGAGCTGTAGGCGTCGACCTCGTGGCCCGCGGCGACCAGGCCGCGCACGTAGTTGTGGAGCGCCCGCTTGGCCCCTCCCGAGGGGAGGTTGTGGTAGACGGCGATCTTCACGTCGCGGCCCCTGCCTCCACGGCCAGGAAGGCCTCGATCTGCGCGAGGGTGACCTCACGCATGTCCTCGCCGCGGGCGAGCGCGCCGTGCCAGTCGACGATCGCGTCGAGCGCCTCGGCCAGGCCCCAGCGCGGGGCCCAGTCCAGCCGCGCCCGAGCGCGCGAGGAGTCGAGCTTGAGGGAGTGGGCCTCGTGCGGGTGGGGCCCGGGATCGTGCCCCCAGGAGAGCGGGCCGGGCCAGCGCTCGCAGATCCGGTCGGCGATCCAGCGCACCGGTCGAGCGTCCTCGTCGGCCGGGCCGAAGTTCCAGGGGGCGGCGAGCGTCCGGTCGCGGTGCAGCCCCTCGACGAGCACCAGATAGCCGCTGAGCGGATTGAGGACGTGCTGCCAGGGCCGGATCGCGTCCGGGTTGCGCACGCGCACCTCATGCCCCGCCGCCGCCGCGCGCATGCAGTCCGGGATCAGGCGATCGGCGCCCCAGTCGCCCCCGCCGACCACGTTGCCCGCCCGCGCGGAGGCGATCGCCGGGCCGCCCGGCTCGGCGAAGAACGAGCGGCGAAACGCGGCGGTGACGAGCTCGGCGGCGCCCTTGGAGCTCGAGTAGGGGTCGTGCCCGCCGAGCGGCTCCTCCTCGCGGTAGCCCCAATGCCACTCGCGGTTCTCGTAGCACTTGTCCGAGGTGACGATCAGCACCGCCTCAAGGTCGGCGGCGTGACGGGCGGCGTCGAGCACGTGGGCGGTCCCCATGACGTTGGTCGCGTAGGTGTCGATCGGGTCCTCGAACGAGCGCCGGACGATCGGCTGGGCCGCCAGGTGCAGGAGGATGTGCGGATCGGCGGCCCGCACCGCGTCGGCCACGGCCTGGCGGTCGGCCACGTCCCCGCGCCAGTCGCGGATGCCCTCGTGGACCCGCGCGAGCTCGAACAGGGAGGGCTCGGTCGGCACGTCGCGCGAGAGCCCGGTGACCTCGGCGCCCATCGCGCCCAGCCACAGCGTCAGCCACGAGCCCTTGAACCCCGTGTGCCCGGTCACCAGCACCCGTCGGCCGGCCCAGGACCCCGGATCGGGAACCGCGCTCACGCCGACGCCTTCGGCTCGATCGGCACGCGAGTGGTCGGTCGGCGGCAAGGTTCCATCGGCGGGTTCTGCGCGAACACTCTACGAAGCCCGGTCACGCGCGCCGGTGCTGGCAGACTGGCGCGGGTGATCTGGCCCGGGCTGACCGAACGCCTGGAGGGCGACCTCGTCGTCCTCGAGCCGCTGGCCGAGCGCCACCTCGATGACCTGTGGGCCGCCTCGCGTGATCCGCAGATCTGGTCCTGGCTGCTCGGACGCGAGCCCACGCGCGATGAGCTCGCGGGCTGGCTGCAGTACGCGCTGGGCGAGCACGCCGCCGGCCGCGAGGGGCCGTTCGCGACCGTCGACGCCACGAGCGGACGGGCGATCGGCTCGACGCGGTTTCTGAACCTGCGTCCCGAGCACCGCAGCCTGGAGATCGGCTGGACCTGGCTGGGGCGCGGCGCCTGGCGGACCGGCGCGAACGTGCAGTCCAAGCGGCTGATGCTCGAGCACGCCTTCGAGCGGCTCGGCTGCCTTCGGGTGGAGCTGAAGACCGACGCGCGCAACGCGCGCTCGCGCGCGGCGATCGCCGGGATCGGTGCGCGCTTCGAGGGCGTCCTGCGCTCGCACATGGTCGTTCCCTACGGCGACGGGACCCGCGACTCGGCCTACTACGCGATCACCGCGGCCGACTGGCCCGAGGTCCGCGCCCGTCTGGAGGGCCGCGCGCGGCGCCCGGCCGGCGAGCCGGGCGAGCTGGTGCTGCGCGAGCTGGGCGCCGCCGAGCTCGACCGCGTCGAGCCGCTGTGGAGCGCCCTGGTCGAGCACCACGCGCACGTCTCGCCGGTGCTGTCGGGGATCGCCCCGGCGCGCGGTCGCGAGGACGCCTGGCCGCCCCGGCGGGCCAAGTACGTGCGCTGCCTGGGCGAGCCGGACACGTTCGTGCTCGTGGCCGAGCGCGACGGCGCGACGGTCGGCTACGCGTTCGTGACCGTCGGGGCCGGGTTCGCCTGCTGGGCCACCGACGAGCGGGTCGCCGAGCTGGAGACGCTGTCGGTGCTGCCCGGCGAGCGCTCGCGGGGCGTCGGCGCCGCGCTGCTGGACGCGGTCGGCGAGCGGCTGACCGCGATGGGCGTCGGCCAGCTGGCGCTCACCTCGACGACGACCAACGTCGACGCGCACCGTTTCTACGCTCGGCGGGGCCTGCAGCCGGCGTTCCTGGTCCTGTACGGCCCGGCGCATCCGACCCGGCGCCCGTAGCCGGGGCCGCCGACGGCCTGGAATATCATCGCGGGCTCACTGTGGAGGCCCACGTCGGTCATGCCTCTCCCCGCCGTCTGCCCTCCGCGGCGGACCTGCGTCGCTGGTCAGGTCACTGGCCGTGGCTGCCGCTGCCGCTGGCCGGCGTCTACCTGATCACGATCGCCACGAAGTTCAGCGGCATCGTCGCGAACACCTACCTGAACGGCGACGCGGCTTCCGCGCCGGTCATCGGCGCGCTCTTCCGCGGCTCGTCGGCACACCGTCAGGTGATCCTCGGCCAGCTCGGCTGGTACTCGACGCTACTGACCGAGCTCGCCACGCGCTGGCTGCCCGCCCATCGCCAGATCTGGGAGGCGCTGCCCGCGCTGCTCGCGCTCGCCTCGGCCGTGCTCGTGAGCTGGGGCGCGCTGCGCCTCGCCGGGCGCTGGGCGGCGGTGATCGCCGGCGTGATCGCCCTGTGCGCCGGGCCCACGGCGCTGAGCTGGCTGTTCTCGCTGAACGACCACTCTCCGACCTGGTTCTGCTTTGCCCTGCTCGGGGCGCTGCTCGTGCTGCTGTTCTCCCCGCCGGCGTGGCTCACGCGGCCGTGGGCCGCGCTGGTCGTGGTGGTCGCGGGGGTGATCCTCGGCGTCAACGCGGCCTCGGATCCGCTGCTGATCATCGCGGGGCTGGTGCCCGCGGCGCTGGCCGCCGTGGCGGCCCTGTGGGTGACCGGCTCGGCGCAGCGGCGGCAGGCGTTGATCGCGGCGGGCGCGGCGCTCGTGACGATGGTCGTCTTCTTCGTGCTCACGCGCGCCTGGGCCCACCACGAGAACATCATCGCCTCGCCGGGGCCACCGCGGAACGTGTTCGCCGCCGGCGACGTCGTGAGCAACAACTTCAAGCTCTGGTGGCAATCGGTGATGGCGATCGGCGACGGCGACTTCTTCGGTGCGAAGGTCACCCTGACCTCGGCGCTGGAGCTCATGTGCGGGCTGTTGGGGCTGCTCACCCTGCTGCTGACGCCGCTCATCGCCTGGCGCGAGGGCAACGGGGCGCTCACCAAGCGCGATCCCGCGCGCGTGGCGTGGTGCGTGTTCTGGGCCACCTCGGCGATCCTGCTGTCCGGGGTCTTCATCTTCAGCACGAGCCCGGTGGACCAGTACTCGGCTCGCTACCTGATCGGCGCCGTGTACGCGGCCGCCGCGCTGATCCCGCTGCTGGCCAGCACGCGCCCGCTGGCGCGCGTCCTGATCACCGCCGGCGCCGCGCTGTACGCGCTCACCGGCGTGGTGTGCCTGATCAGCAACCAGTCCACCCCGACCGCGACGCTGATCGGCTACCCCCAGTACAACCAGGTGGCCAAGCTGGCCAGGGAGAACCACTTGGCGTTCGGCTACGCCGACTACTGGGACGCGGCCCCGATCACCTGGGCCACCCACCTGCGCCTGCACGTGTACCCGGTGCAGGACTGCGGCGCGCAGCTGTGCCCCTCCTCGCTGCACGACATCACCAGCTGGTACGTGCCGCGCGCGTCGACGCCGACGTTCCTGATCGCCGACACCGCCCGGCCCACGCCCTCAAACCCGGTGCCGGGCCTCGGCACCCCCACGCACGTCTACCAGATCAGCGCGATGACGATGTACGTCTACCCGTACGACATCGCCGCGCGCATACAGCCCTAGTGGCACCACTAGCGATGCCGCCGGAGCGCATGCGTTGCGCATGGTAGCCTACGTCTCGTATGGGTACCCTGATCCAGATCCGTGACGTGCGCGCTGAGGTCCACGGCACTCTGAAGGCACGCGCGGCACGCCAGGGCGTGTCGCTCTCGGAATACCTCCGTGCCGAGCTCGAGCGTGTGGCGGCCTCACCCACGCCCGATGAGCTGCTCGCACAGCTGCGATCGCGCAAGCCGGTTCGGCCAGGCGAGGCGAGCGCGGAGGCGCTGCGCGCAGTTCGCGACGAACAGGCGTGATCGTTCTCGACGCGTCGGCCGTCCTCGACGGCCTGCTCGACGCTGCGACGCATCCCGGCATCGCCGCGTGCCTCGCCGGCGCCGACGACCCGTTGGCGGCTCCCGATCTGATCGACGTTGAGGTGCTGAGTGTCCTGCGGCGATGGGAGCGACGCGGTGAGATCAGCGCCCCGCGCGCGAAGCAGGCCTGGCAAGATCTCCAAGCGCTGCCGATCATCCGCTATCCGGCTCGCGCGCTGCTCGATCGGGCGTGGAAGCTGCGCCACAACCTGAGCGCGTACGACGCGCAATACGTGGCGCTCGCGCAAGCCCTCCCGGCCAGGCTGCTCACCAGCGACGAGGGGATGGCCGATGCGGCGGTGGCAGCGGGCGTGGCGATCTCGGGGACGGGTCTGTGAGGGCCGATCCGGGGTTCGCGCGCTCCGGGCGACTCGCTGCGCGCTCAGCGCGCCGAGACGGAGACCCTGCGTCCGGCGGCGACGACGCTCGCGCGCCGGGCCCGTCGCGGCAGCCGGACGACGAACGAGCCGGCGCCGTGGCGCAGGCGCAGATGGACCACGCGGTGCCAGCGGCCGGCGCGGATCGTCACGGTCAGTGAGCGGCGTGCCGGCTTGGTGCTCACGCTCACACGCAGCCGATGGCGCGCGAGCGCGCGGGCGCGCAGGGTCAGCGTCCGAGAGGACGCGACCCCCGCGGGCACCGTGACCGTGGACGACGCCGCGCCCGCCGGGTTGGCGTTGCCGGCGCCGTCCTGCAGCCATACCTTCAGCTCGTAGCGGCCCCGCCCGGGCGGGCGCAGGCCGGTCAGGCGGCCGCTGTCGGGGGTCGAGATGGCGGTCCCGCACGCGCCGCCCTGGCGGCACAGCTGGGCGAACGCGAGCGTGATCGGAGCGAGCTGGCCCGGCGGGTTGGTCCAGCTCGCGTCGATCGTCCCGTCGGCGGCGAGCGTCGCGGCCAGGCGCAGCGGCGCGCCGGGGGGCGAGCGGTCGACCATGAACGGCGCGCTCGCGATCGCGCCGGCGAGGCCGGTGGCGTCGATCGCCCACGCCTTGACCGTGTCGGCGCCGTCGGCGGTGACGCTCGCCGGAAAGCTCACCGAGCGCGCGCCCGACGGGATCGACACGCTC
Organism: Solirubrobacteraceae bacterium; assembly: GCA_036266975.1. GTDB lineage: Bacteria > Actinomycetota > Thermoleophilia > Solirubrobacterales > Solirubrobacteraceae > DATAWZ01. The sequence continues at coordinate 39,822 of DATAWZ010000039.1, forward strand.
GCCGGCGCCGAGCAGCTCGCCGCGCACAGCTCCCAGTCGAGCGTGGCGAGCGGGACCGGGTCGCTCGGGAGCGCGGCGCTGACGGTGGTCGCGGCGGTTCGCGTCCAGCCCGCCGGCAGGCCGGCCAGCGCCGGCGCGGCGGGCGCGGCGTTGTCGACGGCGATCGAACTCGTCGCGCTCGCCGAGTTGCCCGCGGTGTCGGTGGCGGTGATCGTCAGCGGCACGCTCGGCCCGCTGGGGAGCGACGCGGTGTTGATCGTCACCGGCAGGCTCTGCGCCTGCGGGCAGGGCACCGTCAGCGTGTAGTTGCAGCTCTGCGAGCTGCTCGCCAGCGGCCCGCCCGGCCCGCTCACCGCGACCTGGGCGATCCCCACGGGATCGCTGGCCGAGACGTCGATGACGACGTTGCCGCGCTGATAGCCGGACGGGACCGAGGCGGTGATGGCGGTTGGGGGCGCCGAGGCGGAGAGGGTGACCGTGGCCGAGTCGAGGTCGGCGCGGACGTCGTGGTCGTCGGCGCCATTGACACAGGGCGCGTTTGTGCACACGAAGCCGACCTCGACCAACGAGTCGGCGAGCCCTGCCTCGCCAAACGTTCCAGACACCTCGCACTGGTATAGGTCAACGTTGGGATTTGCGGTGCAGTTTTGCCCTGGAAACGGGCCCGTCTGGTCTTGGACGAACAGGTCCCAGTCGTTGTCGTTGCGCTTGTAAAGGTCGCGATCGAGCGTGAACGCCGAGATCGTCGTCCCGGCGGGAGCGGTGAACATCCAGCCCGCCGTGTCCCCCGTCGGGACATCCTTCGGGAGGCCGAGGATGTCCGAGGCGGAGAGCCCTGAGGTATCTGGCGTCGGTCCGCCGGTCACCGGGACCGTTGCCGTGCACTCACTTGCCGTCATCAGAAAGGACCCGTCGTTGTTAACTGCCGTCCAGCTGTTGTTCGCGTCTCCTGGCGCCCCCTCGCAGGCCTGCACCTGGTAGCTGCCGGCGTGAGCGGCGGCGCAAGAGCCGAGCACGCAGATAAGCGCGAGGATTAGCGCGAGAGCGTTACGACGGTCCATGGCGACGGGGTCCCCGCCCCGCGGGGCTCGAAGCGGGCTCGTACCCGCAACACACCGCGGGAAGCAATCGACGCGGTGGCCCCGGCGACAGTACGAATTTCCCCCCACCCGTGCCCGCGGCGCGACTGGACCGCCAAGCGCGCACCGGCAGGAAGGTTCAGCGCCCGGACCATCAGCCGCCCGCGATGACGTCGGAGGCGTGCCAGCCGCGGCGCCTGGAGCGCGGTGGGCCGCGGGCCCGACGGCGCGGCCGCAGGGGCAGGCGGCTGCGCCACCGCCATCGCTGCCTCACCCGCGGAGACGGTGGCGCCAAGTCCGCATGCATTGAAGGCCGCGGCGGCATCGAGCACGCCGCCGTGCGCCGTCGAGGTCAAGCACTGCTCGGCGCCCGAGACCGTAAGAGAGGGTTGGTACGCGCGCATCGAGGCAAGCACGGCCGAGACAATCGCGCTCGCTTGGCTCGTCCCGGTGCCGACCGCCGGATTGCCATCGTCGGCGAACACCTGTTGGAGTCCACCAGTCTGGGCGTCGCAGCCAGGTGCAAGTAGGTCGACTGCGCCGCCGCCTTGACTGAACGCGCACGGTGCGCCCGTTGCGGCATCAGATGCACCGACCGCAACCACCGGCCCGTAGGCAGCCGGGTAATCCAGCGCAGATCCGCCAGCGTCCCCGCTCGCGGCAACGACATCGAGACCATGCAATCTCGCTCCATCAACCGAGTCCTCGAGTTCCTGGAGTCCGGCAGTCCCAGGCGATGTCGTCCCGCCGAGCGAGAGATTGACGACAGTGATCGCGGGCGTGGCTCCATCTCGTAACTCTTGGCACTGCGCGATTCCCCATGAATAGTCACCGAATGGGAACGCCGTCGCGCCGGCTGGCACGGCCCGCAGCGAGTACACCCGCACGCTCGTCGGGGCGATGCCGACCATGCCCCAGCCGTTGTTCGGCGCGGCCATGATCATCGCCATCTCGGTGCCGTGGTCGAAGGGGTGACCGGCGACGAGGGTGGTGTCGTCGGCGTCGCCCGTGCCGGCACTGGCGTCCAGGGTGCCCGCGCCGACGAGTTGGGTGTCGGGGTTGGGGTCCACGCCGGTGTCGACCAGGCAGACCACGCCCGGACCGCCGGGCGGGGGCGGCGTGTAGGCCAGCCACGCCGCGTTGGCCGCCACCGCCTGAACGGTGGGGTCGCCCGGGCCACCGACCTCGGCGCTCGCGCCGGCCGCGGCGAGGGCGAACACGAGCACCGCAATGGCCAGGACAACCGACGCTCTCACCGCTCGCGCACCACGACGGGGCTCGAGTCGCCCGCCGCGTAGGGGTAGTCGCTCTCGGCCGCCGACACGGCCCGGAACTCGTAGTCGATCGGCCCGGGCAAGCGGAAGCGGTAGCGCGCCGAGAACGCGCCCCGGGCGCTGGTGCGCAGCTGACGGAAGGTGATCCACGAGCCGACGCCCGCGTAATGCCGGCCCCGGCGCACCGCCTGGCGGGCCTGGAGCGTGAGCAGCTTGCCCCCGGGCGGGAGCGGCCCGCCGGGCAGCCGCCCGGAGAAGGTGATCGTCCCGCCGACCTGGCTGACGCGCGGCTCGACGTTCAGCACCACCGGCGCGCTCACGGCGATGCTCACCTGGGCGGTGGCCGACGGCGTGGCGTCGCCGGTGTGCGCGTCGTAGCTGAAGGTGAGCGTGCGGCTGCTCAGGCGCCCGGCGCTCCGGTAGGTGAAGGTCCCGTTGGCGGCGGTCTGCGCCTGGCCGGCGGAGGTGGTCCGGGCGCCGCCGTAGGCGGGGGTCGCCCGCACGAGCACGGTCGCGCCGGCGATCGGCTGGCCGGTCGGCGTGGTCAGCACGCCCTTGACCGTCTGCGCCGCGGCGTAGGCGGCGTGCGCGAGCACGGCCCGCGAGCTGCCGGCCCAGGCGACCGACAGGTGCGCCTGCGCGCTCGCCGGCGAGCCGTTGGCCGCGCCCACCTGGGCGTCGCCCGGCGGCGCGCCGAGCGTCCCCTGGCTCACGCTCGTCGTGTCGTTCTTGACCACGACCGTCCCGGCCTGCACGGTGGTCGTCTCGCCCCCGTAGCTCGTCGCGGTGACGAGCACCGGGTAGGTGCCGTCGGCGACCGTCGTCGTGTCGACCTGAACGACGTCGCTGACCTTCGGAGGGCAGGGCTGCCATTGGGTGTCCACGCACTGGTTGGCGTACTCGTTCTCGCCGGCGAGCTGCGAGCCGAGGCTCACCGCGACCTGCTGCACGCCGCTGTCGTCGTCGGCCGCGGTGAACGTCAGCGTCTGGGTGCCCTGCTGGGGCCCGCCGCTGAGCAGCGTGCCCCCGGTGGCCGCTACCTGGGGCTGCCCGGTGTCGTGGATGGTGACCGTCGTCGCCCCGATCGAGAACGTCGCCTGGCTGGTCATGTTGCAGCCGCCGCTGCCGTCGCTGGCCGCGCAGTTCATCACCAGCTCGTAGCCGCGCCCGCTGCTCACGCCGGCGTTGAACACGCCGGTGCTCGCCGACGTGCCGTACTGGGTGCCGGAGATCACCTGGCCGGCGCTGTCCTGGAGCTCGAGGAACGCCTCGTCGGGCCCGAGGTCGCCCGGGAGCGCGTAGTTCATGAGCAGGTGCGTGATCGACAGGTCGGGCATGCTCGACGGGATCAGCGCCTCCGCGCCGTAGACCGCGGTGGGCACGAGGTTGGTGCCCGGGTAGACGAAGACGAACTGCTGCGCCGCGTCCTGGCAGAAGTCGGACGTGGCCAGGGCGCCGCTGTACCCGGAGAAGCCGTCCTGCCACGCCGGCGCCGGCGAGCCCCCGCACTGGGTGATCGTGTAGTCACCGAGGGCCGGCGCGGCCGCGATCGCGGCCCCCGCCGCGGCCGCGGCGAGCGTCGCCGCCACGAGGAGCCAGATCGGGTGCTGCGGGTTGGGCATGGTCTCGCCGTCCTCTCGCGCTGGAAGGGTCGCGGCCGTCCGAGCGGTCGCGTGTGCCCTGATGTCGAGGCGGGGGATCCGAGGACCCCCCCCACGAGTCTTCAATTACCCGACGGGGCGCGGTGATACGCCCAGGGAACCGTGAGCCGCTCGCCGAGACTGACCAGCGCGAACAGCGCGATCCCCATCGCCGCCAGCAGCACGATCGCGGCGAACATGCTCGCCGTGTCCGACTGGTTGTTGTACTGCAGGATCAGATAGCCCAGGCCCCCCGAGGAGCCCACCCACTCGGCGAACACCGCGCCCAGGACCGAGAACGTCGCGGCGAGCTTCAGGCCCGAGAACAGCGAGGGCAGCGCGGCCGGCAGCCGCGCGAAGCGCAGCCGCTGCCAGCGCGAGGCGCCCAGCGAGCGCAGCATGGCCATCAGCTCCGGGTCGGCGGCGCGCAGCCCGTCGACCGTGTTCACCACGATCGGAAAGAAGCACACGAGCGCGATCACGATCACCTTCGGGCGCAGGTCAAAGCCCGTCCAGATCACCACGATCGGCGCGATCGCCGGGATCGGCACGGTCTGGGAGACGACCAGCCAGGGGTAGACCGCGCGCTCGACGAGCGTCGAGCTGCGGATCGCCAGCGCCAGCGCGATCCCGACCAGCGTGGCCGCGAGCAGGCCGAGCAGCACCTCGCAGGCCGTCGTTCCCGCCGCGGGCATGAGCACGCCGAAGTGGCGCGTGAGCGCCCGCGCGGTCTCCAGCGGCGAGGGCAGCACGATCTCGCGTACGCCGGTCACCGCGGTGTACAGCTGCCACAGGCCGAGCACGATCACCGCGAAGCCCGCCGGCACGAGCACGCGTCCGGCCCCGGCCAGGCGCACCCTGCGGTCGGTCCCGGTCACGCGCTCATCAGCGCGAGCGCTGTCCCCAGGCCGGCCTCGCGGCGCACCGTCACGATCCGGCGTCCCGGTTGGACCGCGTCGCTGATCGGACCGAGGACCGGCCCGAGCCGTGCGGCGATCGCATCGAGATCGTCGACCGAGAGCGTCAGTCCCCACAGCCGCGCCGGGGCTTTACCCCCCTCCTCCACGGGCTTCGTGCGCGGCTGCACGACCTCGACCACCGCCTCGCCGTGACGGAAGAACGCCTGGCGCATGCGCTCGGTCTCGCGTTCGCGGCGCAGGCGCATGCCGACCGCCTGCAGCGCCGCGACCGTTCGCGAGCGGCACGGGGTGAGCACGACGATGTGGTCGACCGTGCAGCGGCCCGGCGCGGGCGGCAGCGCCGGCTCCCAGGTGGTCTGGATGCCGTCGATGTCGGCGGGCTGGGCGAGCGCGCCGGCCGTGCTCAGCGACCAGCCGACCAGGCCGCCGTCGCCCGCGACGAAGCTCAGCGCGAGGGCGCCGAGGCGGATGCTCCCGTCGTCCTCGGGCTCGAACCCCAGGGCGTGCCAGCGCTCGGGCGCGCCGGCGAGCCGCAGGCGAACAGGTGAGGGTGCGCTCATGCTCTGGTGATCGTAGGCGCGTCCGTGCGAGACTCGGCGGGATCAGGATGCTGGCGGTCATCCATCACCAGGACGTGTTCGCGGCTCTGATCCACGTCTTCAGCCCCCGGCGGCTGCTGCACGACGTCAGCCCGGGCCGGCTGCTGCACGATCTCGGCCCCGGGCTGCTCAACAAGCTGCGCGCGCATATCCGCGCCTTCGAGCAGCGGGTCTACGTGCCGGCGCTCGTGGTCATCGAGTGCCTGATCGGCGCCGTCTGCTACGCGCTGTCCTCGGTGGTCCAGCAGCAGGTGGCCAGCGAGCAGCCCGACGGGGCCGCACTGCGCGCGAACCTGCTCGCCGCGCTGATGCAGAGCCGCGCCTGGTGGGGCGGGATCCTGCTCGACATGGGCGGCTTTGTCATGCAGTTCCTGGCCCTTCGCCACGGCTCGCTCGCGCTCGTGGCGCCGCTGTTCGTCGTCGGCCTCGTGTTCGCGATCCCCGGCGGCGCGATGGTCGCGCACCGCCAGGTCACCCGCATGGAGTGGACGGCCACGCTGCTCGTCGTCGCCGGCCTGGCCGTGTTCCTGGCCGTCGCCCAGCCCGGGCCCGGCCATCCGCGGGCCTCCACGGCGGGCTGGCTGTGGCTCTGCGCGGGGACCCTCGCGGCGCTCTCGATCGCGCTCACCCTCGCGCGCCTGATCCCGCGCCGGCGCGCCCTGTTCCTGGGCGTCGCGGCCGGCACCGCGTTCGGGGTGGCCACGGCGATGATGGAGCGCACCGCCCACGTCGTCGACCACCGCGGCTTTGCCCACGCGCTGATCACCTGGACCCCGTACGCGCTGATCGCCCTGGCGCTTCTCGGCCTGCAGCTCAACCAGGCCGCCTACCAGGCGGGTGAGCTGAAGTGGTCGCTGCCGGCGATCACCGTGGTCGAGCCGGTCGTCGCGATCGTCATCGGCCAGGCCCTGTTCGGGGAGCACATCGCCGCCGGGGCCCTCGCGCGCACGGCCGAGATCGCCGGGCTGCTGCTGCTCACCGCGGGCGTGCTCGAGCTCGCGCGCTCGCCGGCCATCCCGCAGGGCACCCCGGCGCCCTCACCCCACTGACCCGTCGCGCAGCGCGAGCGCGCGCTCGGGGGCGTCGGTGATCACCCCCGCCACGCGCGAGTCGGCGAGCAGGGTGCGCAGCTCGGCGGCGCGGTTGACCGTCCAGACCAGCGCCGGGAACCCGGCCGCCGTCCCGCGGCGGACCGCGCCCAGGCGCGCGAGCGCCAGGTGCGGGGCGATGTAGGTCGCGCCGCATTCGCGCGCCCGCGTCTCGGGGCTCAGCTCGCTCAGACGCGTGCGCAGGTGCGGCGAGGGGTGCGCGGTCCCCAGCAGCAGCCCGGTGCGCAGTGCCGGCGCCCGCTCGCGCACCTCGGCGAGCACGTCATCCAGGAACGAGGTCACGATCATCCGCTCGGCCGGGAAGCGCGCCTCGCTGACCGCCGCGAGCACCTGCTCGACGTAGCCGGGCTCCTTGAGCTCCATGTCGAGCGCGATGTGCCCGCGGGCGTAATGCAGGACATCCGCGAGCGCGTCCGGGCGGCGCCCCATCCGCTCGGTCAGCTCCCTGGCGGTCTGGGCGCCCACCGCCACCCCGCCGATCAGCTCGTCGTGGACGGCGACGAGCTCCCCGTCGGCGGTGCGGCGCACGTCGAACTCGACCATCTCGCATCCGAGCGCCACCGCGTGCGCGAAGGCGGCCAGGCTGTTCTGGGGGCGTCCCTGCGCGTGCGACCACGCCCCGCGGTGGGCGACGATCAGCGGGCCGGCGCTCAAGCGGCCTGGTAGCGCTCGCGCAGCCGGCGCTTGAACAGCTTGCCCGAGTCCTCGCGGGGCAGCGCCTCCTCGAAGACGACCAGGCGCGGCACCTTGTAGGCGGCCAGCTCGCGGCGGACGTGGTCGCGGACCTCGTCCTCGCTGAGCACCGCGCCGTCGAGCAGCTCGATGTGCGCGGCGAGCGCCTCGCCCAGGTCGGGGTCGGGCACGCCGATCACCGCCGCGTCACGCACCCCCTTCAGGCCCAGCAGGCACTGCTCGATCTCCACCGGGTAGATGTTCACCCCGCCGGCGATGACCATGTCCTTGACGCGGTCGGTCACCCATAGGAAGCCGTCCCCGTCGACGTGGCCGACGTCGCCGAGGGTCAGGAAGCCGTCGCGCTCCATCTCGGCGCGGGCCTCGGGGCGGCCGAGGTAGGTGAACTGCGGCCAGGCCGACGGCGGGCGCAGGTAGATCTCACCGGTCTCGCCGGCCGGCAGCTCGGCGCCGTCGGCGCCGACGATCCGCACCGCGGCGTCGGCCACCGGCGCGCCGACCGTCCCGGGGTGCGCGAGCCACTGCTCGCTGGTGGCGTGCACGACGATCCCGGTCTCGGTGCCGCCGTAGTACTCGGTGATGATCGGGCCCCACCACTCGATCATCGCCCGCTTCTCCTCCGGCGGGCACGGCGCCGCCGCGTGCACGACCGCGCGCAGCGAGGAGATGTCGTAGCGCTCGCGCACCGCCTCGGGCAGCGCGAGCAGCCGGTGGAACATCGTCGGGACCATCTGGACGTGCTCGACCCGGTGACGCTCGATCAGGCGCAGCAGCTCCTCGGGATCAAAGCGCGGCATCAGCGTCAGGTCGCAGCCCAGCCGCACGGCCACGAGCGCGTGCACGTTGGGCGCCGAGTGATAGAGCGGCGCGGGGACCAGCGTGGTCATTCCCGGCGCGAGGCTGAGCCCGAAGCCGAGCAGCTTGTTGACCTCCGCCTCCTGCTCGGGGTCGGCCGGCTCGCGCAGCACCCCCTTGGGGTTGCCGGTCGTCCCGGACGTGTAGATCATGCTCGAGGTCGATCCGGGCGGCGGGGTGGTCCAGGGGTCGTGGTCGGTGAGCCAGGCCAGGTCGCGGTGGCGGCCCGAGGGCTGCGTGTCCTCGGCGCTCAGGCGCGTGCCGCGCGCGACCGCGTCGGGCACGGGCGCCTCGATGATCACGGCGTCCTCGGGCGCGGCGTGCTCGACCGTCTCGAGCAGGTCGGCGTGCGCGACGGCCACGCGGCTCTCGCTGTCCTTGAGCAGGAAGGCGAGCTCGGCCCCCTTCCAGTGCCAGTTGGCCGGCACGGGCACCGCGCCGAGCATCCGCACCGCGAAGCTCACCGACACGAAGGCGGGCTCGTTGCGCACGACGATCGCGACCCGGTCGCCGGCCTTGACGCCGAGCGCGGCCAGGCCGGACGCCTGCCGAGCGGCGTCGGTGAGCAGCTGCTCCTGGGTCAGCTCCTGCTCGCCGCAGCGGATCATCGCGGTCATCCCGCGAGCCTACTACCCGCCGCCTTGGACCCTCTCAGCGCGCTCTGCCGCAGTCTCGGCCGGGGCGATCTCCGTCCACGGTCGGGCGTAGCCGAGCCACAGCAGCGCGGCGCCGAGCAGCACGCCGCACAGCGTCCAGCCGAGCGCATCGGTCTGGAGCCCGACGTACTTCAGACCGGAGGCGAAGATCACGAAGGCGATCACCGGGCGGATGTAGCGGTCGGGCACGCTCGAGGACACGAGCGAGCCGACGAACACCCCCGGCACGCTGCCGATGATCAGCGAGCCGGTGACGCCGAACTCGACGTGGCCGAAGGCGAGCGCGCCGAGCGCGGCGGCCAGCGTCAGCGGCACCGCCTGCACGAGGTCGGTGCCGACGAGCTGCTTGGCGCCGAGCGAGGGGTACAGGAACAGCAGCAGGACGATCATCAGCGATCCCGAGCCGACCGAGGTCATGCCCACGATGACCCCGCCGATCGCGCCGACCGCCATCGTCGGCAGCGGCCGCTCGCGCACCTCGTGGACGATTCCGGTACGCGCCTGGCCGCTGCGACGATCCAGCGCGAAGCGCAGCACCATCGCCGCGGCCCCCACGAGCAGGGCGACGCCGAGGGCGACCTCGATGTGCTTGGCCGCGGCGCTCGAGTTCCCCATGAGGTGCAGCAGGTAGGCGCCCAGGAACGCGCACGGCACCGACCCGAGCACCATCCAGCGCACCAGGGCGAGGTTCACGGTGCGCGCGCGCAGGTGCACGGCCGCGCCGATCGGGCGCATGACCACGGCCGCGACGAGGTCGCTCGAGATCGCCGCCGACGGGGTCACCCCGAACAGCAGGATGAGCATCGGCGTCATCAGCGCGCCGCCGCCGGCGCCGGTCATCCCGACGAGCAGCCCGACGATCGCGCTCCCCAGGACGATGTAGGAATCGATGTGCAAAGGCGCGCATCGTAGCGACCGCGCCCGCGGCGCCCCCCCGCGAGGATCGCGGACAGTTATTGACCTCGTTTGACCATACGCTGCCCTCGTCAGCAACCTCAAGGGAGCCGTGCCATGGACTACAAGCTCGAGCTGGTCGCCATTCCCGTCAGCGACGTGGACCGCGCCAAGGCCTTCTACGCCGAACAGGTCGGCTTCAGCGCCGACCACGACCACACGGTCAGCGACGAGATCCGCTTCGTGCAGCTCACGCCGCCCGGATCGGCGTGCTCGATCGCGCTGGGCAAGGGCCTGACCGAGGCCGAGCCGGGCTCGGTCAAGGGCCTTCAGCTCGTCGTCTCCGACGTCGAGCAGGCGCGGGCGCAGCTGCTCGACGGCGGCGTGCAGGTCAGCGAGGTGCAGCACTTTCCGTGGGGCCACTTCGTCTTCTTCAGCGACCCCGACGGCAACGCCTGGGCCATCCAGCAGCTGCCCGAGCGCGGCTAGTGGGAGCGCTCGACGGCGTCCGGGTGGTCCACGCCGGCGTCCGCCATGACCGCGTGCGAGCGGGGCGCGCAGCCGGTCGGCGGCTGGTCGGCGGCTGGCCGGATCCGAGTAGCAGGCGGGCATTGCGCTGCTCGCCCATCGCGCGATTCTGCCAGCTGTTCTGCTATGGCTGAGACGTGCAGCTGGGCGAGTTCGGCCTGTGGACCGTGTACCGCGCGATCGGCGAGGAGAACGCCGGCGAGGCGGCGCGCCTGGCCGAGGAGCTCGGCTACGGCACCTTCTGGCTGGGCGGCTCGCCGCAACTGCCGAGCGTCAGGCCGCTGCTCGCCGGCAGCGGGCGCCTGACCGTCGCCACCGGAATCGTCAACGTCTGGCAATACCAGGGTGGCGCCGCCGGCCGACAGGCCGGCGAGCCGGGCCCCCCGGCCGCCATCAGCGGCCCGGCGAAGCTCGCCGCCGAGCACGCGGCGCTGACCGCTGAGTTCCCCGGGCGGCTGCTGCTCGGCATCGGTATCGGCCACCGCGAGCACACGCTCCAGTACGCGAGCCCGCTGGCGACCATGCGCGCCTTCTTCGACGGCCTGGACGCGGCACCCACGCCGGTCCCGCGCGAGGAGCGCTGCGCGGCCGCGCTCGGGCCCAAGATGCTCGATCTCGTCGGCGAGCGCTCGCTCGGCACCCACCCCTACTTCACCCCGGTCGAGCACACGCGTTTCTGCCGTGCGCGGCTCGGACCGGACGCCCTGGTCGCCCCCGAGCTCGCGTGCGTGCTCGACAGCGACCCCGACCGCGCGCGGGCCACGGCCCGGCGCTACGCCGAGCTCTACCTGGGGCTGAGCAACTACACCGGCAACCTGCAGCGCCTGGGCTACAGCGAGCAGGACCTCGCCAATGGAGGTTCGAACCGGCTGATCGACGCGGTCGTTCCCCACGGCGACGCGCAGGCCATCGCCGAGGTCGCGCGTGCGCACCTGGACGCCGGCGCCGATCATGTCTGTCTGCAGCCCCTCGGCACGCGCGGCGTTCCGCGCCGCGAATGGACCGAGCTGGCCGCCGCGCTCGGCCTCTGACCGCGCGCGTGCGCGCCGCCGACCCGCCCGTTTCATATGCCACGATTCGACGAGCCCATGCCCTTCCTGCAATCGAGCAAGCTCGCCGGGGTGCTGTACGACATCCGCGGTCCCGCGCTGGACGAGGCGCGCCGCCTGGATGAGGAGGGCCACCGCGTCCTGCACCTGAACATCGGCAACCCGGCCGCCTTCGGCTTCGAGGCGCCCGAGGACATCGTGCGCGACGTCGTGCGCGCGCTGCCCCACTCGCAGGGCTACAGCGAGTCCAAGGGGCTGCTGACCGCGCGCCGGGCGGTCGTCCAGTACTACGAGGCCAAGGGCGTGCGCGGGGTCAACGTCGAGGACGTCTACCTCGGCAACGGCGTCTCCGAGCTCATCCAGGTCGCGCTGCTGGCGATGCTCGAGGAC
>DATAWZ010000040.1:0-3192 GCA_036266975.1 Solirubrobacteraceae bacterium
CGCCGCCACCGTGCTGATCATCGGGGTCTTCATCCCGGTGGTGCAGACGACCGCGGGCGCGGCCAACCAGGTCCGCAACCGCGTGCTGGTCGACGTCTTCGCCCGCACCGACGCCACCCAGGCCCAGGTGACCAAGCTCAACCAGGAGCTCGCCCAGGTCAAGCTGGTCAAGCACATCACCTACGTCTCCAAGCAGGCGGCCTTCCTGCAGCAGCGCAAGCTCGACCCCGCCGCCTACGCGCTGCTCGGCAGCAACCCGCTGCCCGACACCTTCCGCCTGACTCCGCTGAACCCGGGCGACTCGAACAAGCTGCGCGCCGAGCTGAACCAGTCCAGCCCGCTGGGCGTGCGCGTACTCACCGACTCGACGATCGCCTCGGTGCGCAACAGCCAGGCCGAGACCAACAAGATCCTCGACGTCACCCGGATCGTGAAGCTCACGATGGCCGCGCTCGCCGTGCTGCTGGTGATCGCCTCGGTCCTGCTCGTCTCCAACACGATCCGCCTGTCGCTGTTCTCTCGCCGGCGCGAGGTCGAGGTGATGAAGCTCGTCGGCGCCACCGACTGGTTCATCCGCTGGCCGTTCGTCATCGAGGGACTCGTGCTCGGGGCCCTGGGCGGAATCGCCGCCGTCTTCCTACTGACGCTCGCCAAGGTCACGATCGTCGATCCGCTGTCCTCGACGTTCAAGCTGATCGCCACGACCGGCACGATCAACTTCGAGCTGCTGATCATCGTGCTGATGATCGCCGCGGTCGCCGTCTCGGCGATCGGCTCCGGTCTGTCGCTGCGCCGCTTCCTGCGCGTCTGAGCGCGGCCACGGCTAGGCTGGATCGGCGGCCTGCACCCCCGGCGGCCGGCTTCGGTCGATGACTCCGCGCAAACGACAGCCCCTGGCGGCGCTGATGGGCCTGCTGCTGCCCGTGGCGCTGATCTGCGGCATCGCGCTGGGCGGCCACCCGGGCTCGCTGCCGGGCTTCCTGCGCAACTGGCTGGTGGGCGATCGCCAGACTCGGGTGGTCAACCAGGCGCTGGACGACATGACCCACGACTACTACCGGCCGCTGTCGCAGTCCCAGCTCGCCGGCGCGGCGATCAGCGGCGCGGTGGCGAGCCTGCACGACCGCTTCTCGCACTACCTGACGCCGTCGCAGTTCGCCGACCTCGACCAGCCCTCGCAGTTCTCCGGGATCGGCGTGGGCGTCCAGCCCGAGCGGACCGGCCTGCTCATCCTGCAGGTCTTCGACCAGTCGCCCGCCTCGCACGCCGGGCTGGAGATGGGCGATCTGATCGTCGCCGTCGGCGGGCACTCGATCGCCTCGCTGGGGACGCGCGCGACCGGCCAGATCACCGGCCCGCCGGGCACCCCGGTGGTGATCACCTACCTGCGCGGCCACACCCGCAAGAGGGTGACGATCACCCGCGAGACGGTCAGCACACCGGTGGTGGCCAGCGAGATGCGCCGCTGGGGGAAGGTGCTCGTCGGTGTGGTGGCGCTCGCCTCGTTCAGCGACGGCGCCGGCGGCGAGGTGCGCCAGGCGGTCCAGAGCGAGCTGCACCGCGGCGCCCAGGCGCTCGTGCTCGATCTGCGCGAGAATGGCGGTGGCCTGGTCGACGAGGCGCGCCTGACCGCGAGCATCTTCATCCCCAAGGGCGTGATCGTCACCACCCGCGGGCGCTCCCAGCCGACGACGACGCTGACCGCGACCGGCGGCGCGATCTCCACCCACATCCCGCTCGTGGTGCTCGTCGACCGCAACACCGCCTCGGCGTCGGAGATCGTGACCGGCGCGCTGCAGGATGACCATCGCGCGCTGGTGGTCGGAACGCACACGTTCGGCAAGGGCGTCTTCCAGGAGGTCCGCCCGCTCTCCAACGGCGGGGCGCTCGACATCACCGTGGGTGAGTACTACACGCCCAACGGGCGCAACCTCGGCGGCGGAGGAGTGGCCCAGGGAGCGGGGATCGTCCCCGACGTGCCCGTCGCCAGCGGCGTGGACGGCGCGCACGGGCTCGACGTGGCGCTGAAGACCGTCGCGGCCGAAGTGAAGTGAGCGACGTCGTCGCCGTGCTGGAGAAGCGCGGGCGCTTCCTGGTCGGCGTACCGCTCTTTCCCCGGCGCGAGTCGCTCCCACCCGGCGAGCGCCAGCGCGGCCGGGGCCAGCTGACCGTCGACGGCCGGCGCAACGGCAGGCCGGGCCAGCTCGTGCTGCTGCGTGTGCAGGGGCAGGGTCGCGGTCACGCGCGGATCGTGCGCACGCTGGGCCGGCCCGAGGTCGCGCGCGACGTGATCGAGGGGCTGATGCTCGATCGCGAGCTGCGACGCTCCTTTGAGCCACACGTCGAGCGCGAGGCCCGTGAGGCGGCGCAGCGCGCGGACACCCACCCGCGCCGGGACCTGCGCGGGCTGCCCACGTTCACCATCGATCCGATCAGCGCCCGCGACTTCGACGACGCGATCTCCGCGCGCGCCGACGAGGCGGAGGGGACCACGCGCGTGTGGGTGCACATCGCCGACGTGGCGGCGTTCGTGCGCGAGGGCACCGCGCTTGACCGCGAGGCCCACCGGCGAGCGACGAGCGTGTACGTGCCCGGCGCGGTGGAGCCGATGCTCCCCGACGTGCTCTCGGGCGACGCGTGCTCGCTGCGCCCAGGGCAGGACCGGCTCGCGGTCACCGTCGAGCTGAGCTTCCGCGCCGAGCAGGTCCTGTCGGCGTCGATCTACCGCTCGGTGATCCGCTCGGACGAGCGGCTGGACTACGAGCGCGTCGACCGCCTGTTCGCCGGCCGCGAGCGTCCGCGCGCGCCCTGGGGCGAGCCGCTCCAGGCCGCCCGCGCGGTCGCCGCGGCGCTCGACGAGGCTCGCCGGCGCGGGGCGGCGCTCACGCTCGAGCAACCCGAGTCCGAGTTCGAGCTCGACGAGGAGGGCCACGTGACCGCCGTGCGCCCGCGCGCGCAGACCGAGTCCCACCGGCTGATCGAGCATCTGATGATCGCGGCCAACGAGGCCGTCGCGCGGCTGCTGCGCGACCGCAGCGCGCCGTGCCTGTATCGGGTGCACGAGCGCCCGGATCCCGAGCGCGTCGAGCGTCTGGTCGAGCAGCTCGCGTCGCTGGAGATCCCCACTCCGCCGCTGGTCGAGCACCTCTCGTCCTCGCAGGCGGCCGACGCGGTCGGGGAGGCCTCGCGCCT
>DATAWZ010000041.1:0-1831 GCA_036266975.1 Solirubrobacteraceae bacterium
CCCCTGCCGAAGCGACGAAGCTGAACACGCCGATCGCCTTGGCCCGCTCGGCCGGTTCGGGAAACATCGTGACGATCAGCCCGAGGATCACCGCGGAGGACATCGCGGCGCCGACCCCCTGCGCGAATCGGGCGGCCACGAGCATCGTCGCGCTCGCGCCGATGCCGCACAGGATGGACGCGGATACGAACACGGCGAGCCCGGTCAGGAAGACGGTGCGGGCGCCGACCAGGTCGCCGACTCGCCCCGCCAGCAGCAACAGACCACCGAACGTGATCAGGTAGGCGTTCACCACCCAGGCAAGGTTCGACTGGCTGAAGTGCAGGCTGCGCTGGATCGCGGGCAGCGCGACGTTGACGATCGTCATGTCGAGCACGATCATCAGCGCACCGACGCACAGGATCGTGAGCGCGACCCAGCGGGCCCGCTCGCCCGCCGCGGGAGGTGGGGACCCGGTTGCGGGCACGGTGGCGGTGGTCATGATGCTCCTGTCTGGTGGTGTGGGGAGGGGTCGAGCAGTTGAGCGCCGTCAAGGCGTTCTCCGATGCCGTGGAACTCGCGGACCTCGACGCCATGCCGGCGCAGCAGCGCGGCGTACGCACGGCCGGCGGCTTGGCTCTCCGGCGCGGTGACGATCGAGGCCGGGGCGACACCCGCGGGGTGTGGCGGGAGCGGCAGGACGGCGTCGAAGCGCGGGTGCACGAGAAGCTGGCGACGCAGCGACGGCCAGCCCTCAGCGCGGGCGGCGATCGCCAGCCAGGCCGTGTGGGCGCAGCCGCACTCCAGCCCGGCAACCACGAGGTTGTGCGCCTGGCCGCCGAGCTCCTCGGCGTGGTCGGCGGCCCATCCGAGCGCGGCCATTTCGGCACCGAGCACTGATGCTCGACCCCGGCCCGCCGCCGGCGAGAGGCGGACGACGACTGCGGGGGCGGTGCGGCAGATGTCCGCCCCAAGGCTGGAGCCCCGCACGTCGTCGAGCAGCAGCACCACCCGCAGCGCGCCGTCCCCGTTCGGCCTGACCGGCCAGTGGACTCGCCCGCCGAGGCGCGCCTCGCCAAAGCGCAGATGCAGGTCGGCGCACAACACGGATGGAGCGGCCGGCCGGGGCGGGCCGA
Organism: Solirubrobacteraceae bacterium; assembly: GCA_036266975.1. Lineage (GTDB taxonomy): Bacteria > Actinomycetota > Thermoleophilia > Solirubrobacterales > Solirubrobacteraceae > DATAWZ01. The sequence continues at coordinate 1,116 of DATAWZ010000041.1, forward strand.
GGGTGCGAAGCGGCATGACCGGCAGGCTCCCATCGGGGCGCCGGTCGGGAAAGTCCGTTCGTGCAAGACCGTGATGCGCGATCGGCAATGCCGAAGCTGCGTCGCGCGGAGATACTGTGACCATGAACGATCAGGGCCATCTGCTGCCGTTTCCGCAGGCTCCCGACGGCATCGAGCTGCGCCACCTGCGCGCGTTCGTCGCCGTCGCCGAGGAGCTCAGCTTCGCCCGTGCCGCCGACCGCCTGTACATCTCCTCGCCGGCGCTCAGCCGGCAGATCCGAGGGCTCGAGCAGCTGATCGGCTCAGATCTGCTCAAGCGCTCCACCCACCGGGTCGAGCTGACGATCGCGGGCGAGGCGCTGCTGCACCGCGCTCGCAAGCTGCTCCAGGATGTCGACGAGGCGGTCGCGGCCACGATGCAGGTCGGCGGGGAGCTCCAGACCCGGATCGCCAGGCTCTGGCAGCCGCTCGAGGGCCTGCTTGGCGCGGCGCAGCTGCACGAGGCGCGCACCGTCATCGAGGAGATGCAGGCGCAGCTCGAGCCCCCACCGGGCGTGGACATTCGCCCCGTGGTCGCCGGCGGGACGCCATCGCTCCTCGCGCGCGGCGCCGGGTCGCCGTTGCCGACCGTGTTGTACGTGCACGGCGGCGGCTACGTCCTCAGCTCGGCGTTCGGCTACCGGCCTCACGGCGCCGCGATCGCGATCGCCTCGCAG
>DATAWZ010000042.1:0-20700 GCA_036266975.1 Solirubrobacteraceae bacterium
GGCGGCGCGGTGCTCAAGGGCCCGACGGCGGCGTTCATGGCGGCGCTCGGGCAGCCGGCGAACGCCCGCGGGATCGCCGCGCTGTACGAGGGCGTGATCGACAGCCTGGTGGCCGACGAGCCCGGCGCGGACCTGGCCATCGACACGCACATGTCCGACGCGACCGCCCGGCGGCGCATCGCGGCCCAGGTCCTCGAGTACTGCGAGGGCCTCGCGTGAGCGTCACCGCCGCCGTATTGCCGGTCAAGCGCTTCGGCGAGGCCAAGCAGCGCCTCGGTGACGCGCTGCACGCCGACGAGCGGGCGTCGCTCGCCCAGGCCATGGTCGTCGACGTCCTCGACGCCCTGCACGCCACGCCCGCGCTCGGCGCGCTGATCGTCGTGACCGCCGAGCCGAGCGTCGCCGCCGCCCTGCAGGACGGAGCGACGCTCGTCCACGACCACCTCGAGGGCGGCCAGAGCGCGGCCGCCTCGCTCGGGATCGCCCGGGCGATCGCCGACGGCGCCGAGCGCGTGGTGCTCGTGCCCGGAGACTGCCCGGCGCTCGATCCCGAGGAGCTCGGCGCGCTGCTCGGCGTGCGCGGGCCCGGGGTCACGATCGTACCCGACCGCCACGGGACGGGCACCAACGCCCTCGTCCTGGAGCCGCCCGACGCGATCGCGCCCTCGTTCGGGCCCGGGAGCTTCGAGCGCCACCTGGCCGCCGCGCGCGCGGCCGGACTGCCCCATCGCGTGCAGCGACCGGCGACGCTGCTGCTCGACGTCGACACCGGCGCGGACCTTCAGGCGCTGCGCGAGCGCCTGGCCGCCCACCCCGGACGCGCCGTGCGCACGCGCGCGGCCCTGGCGAGCCGATGACCGTCACCGCCACGGCGCTGCGCGACGTGCCCGAGATCACGCCGGGCAGCGACCTGGCGGCGCTGCTGGCCGCCTGCGCCGCCGCCCAGCGATTGGCGCTCGCGCGCGGCACCATCCTCTCGCTCGCCCACAAGATCGTCTCCAAGGCCGAGGGTCGGGTCGTGCGCCTGGACGACGTCGTCCCCGGCGAGCGCGCCCGGCGCCTGGCCGACGAGCACGAGAAGGACGCGCGCGTGGTCGAGGTCGTCCTGTCCGAGAGCACCCAGCTCGTGCGCGCGGTGCGCGGCGTGCTCATCTGCCGCACCCGCCACGGCTTCGTCTGCGCCAACGCCGGCGTGGACGCCTCCAACGCCGATCCGGGCACGCTCGTGCTGCTTCCCCTTGACCCGGACGCGTCGGCGCGGCGCCTGCGCGCGGCGCTCGGCGGGCCGGCCGTCGTGATCAGCGACTCCTTCGGGCGCGCCTGGCGCCAGGGCCAGTGCGACGTGGCGATCGGCTGCGCCGGCCTCTCCCCGCTGGAGGACTGGCGCGGGCGAGCGGACTCGCGCGGGAACGAGCTGCACGCCACCTGGCTGGCGGTCGCCGACCAGATCACCGGGCTGGCCGACCTCGCTCGCGCGAAGGACTCGGCCGAGCCCGCGGTGCTGATCGGCGGCCTGGAGCGCCACGTCATCGACGAGGACGGCCCCGGCGCGGCCGAGCTCATCCGGCCCGCCGCCGAGGACCTGTTCCTCTGACCGCGGCGGGCGGCGCGCCCGTGCACGACACCGGGCGGCGCCCGGCGGGGCGAGGACGCCTCGACCCTTTCCCCTTGAAATCCGCTAGGCCGACGCGGCGGCGGGCAGTGGGTGGCGACGGCGGATCGAGTACAGCGTCGTGCGCTCGGCCACTGGGCGGCCGGCGGCGTGTGCGGCGGCGATGAGCTGCTCGGGCTCCAGGCGCACGCCGTGCTGGGAGCCGGCCATCCGGCTGATCGATTCCTCCATGAGCGTGCCGCCGAGGTCGTTCACTCCCCAGCGCAGCGACTCGGTCGCCGCCTCCAGGCCCATCTTCACCCACGAGGCCTGCAGGTTCTTCACCGTGCGTCCGAGGGCGAGGCGGAACACCGCGGTGTGCTTGAGGTTCTCCTCGCGTGAGATCTCCTCGATGCCGTGCGTGCGGCCGAGCAGCGTCTGGAATGGGATGAACGACAGCGGGACGAACTCGGTGAACCCGCCGGTGCGCTCCTGCAGCGCGCGCACCACGCGCATGTGCTCGGCGAGCTCCCACGGCTCCTCGATGTGGCCGAACATCACCGTCGCGGTCGAGCGCAGGCCGATGCGATGTGACGCCTCGATCACCTCGATCCACCGCTTCACCGGCAGCTTGTTGGGCGAGATCCGCTCGCGCACCCCGTCGTGCAGGACCTCCGCGGCGGTGCCCGGCGTCGAATCAAGGCCCGCCGCGCGCAGGCGCAGGAAGACCTGCTCGGGAGACAGATCGGAGATGTCACACATGTGCGCCACCTCCATCGGTGAGTAGGCGTGCACGTGCAGCTGCGGCGCCGTCTGCTTGATCACCTGCAGCCAGTGCTCGTAGTCCTCCAGCGCCCAGTCGGGGTGAATCCCCGACTGCATGCAGATCTCGGTCGCGCCGAACTCGACCGCCTCGTTCACCCTGCGCACGAACTCCTCACGGTCGTGCTCGTAGGCGTCAGGCGAGCGTTTGCCCTGTCCGAAGCCGCAGAACGCGCACCCGACCGTGCACACATTGGAGACGTTGATGTTGCGATTCACCACGAATGTCACCGTCCCCCCCGCGAGCTCGGCGCGCAGCTCGTCGGCGGCTTGGCGCAGGTCCTCGATCGCCTCCGGGCGGGTCTCGGCGAACAGCGCGGTGAGCTCCTGCTCGCTGAGTACGTGCCCGTCGCGGCCCTTGGCGATCGCGCCGGGGACGAGGTCGCGGTGGATCGGGCGCTCCTCGCGCCGGCCCGAGCCGCGCCGGGGAATGAAGGACCAGTAGCGCGCCTTGATCACGTCCAGGACGCCCTGCGCCATCCACCGCTGATCGATGTAGCTCGGGTAGACGCACAGCCGCTCGCTGAGCGCCACGCCGTCCTCGGCCAGGCGCTTTCGTACCTGGTGGGGCGAGGGGAACGGGTGCTCGGGGGATATGTGATCGCCGTTGGCCGACAGGCCGCCGAGGTCGCTCGCCCCGGTCGCGACGAGCTCGGGCCAGTGCTCTGAGAGGTTGGGCGGAACCTGAATGCCCACCCCCGGCAGCAGCCGCTTGGCCTCCTCGATCAGACGCTTGAGCTGATCGAGATCGACCGGCGTGGCCCACGGCGGCAGGTCGCGGTGGGGGGCGTCGGAGAGGCCGGTGCGCCAGTATCGCTCGGCGGCGGCGGTCGCGATGTCGGCCGGCTCCTGGCCGTAGTAGCGCCGGTGCGGGACGAAGTTCTGCAGGATCACCTCCTGCAGGTGGCCGTGGCGTTCGTGGCTCTGCGCGAGGCGCTCGAGCGCGCTGACCCGGTCCTCCTCGGTCTCGCCGATCCCGACGAGGATCCCGCTCGTGAACGGGATCTGCAGCTCGCCGGCCGCGTCGATCGTCTCCATGCGGCGGTCGGGGTGCTTGGTCGGCGAGCCCGCGTGGACCTCGAGGTCCGCGCGCGTGGACTCGAGCATCAGCCCCTGGCTGGCGGTGACCTCGCGCAGGCGGCGCAGATCATCGGCCGAGAGGACGCCGAGGTTGGTGTGCGGCAGGATCCCGCGCTCGAGCGCGCGCTCGCAGGCCCAGATCACGTAGGCCACGAAGTCCCCGTGGCCCCACTCGGCGAGCTGGGCGCGGTTCTCGGCGTTGACCTCGGGGTGCTCGCCGGTCAGGACGAGCAGCTCCTTGATGCGCCGGCGGGCGGCGCCATCGAGCAGCTCGAGCACCTCCTGCGGGGTATGCAGGTGCGCTTGATGGGTCGCGAACGCGCAGTACTTGCAGAAGCAGCGGCACGTACGCGAGAGCGAAAGGGTGACGTTCCGGGAGAAGGTGACCCTCCGCGGCATCGCTCCAGTGTATTTGGCCGCCGGCCCGGCCCCGGGGTCGGCTCCGTGCGACGGCACCCGCCGGGGCGCCGTGAGCACCCGGCACGCGCCCCCGTCTGGGCCAGCGGGACGGCGTGTGCCGGGGCGCCCGGAGCGCCTGGCGGCACGCCGGGCCGGACCCGCGCACAGCCCGTGCCGGCACGCCCGGAGCGCGTGGCGGCACGCCGGGCCCGGCCGCGCGACGGCGCGCGGGGCGCACCGCGGGGCCGGGCGGGGGCGGACCGGGCGCCTATGCTGCCGGGCGTGCAGGGGATCTACCTGGCGCGCCACGGCGAGACCGAATACAACGCGATCCGCCGCTTCCAGGGTCAGCTGCCGGTGCCCCTCAACGACCGCGGCCGCGCACAGGCCGCCGAGCTCGCCGAGCGTGCCGCCAACGTCGGCTTCGTCGCGCTGTGGACCAGCCCGCTGCGGCGCGCGCGGGAGACGGCGGACATCGTCGGGGCCCGGATCGGCCTGGAGCCGCTCCAGGACGCGCGGCTGATGGAGACCGACGCCGGGGACTGGACCGATAGGACCTTCGCCGACGTCCAGGCCGAGGCCCCCGAGGCGTTCCGGCGCTTCGTCGAGGGCGACCCGGACTTCGCGTTCCCGGGCGGAGAGTCGTTCGTCCAGCAGGGCGAGCGAGTGGTGGCCGCGCTGCAGGACATCGCCCGCGGCCCTCGGCCGACCCTGGTCGTCTGCCACGGCGTGGCGATCCGCCTGGCGCTCGCGCGTCTGCGCGGCCAGCCCCCGCTGCAACGCCAGGCCGTGCCCAACGCGGCGCTGATCCCGGTCGACCCGAGCGACGGCATCCCGGGGGTCACCGCCGACGTGAAGTCGGCCGACGGGGCCGGCGCGGGGGGCTGAGAGCGCACGCAGGGTCCGGTGCCCCGCGCGGGAGCTCGCGCGGCCGGGGTCGCGTCTCAGCGATCCGTCCGGAGGGGAACGTATGTTCGTATCATGCGCCGCCGAGCCCGCGCACGAGCTCCCCCCCTTCGCGCATGAAGCGCGATCGCGGCACGACGCTGTCGAAGCCGGCCTCGAGGGCACGGGTGCGCACCTCGGCCTCGACGTGCGAATAGACCGCGAGCGTTCGCGGGCCGTTGCCCTGGCCGGCGAGGCCGAGGGCGGCGTACGTCGCGGCCGGGTCCTCGCCGAGCGGACCGCACAGGTCCACCAGCACGACGTCGGCCTCGGTGAGCAGCGGCGCGGCATCAGCCGCGGCGGTCACGAGCGAGACGGCGTGGCCGTCGGCGTGGAGGTTGCCGCTCACCCGCGAGCCGAACATCAGGTCAGGCACGACCGCGACGACGCGTGTCACGACAACTACAGAGACCGCAGCCGGCGGAACTCTTCGCGCCAGGAGTGTGGGCGGCCCCACATCGGAGTCACCTCGGCGCGGCCGCTGCGCACCTCGCGGACGGCGATCTCGCCCCTGATGGCGGCGTCGTCGAGCAGCTTCAGCGCGCCGTGCACGGCCGGGGCCGCCGCCGCGTGGCCGAAGCGGTGGGCGACGATCACCCGCCAGTGCCAGTCGTGCTGGGAGTACGGCTGGGCGTTGCAGGTCACGAGGTAGGTCGCGGCGTCGACGTAGCGGCTCTCGTCGGCGATGCGCAGGTCGAACTCGAGGTCCGTCCAGTCGTCGGGCAGCGAGTCCACGATCTCGTTGAAGGTGTCGGCGAGCGCCATCGCGGGCGTATCGTAGGCCAACGCGCGCGCCGGCCGGGGCTATCCTCGAATCGATGGTGCCGATCGCCGCCCGCCGCCGCCGATGGCTCTGACCGCAGCGGACGCGGCCTACGCCGCGCTGACCGAGACGTGCGGCTGGGGCGACCGCTCCGAGCGCGGCAAGCTGCTGCTCACCGGGGCGGACGCCGCCGAGTTCTTGACCGGGCAGGTCAGCAACGACATCGTCGGGCTCGAGCCCGGGCACGGCTGCTACGCGGCGCTGCTCACGCCCAAGGGCAAGATGGTCGCCGACCTGCGCGTGTTGCGCCTCGGCGCTGACGCCGGCCCGGAGGCGGGCGAGGGGGCGGGCCTGTGGCTCGACACCGAGCGAAGTGCCCTGCAGACGCTGTTCGAGACGCTCTACCGGCATCGGATCGGCCATCGCGTCACGCTGCACAAGCGCACGCTCGAGCGCAGCCTGATCTCGCTGATCGGCCCGCGCGCGCCGGCCGTCGCCGCCGGGCTCACCGGGCTGGACGCCGAGGAGCTGCCGCGCACCGAGCACGATCACCGGAACGCCGCGATCGGCGGGGTCCGAGCGCTGCTCGTGGCCACCGACACCGGCCTCGACCTGATCGTGGCCAGCGAGGACCACGAGGCGGTCAGGCAGGCGCTCTCCGACGCCGGCGTCAGCGAGGTCGGCGAGGGCGACACCGAGGTGATCCGTGTCGAGCACGGCCGCCCGCGCTACGGCGTGGACCTCGACGACAGCGTGATCCCCCAGGAGGCCGGGCTCAACGACCGCGCGGTCAGCTTCACCAAGGGCTGCTACGTCGGCCAGGAGACCGTCGCGCGGCTCCACTACAGGGGCAAGCCCAACCGGCGGCTGCGGGGGCTGCGCCTCAGCGGTCCCGCGCAGGGGGGCGAGGAGCTCCACCACGGCGAGAAGGTCGTCGGGCGCCTCACCAGCCCGGTCACCTCCCCGCGACTCGGCCCGCTCGCCCTGGCGCTCGTTCGCCGCGAGGTCGAGCCCGGCGAGCACGTTCGCGTGGGCGAGGGCGCGCTCAGCGCCGAGGTCGTCGAGCTTCCGTTCGCCTGATGCTGGGCATCGAGCGCCCGCCTGCAGTTCGCGTACTCGGAGTAGGGTTCGGTTAGGGTGCCAGCCGGCACGAGAGGTCTCCGTTCGAGGGGTGTCAAAGGGAACGCGATGGGGAAGAAGACGGCAGCCAAGCTCCTGACCGTCGGTCTCGCCGCGACGGCCGTCGCCGGCTGCGGCTCGGGCTCGCGCTTTCGCAACGACCCTCGCCCGGCCACCGAGATCGAGGTCAGCGCAGCGGTGACCGGCAACCAGATCGTCGTGAGCCCTAAGCGCTTCGGCGCCGGGCTCGTGAACGTGATCATCTCCAACAACACCGCGGCCTCGCAGCAGGTCACGCTGCGCAGCCCGACCTTCAGCCAGCAGACGGGGCCGATCAACCCCGCCGTCGTCACCTCCTTCCAGGCCGATCTGAGCTCCGGTCGCTATCGGTTGGCCACCAGCAATCCGTCGATCGCCCCGGCGACGATCGTCGTCGGGCCGGCCCGGCCGGCGTCGCAGGATCAGTTGCTCGAGCCGTAGTCACCCGACCGCCCCGGCGCCGGTCGGCCCGCGCACGCGAACCTGATGCCGGCCGCGACCGCGTGCCACTAGCATTGCCCTCCGACCGTTGACCGACCGGAGGTGCCGTACACGTGGCCATTTACCTACATGCCGTCTCCAAGGTGGACGCAGAGCCCGGCGAGCTGCCGCGCACGATGGCGGCATGGGTGATCCGCCAGGAGCGCGAGGGCCAGCCGGTCGATGCGTTTCAAATCGAGGAGATCGAGGTCCCCGAGCCCGGGGCCTTCGAGGTGATCGTCCGCGTGATGGCGGCGGGCGTGAACTACAACAACGTCTGGGCGGCCCTGGGCAAGCCCGTGTCGGTGTTCCGCTACCACCCCGAGGACGACCATCACATCGGCGGCTCGGACGCGTCGGGCATCGTCTGGAAGGTCGGAGCAGGCGTCACCCGCTGGAAGCCCGGCGACGAGGTCGTCATCCACTGCAACCAGGCCTCCTATGAGGACCCCGAGGTCCACGGCCTGGACCCGATGGCCGCTCCGTCCCAGAAGATCTGGGGCTATGAGACGAGCTGGGGCTCGTTCGCGCAGTTCACCAAGGTGCAGGCGCAGCAGCTGTTGCACAAGCCCAAGCACCTGAGCTGGGAGGAGGCCGCCTCCTACTCCCTCGTCTACTTCACCGCCTACCGCATGCTCATGGATCAGTGCCAGCTGCAGGCCGGCCACAAGGTGCTGATCTGGGGCGCCGCGGGCGGCCTCGGCGTCTTCGCGACCCAGCTGTGCGCGGCGGCCGGCGCGCAGTCGGTCGGCGTCGTCTCCAGCGTCCAGAAGGGCGCACTCGTCGAGCAGCTCGGCGCCACCGGCTGGATCGACCGCAACGAGTTCACCGGCATGATGCGCCGCGGCGGGGAGACCGCCGAGGAGGAGAAGGCGCGCTTCGCCGAGTCACGCCGCTTCGACAAGGCGGTCCAGGAGATCATCGGTGAGAAGCCCGACATCGTCTTCGAGCACGTCGGCCAGGCCACGTTCCCGACCTCGGTGTTCGTGGTCAAGCCGTTCGGCAAGGTCGTCATCTGTGCGGCCACGACCGGCTTCAACCTGGACTTCGACGTGCGCTACCTGTGGATGCGCCAGAAGCAGATCATCGGCTCGCACTTCGCCAACGCGTGGGAGTGCAACAAGGCCAACGAGCTCATCGAGCAGGGTCTGATTCGTCCGGTACTCTGGAAGACGATGGGCTTCGACGGCGTCGCGCAGGCCCACCAGCTCATGCTCGAGAACAAGCACCTCGGAAAGATCGCGATCCTCGTCGGCGCCACCGAGGTCGGCCAGGGTCGCACCGCCGAGGGCCCGGCAGCGATTTACGCGGAGGTGGGAGCCTGATGTCAGGCCTGGTGATGGTCCCCTGGTACGCGACCGGCTTTCGCGGTGACACCATGGAGAAGGACCTCGGCGAGATCAGCCAGTTCGCGATGCGGTACGGCGCCCTGGGCTACCGGGTCATGCGCAACCGCGACGACCGCTATCGCTTCCAGCAGATCTTCGAGTTCGACGACCACAACTCCTGGTCGCGCTACTGGGAGGGCCCTGAGATGATCGACTTCCGGGTCCGCCACTCGGGCATGTACCAGATCCCGATCCTGTACAGCTGGTGGGACCTCACCGCGTCGGCGCAGATCGGTGCCAACGGCGGAAACGGCCCCAATGGCGGGAACGGCCTGAACGACGCGCCCTCGCCGGCATCCGAGGCGTCGCACGCCTGATCCGGCGCCCGCGGGCGCCGCTGCGGCTCAGCCGCGCTCGAGCGGGGCCATCGTCAGCCCTGCCCCTTTGAGCTGCTCCCAGTAGAGCTCGGCCGCCTCCAGGTCGCCGCTCCATACGAGCGCCAGCCCCTGGCGGTGAATCTGGTTGGCCAGCGCCATCCCGCCGTCATAGGTGACGCCCGGGATGAAGCGCGCCAGGGTCCGAGCGACATGGTCGAACGTGTTGTGGTCGTCGTTTCGCACGATCACCCGCCAGTTGCCCCCGAGCCCGCTCCCAGGACCGCTCGCGCGCGGCAGCTCGACCGTCTGACTCATCGGTGCCCAGGATAGGGACCGGCCGCGGAGCGCGCCAGCGCTTCAGAGGTTCTTGCGCAGGTAGCGGACGAGCCCCTGGAAGGACTGGTCGGGAGGCATCGCCAGCGCGTAGGAGGCCTGCATCCGCTCGTCGGCTTGCTCGGCCACGCGGGCCCGGATCGCCGAGCAGAACTCGCCCTCGGCGAGGGTGCGAGCCATCTCGGTCTCGTCGGCGAGCCGCTCGCGCATGGTGGCCAGCTGTTGCTCGACGTCATCGAAGGCACCGAAGTGCATCGGCACCACCCGGGTGGGTCGCCAGCCCTCGATGATCGCCAGCGACTCGAGCCACGCGGGGACGTCGATGTCCGGCGGCGGGGTCGGGGCGAGGATCACCCCGCTTCCGATCCGCACCCCGGCCGTATCACCGGTGAAGGCCACTCCGGAGGGCTCGTGCAGATAGGAGACGTGGTGGGAGGCGTGGCCCGGCGTGTACGCGACGCGGAAGTCGCCGACCTGCTCGCCGCCGGTGAGGATCTTCATGTTCTCGGGCGGCACCGGCACCATCTCGCCCCACAGGCGGTCCATGTCATCGCCGTACAGGCGCGCCGCGCTGGCCATCAGCTTCTCCGGATCGGCCATGTGCGGTGCTCCACGTTCGTGGACCCAGACCTCGAGGTGCGGCCAGCGACGCACGAGCGCGCCCGAGGCCCCGGCGTGGTCGAGATGGATGTGGGTCAGCAGCAGCGCGCGGGGCTCGATATCGCCGAGCGCGTCCAGCAGCGCGGGCAGCGTCGCGCCCGGTCCGGGGTCGATGATCACGTCGTCCACGAGCCACGAGCCGAGGACTCGCTCCTGCCCGACGTGGAAGAGATCGATGAGCCTCACCAGGCAGAACCCTACAATTCACGCCATGAGCAGTGACGGCGCGCCCCCGCATCGCCTGCCCGAGCGCGACCGGCCGTGGATGATGCGGACGTACGCCGGGCACTCCACGGCCAAGGCCTCCAACGAGCTGTACCGCCGCAATCTGGCCAAGGGCCAGACCGGGCTGTCGGTGGCCTTCGACCTGCCCACGCAGACCGGCTACGACTCCGACCACGAGCTCTCGCGCGGCGAGGTCGGCAAGGTCGGCGTGCCCGTCGCCCACCGCGGCCACATGGCCACGCTGATGGACGGCATCCCGATGGACCAGATGAACACGTCGATGACGATCAACGCGACCGCGGCGTGGCTGCTGGCCCTCTACATCGTCGTGGCCGAGGAGCAGGGCGTGGCCCCCGAGCAGCTCCAGGGGACCACCCAGAACGACATCATCAAGGAGTTTCTCGCGCGCGGCACCTACGCCTTCCCGCCCGCGCCCTCGATGCGGCTGATCGCCGACATGATCGCCTACACGGTCGAGCACGTGCCCAAGTGGAACCCGATCAACGTCTGCTCCTATCACCTGCAGGAGGCGGGCGCCACGCCCGTGCAGGAGATCGCCTACGCGATGAGCACCGCGATCGCCGTGCTCGACGCGGTGCGCGAGCGCGTACCCCAGGAGACGATGGGCGCGGTCTTCGGGCGCATCTCCTTCTTCGTCAACGCCGGCGTGCGCTTCGTGCAGGAGCACGCCAAGCTGCGGGCGATGTCGATTCTGTGGGACGAGCTCGGCCGCGATCGCTACGACGTAGAGGACGAGCGCCAGCGGCGGTTCCGCTTCGGCGTGCAGGTCAACTCGCTCGGCCTGACCGAGTCCCAGCCCGAGAACAACGTGCAGCGGATCGTGCTCGAGGCGCTCGCGGTGACCCTCGGGCGCAACGCCCGGGCCCGCGCGATCCAGCTGCCGGCCTGGAACGAGGCGCTCGGGCTGCCGCGCCCGTGGGACCAGCAGTGGTCGCTGCGCATCCAGCAGGTGCTCGCCTACGAGACCGACCTGCTCGAGTACCCCGATCTGTTCGAGGGCTCCAAGGTGATGGACGGCCTGGTCGACGAGCTGCTGGACGGCGCGCGCGCGGAGATGGCGGTCGTCGCCGAGCAGGGCGGCGCCGTCGAGGCCGTTCCCTACATGAAGGCCGCGCTGGTCGACTCCCACCGCGAGCGCATCCGCCGCATCGAGGCCGGCGAGCAGATCGTCGTCGGCCAGAACCGCTTCACCGAGACCGAGGCGTCGCCGCTGACCGCCGACGCCGAGGGCGGGATCCTCGTCGTCGACCCCAACGTCGAGCGCGAGGAGATCGAGGCGCTCGAGCGCTGGCGCGCCGAGCGCGACGAGGGAGCCGTCCGCAGTGCGCTACAGGAGCTCGAGCTCCTCGCACGCGCCGAGGGCAACCTGATGGAGCCCACGCTCGCCGCCGCCCGCGCCGGCGCCACGACCGGCGAATGGGCCGCGACGCTGCGCGAGGTCTTCGGCTCCTATCGCGCGCCGACCGGCGTCGGCGAGGCAGCCGGCGCCGGCAGCGACGAGGACCTCGAGGAGTTGCGCGAGGAGGTCGAGCGGCTCACCGCCCAGCTCGGTCGGCGCCCGAAGATGCTCGTCGGCAAGCCCGGCCTGGACGGGCACTCCAACGGCGCCGAGCAGATCGCCGTGCGCGCCCGCGACGTCGGGATGGACGTCGTCTATGAAGGGATCCGCCTGACCCCCGACCAGATCGCCGCCTCGGCGCTCCAGGAGGGGGTCCACCTCATCGGCCTGTCGATCCTCTCGGGCTCGCATCGCGAGCTGATCCCCGCGGTCATGCAGGCGCTGCACGAGCGCGGCGTGGAGACTCCGGTCGTGGTCGGCGGGATCATCCCCGACCAGGACGTCGCCCCGCTGCTCCAGGCCGGCGTCGCGCGCGTATACACCCCCAAGGACTTCGAGCTCAACCGGATCATGCACGACCTCGTCGAGCTGGTGGCGCACCCCGCGGGCGGCAACGGCCACGCGGTCGCGCCCACCCCCGCCCTGCCCTCGGCGTGACGACCACCGCCGTGTCCAGCGCCGCCCTCGGTGCCCGCTTGCGCGAGCGCGATCTCACGGCCGCGCCGGCCGCGCTGAACCTGCTGGAGAGCACCACCCCCGACGCGCGCGAGCAGACCGCGCAACTGCTCGCCGAGCTCTCGCCGGCCGCGCTCGGCGGCGAGGCGCCCGGCCACGTGGTCGGCGTCACCGGGCCGCCCGGCGTGGGCAAGTCGACGCTGCTCTCGGCGCTGCTTGCCGCCTGGCGCGGCGCCGAGCGCACGGTCGCGATGCTCGCCGTCGACCCCTCCTCGCGCCGCTCGGGCGGCGCGTTGCTCGGAGATCGAGCGCGCGTCGAGTTCGACCCCTCCGACGCGGGGACGTTCATCCGCTCGACGGCGGCCGGCTCGCGGCTCGGGGGCCTGGCCCCCGCGACCCGCAGCGCCGCGGACGCGCTCGCCGTCGCCTTCGACGTGGTCGTCATAGAGACGGTCGGGGTCGGGCAGGGCGAGACCGACGTCGCCGACGCGGCCGACACGGTCGCGGTCGTCGTGCAGCCCGGGTCCGGCGACACCCTTCAGTTCCTGAAGTCCGGGATCATGGAGATTCCCGACGTGGTCGTCGTGACCAAGGCCGACCTGGGAACCCTCGCCCAGCGCACGCTGCGCGACGTACGCGCCTCGCTGCGCTCGCTGGGATCGACGTCGACCCGCGCGCTCGCCGTGTCGGCCGCCCCGCCGCCGCGCGGGATCGACGAGCTCGTGCGGGCGCTGGACGAGCACCGCGAGGCGATCGACGTGGGCGAGCGCCGCCGGCGAGCCCGGCGGCGCGCCGCGCTGGCCGATTTCACGCTCGAGTTCGGCGAGCGCGGCGTGCGCGCGTTGGGCGGCCGCCCGCAGCTCGAGCGCTGGGTCGCCGATCAGGATCCGGCGCTCGACATCGCCACGCTGGCGATGCGCCTGGGCGAACGCGCGCTGCTCGAGCTCGGCGAGGGAGGGCGGCCGCAGTGATCTGGCGCAGCGTGGCCCTTGTGCTCGTCGCCTTCGTCGCCGCCACCGGCCTGGCGGCGCTGTGCGGGGCCACGAACCTCGGCACGGCCATGACCTTCGGGCAGATCGCCTTCGCGATCACGCTGGTCTTCGTGCTGGTCCGGGTCGGCCGCCAGCGCTGACTCAGCTCGCGGCGAGCGAGGCGATCTTCCAGCCGCTGGACTCGAGCTCGAGCTCCAGCGTCGTGTTGCTGGGCGCCTGCGCGAACGCCGTCGTGTAGACCCGGGCCGAGGCCTTCGCGCCGTGGACGCTGACCGACTGCACGCTCAGGTGCGGGTCGATCACGTCCGAGAGCGCCTGCTTCTGCGCGGTCTCGCAGGGCAGGCCGACGTCGGCCATGTGCGCCAGCAGCGTGCTGGAGAGCAGGGCGCAGATCGTCTTGTAGTCGCGCGAGGCGACCGCTTGGCCGTAGCGCTCGACCGTCGCGCGCACGACGACGACCGGGTTCGGCGGAGGTGGCGGCTTGCGCGGAGCGACGTGCTTGACCGCGGGATGGGTGGTCGTATGCACCTTGGGCGCGGGGTGCGCATCGCCGCTCGCGTGACCCTTGGTGCTCGCCTTCGTCGTGGTGGTGGCCTTCCCGTGGGAGCTTGAGCCGCAGGCCGCGAGGGCGACGCAGAGCGGGACGGCCGCGAGGGCCAGGGAGGCTCGAGGCATCCGGGCAGGGTACGCCGTTCGCTCCGCCTGCGCGTAATGTGGCTGTAAGGGGGATCCTCCTAGATTCAGGCTGCCAAGGTGCTCGTTCTTCTCCCGATCGCGCTGCTCGCGGGTGCTGGCACCGCGCTCAGCCCATGTGTGCTCCCGGTGCTCCCGGCGCTGCTGTCGGCGGGCGGCGTCGGCGGGCGTCGCCGCCCGCTGGGCGTGGTCATCGGCTTGGCGCTGACGTTCACGATCAACGTGTTGCTGCTCGCCCGAGTGGCCTCGGGCGTCGGCCTCGGCGACGACGCGCTGCGCACGATCGCGGTTGTCGTGCTGATCATCGCCGGCCTGGCGCTGCTGATCCCCGAGCTGGCAGCTTGGCTCGAGCGTCCCCTGGCCCCGCTCACCCGCCTGACCCCCAAGAACGCGGGCCAGGGCTTTCCCTCTGGGCTGGTGGTCGGGGGCGCGATGGGCTTCGTCTACACGCCGTGCGCGGGGCCGATCCTCGCCGCGGTCACCTCGGTCGGCGCCGCGACCGGGCGCACGGTGCCGATCGCGCTCGCCTACTCGGCGGGGACGGCGGTGGTGCTGCTCGCGCTCATGCTCGGCGGCCGCGGGCTGCTGGGGCGGATCCGGCGCGCCGGCGCGGCGGTCACCGTCCAGCGCGTGCTCGGCGTGATCGTCCTGGCCACCGGGGTCGTGATCGCCACCAATGAGGACGTGCGCTTTGACAAGTTCATCGCCGAGCACATCCCCAACGTGAGCCTGACCGCCTCGCTCGAGCGCTCTCACTTCGTCGTCTCCCGCGAGCACGAGATCACCGGCATCAAGCCCAAGTTCACCGCGGTGGCCGACAAGCCGCACCCGATCCTGCCCACGAGCGCGACGAGCGACGCGCGCCTGGCCCTCGCCGCCGACTCGCTGCCCAACGCCGGGCCGGCGCCGGCCTTCCAGAACACCCAGGACTGGTTCAACACCCCCGGAGACCGGCCGCTGACCATGGCTTCGCTGCGTGGGCGCGTTGTGCTGATCGACTTCTGGACCTACACCTGCATCAACTGCATCCGCACGCTGCCCTACCTGCAGGCGTGGTACTCCCGCTACCGCAACCAGGGCCTGACGATCATCGGCGTGGAGACGCCGGAGTTCGGCTTCGAGCACGACGCCGGCAACGTCGCCAACGCGATCAAGCAGTTCGGCATCAAGTATCCGGTGGTGCAGGACAACGACTACGCGGTGTGGGACTCGTACGGCAACGAGTACTGGCCGGCCGACTACCTGATCGACGGCAAGGGCAACGTCCGCTACGAGGCCTTCGGCGAGGGCGACTACTCGACCACCGAAGGGGTGATCCGCGAGTTGCTCGCCTCCGCCGGCTATCCGGTCCCCGGCGCGATGGCTCAGCCTAAGGACGTGATCACGCCGTCCAGCCTGACCACCCCGGAGACCTACCTGGGCACCAACCGCGCCCAGGGCTGGGCCAGCGGCCCGTTCTCGGGCACCCACAACTACGGAACCGCCCCGAGCACGCTGCCCGAGAACGAGTTCGCCTTCAGCGGCACCTGGACGATCAGCGGCCAGCCTGCGGTGCCGAGCGCCGGCGCGGGCCTCGACGCCGAGGTCCACGCCCGCAACGTCTACATGGTGCTCACCTCGACCGGCAATACTCCCCGCCAAGTCCAGGTCGACATCGACGGGCACCCCGCGGGGGCGGGCACCGAGGGCGGGGACGTGCACAACGGCAAGCTCACGGTCAGCGGACAGCGGCTGTACTGGCTGCTCTCGCTCCCCAGCGACAGCACCCACCGCCTGAGCCTGCGCTTCCCCGCCGGGGTGACCGGCTATTCGTTCACCTTCGGCTGAGCCCGGAGCACGGCGATTGCCCGCTCGAGGTCCTCGGCGCGGTTGACGTTCAGGTAGGGGGCCGGGTCGGGACGCTCGATCGCCTGAGCGCCCAGCGCGCCGACCAGTTCGTGCAGCGAACCGTCGGCGGGAAAGCGCTCGACGACCTCGCGCGCCGCCTGGCGCCACACGCCGCACAGCGGCTGCAGCCGCCCGTCGACGCTCGCGACCGCGACGGGCGCCTGCGGGCAGGCCGCGGCGAGCAGCGCCGCGAGCTCCTCGGCGCCCAGCAGCGGCAGGTCGACCGGGCACACGAGCAGGTCCTGCTCGCCCGCGCGGCGCAGGGCCTCGCGCAGCCCGCAGAGCGGATGGCGCGGCTCGTCGGGCTCGATCCAGCGCTCGGCGCCGTCCTGCAGCACGGGCAGCGGGGTGTCCTGCTTGGCCACGACGGCGAGCCGTGCGCCGGGGCCGAGCGCCCCGCGCAGCGCGGCCAGCGGGTAGGCGAGCAGTGCCCGCCCGTCGAGCACGAGGGCCGCCTTGGGACCCCCCAGGCGCCGGCCCGCCCCGCCGGCGAGCACGACCCCGATCACGCGCGAACGAACGTCCGGGCGCGGCGTCCGCACACGTGCAGGATTCGGTCCGCCACGCCCCGCAGCATACGCCGCCGTAGAATGGTCCTATATGGAGGGATCAACCCCAGAGACACTCGCTCGGCCCTGGCTGCGCTGCTACCGCTGTTGGTCGCAGGACCTCGAGGTTCAGGTCCACTACGAGGGGATCCACAAGATCGATCCCGACACCGGCGAGCGAGCCGAGGTCGTCGACGAGATGCAGGAGGCCGTCGTGCAGTGCCTGGAGTGCATGCACGACCAGCCGCACCTGGGGTTCCGCGACGGCCGCGTAGAGCCGGTCGAGGACCGCTGGGAGCGGATGGTGGCCGGCACCCCGTGGGTCGCCTCGTGCACGGTGTCCGTCGATGCCGACGACGTCGAGACGTGCTCGGGCCCCGAGGCGGGCGACGCGCTCTCCTACGCGGCCTTCGGCGACCACGGCGTACGCGAGTTCTTCACCCACGTGCGCTTCCACAAGCACGAGGACGACAACCGCATCGTCGTGCACCTGCTGGTCGAGCTCTACGCACGCTCGCTGGAAGAGGCGACCGAGGTCCTCGAGCAGGCCGCGCGCGGCGCGCTGGCGATCACCTCGCTCGCCGAGGAGTCCCGCCCGCCGGCGGCTACCGGCGGCGGCACCGACTCACACAACTGAGCTTGCTGCTCTACGACTCCGCGGTCTCGGGCAACTGCTACAAGGTCCGCCTACTGCTCGCGCAGCTCGGCCTGCGCTGCGAGCGCCGACCGGTCGACGTCGTCGACCGCTCCGGGCGCGATGAGCTGCTCGGCAAGCTGAACCCCGCGCTGCGCGTGCCCACGCTCGTGCTCGACGACGGCCGCCCGCTGGCCGAGTCGAACGCGATCCTCTGCTACCTGGCCGACGGCGGCGAGATGCTCCCCGAGGACCGCTACCGGCGCGCCCAGGTCCTGCAGTGGTTGTTCTTCGAGCAGTACAGCCACGAGCCCTACCTCGCGATCGTGCGCTTCTGGGTCGCCTTCAGCGCCTCGCCGCCGCCCGCGCCGAAGATCGAGGCGCGCCGGCGCGACGGCTACGCGGCCCTGGACGCGATGGAGCGCCACCTGAGCACACGAGCCTTCCTCGTCGACGAGCGCTACACGATCGCCGACATCGCGCTGTACGCGTACACGCACGTCGCGCCCGAGGGAGGCTTCGACCTCTCGCCCTACCCGGCGATCGGCGCGTGGCTCGAGCGGGTGCGCACCCAGCCCGCCCACGTCCCGATCAACGGCTGAGCAGCAGCGTTCGCAGCCGCTCGATCGCGCCGTTGCGCAGCTGGCGCTGGGTGATGCGGAAGACGACCCAGCCGGCGCTCTGGAGCACGCTGTCGCGCTCGCGGTCGCGTTCGAACGCCACGCGGTTGCCGTGGTAGCGGTAGCCGTCCAGCTCCACCACCACCTTCTGCGCCCGGAAGACGAGGTCGACGCGGAAGCCCTCGATCACCTGGTTGCGCTCCGGCCTCGGAAGCCCGGCCTTGACGATCTCCTCGTACGCCTCGTCCTCGAGCGGCGAGTCGCCGGGGCGTCCGGCGTCGAGCAGCTCCAGGATGATGGCGCCGCCCCGGCGTTTACGGGCGACCGCCGCGCGCGCGTGGCCCTCGAGCTCGGCGTCGTTGATTTTGTATTGGACGTAGCCCTCCCGCATGAGCCGGGCGGCGGCGGCCCTGCCCTCGGTGGTGGCGATGTCGACCAGCATCCGTTCGTAGGTCGTGACCGGGATGCGGTTGACCCTGATCCAGCCGCGGCGGGTCAGCTGGCAGCGGTGGACACGGATCTCGGGGTCGCGGCGGTCGATGCGGGCGATGACGTCGACGGGCCCGTCGGGCGCTGAGGCGACGCCGTGGATGAAGGAGGCCCAACGGTGGCTGATCACGCCCTTGCTCGCCCACGCCGCCGCGAGGGGCGCGGCGTACGGCGAGGTCGAAACGTGGCCCCAGTCGTAGATGTTCCGCTTGCGCAGGTGCAGCCGCCCGACCTTCAGCCCGTAGGTGATGTCGGCCGCGGTCCAACCGGCGGCGAGCAGCTGGTCGCGCCTGACGAGCCCATGGCTCTCGTGAGCCAGTCGTGCGGGGGCTCTGCTGCGTTGAACGTAATTATTCGGGTCTGCGCAGCACACCCCCTACAGGGTGCCCCGCGCTTGAGACCCCTACGACCCCAGACGCTTCTCGAGCGCCTCGAGCTGCGCGCGCAGCTCGTCGGGCAGGTTCGAGAAGCGCGCGAAGTGCTCCTGGAACTGGGGCAGCTGGGCGCGCCACTCGTCGGGATCGACGGCGAGCACGGCCTGCAGGTCCTCGGCGGCGACGTCGAGCCCGGACACGTCGAGGCCGTCCTCGACCGGCACGCGCCCGATCGGCGTGTCGGCCGCGTCGGCGGTGCCGTCGCAGCGCTCGAACACCCAGGCCAGCACGCGGCTGTTCTCGCCGAAGCCGGGCCACAGGAAGCGGCCGTCTGCGTCCTTGCGGAACCAGTTCACGTAGAAGATGCGCGGGAGCTGTGCGCCCGCCTGGCGTCCGATCTTCAGCCAGTGGGCGAAATAGGCGCCCATGTCGTAGCCGCAGAAGGGCAGCATCGCGAACGGGTCGAAGCGCAGTTCGCCGACCTTGCCGGCCGCCGCCGCGGTCTTCTCGGAGGCCATCGTCGCGCCCATGAACACGCCGTGCTCCCAGTCGAACGCCTCGCTGACCAGCGGCACGACCTTGGCCCGCCGCCCGCCGAACAGGAACGCGTCGATCGGCACGCCGGCCGGGTCCTGCCACTCGGGCGCCATCACCGGGCACTGCGCAGCCGGCACGGTGAAGCGGGCGTTGGGATGCGCGGCGGGCGTGTCGCTGTCGGGCGTCCAGTCGTTGCCCTTCCAGTCGCGCACGTGGCCGGGCTTCTCCTCGGTCATGCCCTCCCACCACACGTCGCCGTCGTCGGTGAGCGCGCAGTTGGTGAACACGGCGTTCTCACGCGCCGTGGCCATCGCGTTGGGGTTGGTGCGCTCGCCGGTGCCCGGCGCCACGCCGAAGAAGCCGAACTCGGGGTTGACCGCGTAGAGGCGGCCGTCGGCACCGAACTTCATCCAGGCGATGTCGTCGCCGATGCACTCGGCTTTCCACCCCGGCAGGGTGGGGATCAGCATGGCCCGGTTGGTCTTTCCGCACGCCGACGGGAACGCCGCGGCGATGTACCTGCTCGCGCCGGCCGGCGAGGTGAGCTTGAGGATCAGCATGTGCTCGGCCAGCCAGCCCTCGTCGCGCGCCATCACCGAGGCGATCCGCAACGCGAAGCACTTCTTGCCGAGCAGCGCGTTGCCGCCGTAGCCGGAGCCGTAGGACCAGATCTCGCGGCTCTCCGGGAAGTGCACGATGTACTTGTTGTCGGCGTTGCACGGCCACGGGACGTCCTCGACGCCCTCGGCGAGTGGCATGCCGACGGTGTGCAGGCAGGGCACGAACGAGCCCTCCTCGCCGAGCATGTCCAGCGCGGCCTGGCCCATCCGCGTCATCACCCGCATGCTCACCGCCACGTAGGTGGAGTCCGTGAGCTGCACGCCGATGTAGCTCTTGTCCGATCCCAACGGGCCCATGCAGAAGGGCACGACATACATCGTGCGCCCCTGCATCGACCCGCGGAACAGGTCGGTCAGGGTGTCGCGCATCTCGGCCGGGTCGCGCCAGTTATTGGTCGGACCGGCCTGCGACTGCTCAGCCGAGCAGATGAACGTGCGGTCCTCGACCCGGGCGACGTCGCCGGGATCGGAGAGCGCGAGATAGGAATGCGGCCGCTTGTCCTCGGAGAGACGCTCGAAGGTCCCCGCCTCGATGAGCCGCTGACAGAGTTGGTCGTACTCCTCCTCGCTGCCGTCGCACCAGTGCACCGCATCCGGCTGGGTGAGCTCGGCGACCTGGTCGACCCACTCGAGCAATTTGGCGTGGTTGGCAAGAGCGGACGTGGCTTCCATTTCTGGGGGCTCCTTCGCAGTTCGTGTCGCGCCGCCCGGCTGCCGGCGGACGACGCGGCGAAAGCACGTGTGGCCCGCAGTGCGGGCCTCTCGACCTCAGAGCCTATCGCCCCAAACCAGCTCGCGTCTCGCCGAGGCGTCCGCAAAGTTAGGACGCCGGCTCCCCCGGATGCTTGCGCGGAACGAGCACCAGCCGCTTGAACTCGGCGACCAGCGTGCCGTTCTGGTTGTAGACGCGGGTGTGGACCTTGACCGTGCCGCGGTCGGGCTTGGACTGGGACTCGCGCTTCTCGAGCACCTCGGACTCGACGAACAGCGTGTCGCCGTGGAAGACCGGCGCCGGGTGGCTGAGCTCCTCGGTCGCGAGGTTGGCGATCGCCTTGCCGCTGACGTCGCTGACCGACATCCCCAGGGCGAGCGAATACACCAGCGGGCCGA
>DATAWZ010000043.1:0-7603 GCA_036266975.1 Solirubrobacteraceae bacterium
CGGTAATAGGCGCGCGCCTGCACCCCGCGCTCGACCAGCCCGTCGGCGAGCGCGTCGGCGTCGGGATGGCGCACGACGTACAGGTGCCACGCCGGCTCGCTGCCCGCGGTCGGCTGCGGCAGGCGCACCAGCTCGCCGAGCCCGAGCGCCTCGTACTGCATCGCCGCCCGCCGGCGCCCGGCGGCCCACGCGTCCAGATGCGGCAGCTGCACGCGCAGCACGGCGGCCTGGATCTCGTCCAGGCGCGAGTTGTAGCCGAGGTGCTCGTGGATCACCTTGTCGCGCGAGCCGTGGAAGCGCAGCTCGCGCGCACGCGCGGCGACCGCCTGCTCGCGCGCGGTGATCATCCCTCCGTCGCCGAACGCCCCGAGGTTCTTCGAGGGGAAGAAGGAGAACGTGGCCGCCGTCCCCAGCGCGCCCGGGCGGCCGTCGGTCGACCGCGAGCCGGCGGCCTGCGCGGCGTCCTCCACCACCGGCACGCCGAGCGCCTCGATCTCGGCCACCGGCGCGACGTTGCCGAACAGGTGCACGGCGAGCACCGCGCGGGTGCGCGGGGTCATCGCCGCGCGCACGGTCTCGGCGGTCACGCAGAACGTCTCGGGGTCGACGTCGCACAGCACCGGCCGGGCGCCGGTCGGCGGGATCGCCTCGGCGCTCGCGTAGAACGTGTAGCCCGGCACGATCACCTCGTCGCCGGGGCCGACGCCGAGCGCGCGCAGCGCGATCGTGATCGCCTCGGTGCCGTTGGCCACGGCGACCGCGTGCGCGGCACCGAGGTAGGCGGCGAACTCGTGCTCGAAGGCGGCGACCTCCGGGCCCAGGATGTAACGGCGACTGTCGAGCACGCGCGTGACCGCCGCGCGCAGCTCCTCGCGCAGCGGCGCCAGCGGCGCCTCGGTGTCAAACAGCGGAACGGTCACCTCGAGGCGAGCAGCCGCATGTCGCTGTCGACCATCAGCCGGATCATCTCCTCGAAGGTCGTGCGCGGCCGCCAGCCCAGGTCGCGCTCGGCCTTGGAGGAGTCGCCGATCAGGTGGTCGACCTCGGCGGGCCGCTTGAATGAATCGTCGATGACGATGTGGTCATCGATGCTCAGCCCGGCGTGGTCGAAGGCGATCTCCACGCACGTTCTCACCGAGTGCGAGACGCCGGTGGCGATCACGTAATCCTCGGCCTGCTCCTGCTGGCACATCAGCCACATCGCCTCGACGTAGTCCTTGGCGTACCCCCAGTCACGCTCGGCGTCCAGGTTGCCCAGGCGCAGCTCGTTCACCAGGCCGAGCCGGATCGCCGCCGCGTGCCAGGTGATCTTGCGGGTGACGAACTCCAGGCCGCGTCGCGGGCTCTCGTGATTGAAGAGAATGCCGCTGGTCGCGTGCAGGTCGTAGCTCTCACGGTAATTCACCGTGATGAAGTGGCCGTAGGCCTTGGCCACGCCGTACGGTGAACGCGGGTAGAACGGCGTCGTCTCGTTCTGGGGCACCTCGCGCACCTTGCCGAACATCTCGCTCGAGGAGGCCTGGTAGAAGCGCGCTTCGGGGCTGGCCTCGCGCATCGCCTCGAGCATGCGTGTCACTCCGACCCCGGTGAACTCGGCGGTCAGCGTCGGCTGGATCCAGGACACCGCCACGAACGACATCGCGGCGAGGTTGTAGATCTCGGTCGGCCGGGCGGCCCGCAGCGCGTCGACGAGTGAACGCTGGTCGAGCAGGTCGCCCTGGTGCAGGGTGATGCGCTCGCGCAGGTGCTCGATGCGGTCGAACTTCTCGGTGGAGGCGCGACGCACCATGCCGTGGACCTCGTAGCCCTTCTCGAGCAGCAGCTCGGCCAGGTACGAGCCGTCCTGGCCGGTGATGCCGGTGATCAGCGCGCGGTGCTCAGAGGTGGTCATGACGGGCTCCCGGGACGGGTTGTCGGGGATGATGGCGGATCAGGCGGCCGCGGCCGGGCGGCGGTCGCGAAGCCAGTCGACCGTCCGTGCGATGCCCTCGTGAACGCCGATGCGCGCCTGCCAGCCCAGCAGATCGCGGGCCTTCTCGACCGACGGCCAGCGGCGCTGGACGTCGACCTCGAAGCTCGGCAGGTGCTCGAGCGCGAACCGCTCGGGATCCGCGCCGCACGCCTCCCAGACGATCCGCGCGATCTGGGCGACCGAGAGCTCATCGGCGGCGGAGATGTTGAAGTCCTCGTTCAGGCCGCGGGGGGAACCCATCGCGGTGACGATGCCGTCGGCGATGTCGTCGACGTGCGTGAGCGTGCGCGTCTGCTCCCCGGATCCGAAGATCTGCAGCGGGCGCTGTCCGGAGAGGACCTTCTCGATCAGGTCCGGCACCGCGTGCGCGATCCCCGGCTCGGGGTCGGGCAGCTCGCCCGGCCCATAGGCGTTGAACGGGCGGCAGACGGTGAACGGCAGGCCGTGCTCTTGGTGCGCGGCGCGCGCGTAGACCTCGCCGCTGAGCTTGGAGAAGCCGTACGCCGACCGCGGCGCGGGGCAGTCGAGCAGGTGGTCTTCGGTGGTGGGAAAGCGCGTGGCGCGCTCGAACACCATCGAAGAGGACACGTACACGTAGCGTTCGACGGCGTGGTCGAGCGAGGCTCGGACGACCGTGCCCGACAGCTGGTTGTTGACCTCGGTGAGGGTGTGGGGCAGACGGTGAAAGTTCGCGATCCCGCCGACGATCGCGGCGAGGTGAATGACGTGGGTGCAGCCGGCGATGGCCCGGCGCGCCTCGCTGAGCTCGCGCAGGTCACCGGTGTGAACCTCACACCCCTCGCGCATCCACTGGGGGGCCTGGCGCTGATCGGAGACGCGTACCTCCCACCGGGGATCGCTGAGCAGGCGCCGCACGACCGCGGCGCCGATCGTCCCGGCGCCGCCCGTGACCAGCACGCGGTTCACGCCTGCACCAGCGCGGCGATCTCCTGCGCGTAGGCGAAGACCTGTCCCGCTCCCCAGCAGTTCCAGGGGTCGACCACCAGGCACGCATCGCCGGCCACGCGGGCGATGCACGCGAGCGTCTCGGGGTCGCGGAACTCCGTGTGGTTGGTGGCCACGACGACCACATCGGCGCCCGTGAGCGCATCGGTGAGCGTCGAGGTCGGCGTGGTGACCTGCGGATCGTGCACGCTGACGTCGGCGAGCTCGCGCTCGAGCAGGCGCACGAGCTTGTGGCTGAGCGAGTCGCGTTCGTCGTCGGTGTCGGCCTTGAACGCGAGCCCGAGCACCGCCACCTTGCGCCCGTCGAGCGATCCCAGCCGCCGCGCGATCCCCTCGACCAGGAACAGCGGCACCGATTCGTTGACGCGGGAGACGGCGAGCAGCATGCCCGGCGCGTGCGAGCGCTCCTCGGAGAAGGTGAAGTCCTTGCGCAGGCAGGTGCCGGCGGTGAACCCCGGCAGCGCGATCCCGCCGCGCGGGTAGTCGCGGTTGATCAGGTCGATGACCTCGAAGACGTTCGCGTCGTAGCGCTCGCAGTCCATCATCAGCAGGTTCGGCAGGGCGAACATCGTGTAGCGCAGGATGTTCGTCCAGATCTTGGCGAGCTCGGCCTGCACCGGCGTGGTGAGCACGATCGGGGCGCCGAAGATCTCGAACAGCCGCGCCGCCGCCGTGGCCGACCCCTCCCCGACGCCGCCGATGATGCACGGCAGGCTGGAGATCTCCTCCAGGAAGCGGCCGGCGGCGATGCGCTCAGGGGCGTGCGCGACGTACAGGTCGTCGCCGACCCGGAAGCCCCGGTGCTTGGTCAGGTAGCCGGCGACGAAGTCGGTCGTCCCCGGCGCGATCGTCGAGCGCAGCACGAGGGTGTGACCGGGCTCGAGCACGCCGAGCAGGTCGTCCAGCGCCGAGCGGATGTCGCGCATGTCGATCTCGATGTGAGAGAAGGACGGCGTGCCCAGCGTGATCACGATGCTGCCCGCGCGCGCGGCGTCGGCGACCCGCTCGGAGAGCTCGAGCCGGCCGGTCGGCGTCACGCGCTCGAGGACCTCCTGCATGCCGGTCTCCTGGAAGGGCACGACGCCCGAGCGCACCGCATCCAGGCGCACCGGGTCGTGCTCGATGCCCAGCACGTTCAGGCCGCGGTCGGCGAAGCTCAGCGCGAGCGGCAGGCCGACCCGTCCGAGGCCGACGATCGAGACATCCGGGGTCATGGGCACCGAGGAGGGTAGCGACGCCTGGGACGCCGCACACCCGAGAGGACCGGCCGGCCGGGGTCGGCCGGTTGCACCACCCGTTCAGGCTCGGCGCCAGGCGCCGTACTGCTGGGCGAAGCCGAGCACGAAGCGCGGGTTATAGCGGGCGTAGCGCCGCCACAGTCGCCGCGGCTCACGCGAGAGACGGTAGGTCCACTCCAGGCCGAGGTTCTGCATCCAGCTGGGCGCCTGCGAGATCAGCCCGGCATGGAAGTCGAACGCGGCGCCCACGCCGGCGAGGATCGGCGCGTCGAGCCGGTCCCGCATCTCCGCCATCCAGCGCTCCTGCTTTGGCTGGCCGGTCCCGACCCAGACCACGTCGGCGCCCGAGCGGTTGATGTCCTCGACGACCCAATCCTCTTCCTCGCTGGTCAGCGCCCGGAACGGCGGCGAGTAGCCGCCGACGATCTGCAGGCCGGGGAAGCGTCGGCGCAGCATCAGCGTGAGCTTGACCAGCGCGCCGCGGTCGCGGCCGCCGTACAGGTACATGGGAGTGCCGCTGCGCGCGGCGCGCGCGCAGTAGCGCGCCATCAACTCGGGTCCGTAGACGCGCGACGCGTCGGGGTAGCCGAGCGCCCGCAGGGCCCACACGAGCGGCTGCCCGTCGGGCACGGCCAGCGCGCCGAGGACCGCCTCACGCGTGTGCTCGTCCTCCTGGGCCACCATCACCAGGTGCACGGCGGCGGCGGTGACCGTCGCGCGCTCGCGGCTGGCGATCATCGCGTCGATCCAGTCCATCGTGTGCTCGTAGTCGGTCAGCGCCAGGGGGATCCCCAGCACGGGCGCGGCGGGCAGCGGCGCGGGGACGTCCGGCCGGTTCGGGCTCGGCAGAACCGTCAGATGACGGAGGCTGGGGGAGTGGTGCTGGGGCATTCGCGTGGGGACGTTCGCACCGGTTGATAACGACGGTGTGCGGCGAAAGTGTCGCGATTTCTTGTGGGAAAGCGCTATTCTGCCCGACTTCTTACCCGCAAACAGGTCAGGGGATACGCTCCGGCCGTGTCGTTGCACGCGGGGTTCTGGCGAGGTCGGCGGGTCCTGGTCACCGGCCACAGCGGGTTCAAGGGCTCCTGGCTGGCCCTGTGGCTGCAGTCGCTGGGGGCCGAGGTCCACGGGCTCTCGGTCGGCGCGCCCTCCGCGCCGTCGCTGTACGAGCTCGCGCAGATCGGCGCCCACGCGGTCGAGCACGAGGCCGACATCCGCGACGCGGCGGCGGTGCGCGCGGCCGTCGGGCGCGCACGGCCGCAGATCGTCTTCCATCTCGCCGCCCAGCCGCTCGTGCGGCGCTCCTTCCAGGCCCCGCACGAGACCTTCGAGATCAACGTCATGGGCACGGTCAACCTCCTGGAGGCCGTGCGCGCGGTCGGTGACGTCGCGGCGACCGTCGTGGTGACTTCCGACAAGTGCTACGAGAACCGCGACTCGGGCCGGCCGTTCGTCGAGGAGGACCCGCTCGGCGGCCACGACCCGTACTCGACCTCGAAGGGCTGCGCCGAGCTCGTCGCGGCCTCCTACCGGCGCTCGTTCGGCACGCGCCTGGCCACCGCGCGCGCGGGCAACGTGATCGGCGGCGGGGACTGGGCCGTCGACCGGCTGATCCCGGACATGGTCCGCGCCGCCAGCACGGGCACGACCGTGCGCTTGCGCAACCCCGACGCGGTGCGCCCCTGGCAGCACGTGCTGAACCCGCTCTCGGGTTACCTGAGCCTGGCCGAGGCGCTCGTGGCCTCGCCGGCCTCGGCCGAGGCGTGGAACTTCGGCCCCGATCCCGGCGACGCGCGCCCGGTGCGCTGGATCGCCGACGCGCTCGCCGCGCGCTGGCCCGGGGGCCTGCGCTGGGAGCCCGACGCCGCCGAGCACCCGACCGAGGCGGTCGCGCTCACGCTCGACTCCGGCAAGGCCGCTCGGCGCCTGGGCTGGCGACCGCGTTGGGCGCTGGAGGAGGCGCTGCGGCGGATCGTCGACTGGCACGCCGCGCACGCGGCCGGCGGCGACATGCGCGCGGTGAGCCTGTCGCAGATCGAGTCCTTCAGCGCGTAGGGGGGTGGGCCGGCGGGTGGTCTCGACAACGGTGTACATGACCGACGTCCTGAGCCCCCGCCAGCGGCGGGCCGCGCTCGCCGCGCTCGGCCGCCAGCGCCTGGAGGAGCTGCTCCCGCTGCTCGATCGGCTGGACGAGGACTTCCGCGGTGCGTTCATCGCCCAGCTCGCGCGCGTGCGCCCGCGCGGCGCGCCCGACGCCGTCGGCGTGGCGTTCGCGCGGGCGGCGCTCGAGCTGCGCGAGCGCGTGCGAGGGAGCGCCGGGCCGTGAGGCGCCAGACGGCGGACGGGCGCGAGCTCGCGGCGCGCCCAGGGCTGCACCGGATCCGCGCCGAGCGGGCGCTGCGCGAGGACTTCGGCCCGCTGCGCGCGGGCGTGCTCGCTGCCGCGAGCGCCAAGCTGGCGGCCTGCGGCGTGCGCCTGGATCGCGCCGACCTGGATGCCTGCTACGGCCAGGCCTGGCAGGGCCTCTACGCGCAGCTCCTGGCCGGCGAGCGGGTGGCCAATCCGCGCGGCTGGCTGGTCCTCGCGACCTACCGCCGGGCGATCGAGGAGTGGCGGCTGCTGCACGTCGACCGCCGCGCGAGCGGCGAGCAGGAGCCGGCCGCGAGCACCGCCGACCCCGCCGAGCGCCTGGACGACCTCGAGCAGCTGCGGTCGGTGTTCGAGGCGCTGCGCGGGCGGCTGACGCCGCGCGAATGCCAGGCGGCCACGCTCTGTTACCTGCACGGGCTCACGCGCGCCGAGGCCGCCGAGCGGCTCGGCGTCAGCGAGCGCCGGATGCGCAAGCTCATGGAGGGCGACGGCGCGGGGCGGCCGGGGGTCGCCGGCAAGGTCGCCGGGCTCGTGCTGGCGATCCGCGAGGGCCGCTGGTGCGAGCAGCAGGGCTCGCTGATCCGCGCGTATGCGTACGGCATGCTCGACCCCGACGGCGGGCGCCACGGGCTCGCGGTCGCCCACCTGCAGCACTGCCCGGCGTGCCGCGCCTACGTCTGCTCGCTGCGCGCGCTGAGCGCGATCGTCCCGCCCGGGGTGCTGCCCGGCCTGCTCGGCACCGGGCTCGCCGGCACCGGGCTCGCGGTCGGCGCCGGGGCGGGCGGCGGCGCGGCGCCCGCAGCGGCCGGCGCCGGGGTCAGCGGCGGCTGGCTCGTCGGCGGCTCGGGGCTGGCCAAGGTCGCCGCGGGGGCACTGGCCGCGCTCGCGGTCGCCGGGGCGGGCGCGACGCTCGCGGTCCACGGTGGCCGTCCGTCGCGGCCGGGGCGCGCCGCGACTCGGCACGCGGCGCCCCGGCGCGTCGGGGTCTCGGTGCCGGAGCGGCGGCACTCCGCGGCAGTGGCGTCGGTGCGCGCGTCCGCGCGGCCGGCGGCGC
>DATAWZ010000044.1:0-2345 GCA_036266975.1 Solirubrobacteraceae bacterium
CCGAGGTGCCGCCGAACTTCATCACGGTGATCGAGGGCATCGGGGCCCGCAGGCTAGTGAGATGGGCCGCGGGCGCATGCGCCCGCGGCGGCCCCGGCCGCATGCGGCCGGGGCTCGGGTGGCCGCATGCGGCCACCCGCGGGGTCGCGCATGCGCGACCCCGAACAACAAATGGTGCGATTACCGGGCGCGGCGGCCCGCGCGGGCCTTGCCGAGCGTGACCTCGTCGGCGTACTCCAGGTCGGCGCCGAC
Organism: Solirubrobacteraceae bacterium; assembly: GCA_036266975.1. GTDB lineage: Bacteria > Actinomycetota > Thermoleophilia > Solirubrobacterales > Solirubrobacteraceae > DATAWZ01. The sequence continues at coordinate 253 of DATAWZ010000044.1, forward strand.
CGGCAGGCCGCTGGCCAGGCGGGTGACCGCGACGCCCGGCGCGCGCTCGCGCAGCCCGTCGGCGATGTGCAGCGCCGTCGCCTCGCCGGTCGTCGTCGGGTTGGTGGCCAGGACGACCTCGCGCACCTCGCTGCCGGCCACGCGCGTGTACAGCTCGGCGACGCGCAGGTCCTCGGAATCGATCCCGTCGATCGGCGAGAGCGCGCCGCCGAGCACGTGGTAGACGCCGCGGTACTCGTGGGTGCGCTCCATGGGGATCACGTCGCTGGGCTCCTCGACCACGCAGATCAGCGCGCGGTCGCGGCGCTCGTCCAGGCAGATGCGGCAGCGCGGCCCGTCGGCGAGGTTGAAGCACTCCTCGCAGAAGCCGATCTTCTCCTTGACCTCCCGGATCGCCTCGGCCAGGCCGAGCGCCTCCTCGGGGCTGACCCGCAAGAGGTGAAAGGCCAGGCGCTGCGCGGTTCGCGTCCCGATCCCGGGCAGCTTGGAGAGCTCGGTGACGAGCCGCTGGACGGGCGGGGCGAAGGTGTTCAAAAGCCGGGCAGGCCCAGGTTGCCGAGCGCGCCGAGGTCCAGGCCGCCGGTCGCCTGGTTCATCTTCTCGCTGGCGAGCTGGTTGGCGGTGCGCAGCGCCTCCGTGACCGCGGCGAGCACGAGGTCGTTGAGCATGTCCACGTCGTCGGGATCGACGGCGGCCGGGTCGATCTTGATCGCCTTGATCTCCCCCTCGCCGGTCGCGGTCACGCTGACCATGCCGCCGCCGGAGGAGACCGTGACCTCCTCGTGCTTGAGCGCCTCCTGCGCGGCCATCATGTCCTGCTGCATCTTCTGCGCCTGGCGCATCATCTTCTGCATCTGCGGGTTCATCCCGGGCTGCGGCATGTGATCACGGGCCTTCCGTCGGACTACGAAGGTGGCGCAGGCGGCCGCGAGGCCGGCAAGCCGGAACCTTCGTCTTCGGTATCTGCCGAAGGTGGCGCAGGCGGCCGCGAGGCCGGCAAGCCGGAACCTTCGTCTTGGGTATCGTCGAGCAACTCGCCGTCGAACGCATCGATCAGGCGCGCGAGCCACTCCTCCTGGGTGGGCGGCGGGGGCGCGGCCCCGTCGTGCTCGGGCGGGTCGCGCAGCTCGTAGCGCGGGCGCAGCGGGCGGCCGCACACCGCTCGCAGCACGCCGGCCACCGCCTCGCGATGCCCGGCGTCCTCGGCCTTGCGCTTCAGAAACGATGCGCCGGTGGGAAAGGCGATGCACAGCTCGCTCCCGTCCAGGGCGATCGGTCGGGCCTCGTCGAGCACGTGGCCGAGCATCGCGTTCGCGGCCCGCACCGCCTCCAGCACGGCCGGCCACAGGCCGCCGAGCGGATCTCCGGCCGGGGCCGGCTCGGGCGGCGCCTGGGGCTCGGGCTCCTGCGGGTGGGGGTCCTGCGGGTGGGGCTCGGGCTCGGCGACGGCCACGGCGGCCAGCGCGGCGCCGCCCCCGCGCGGGGCGAGGGGCGCGGGCGCGCTCTCGACGCGCTGCGCAACCGGGGCGGCCTCGGGCGGCACGGCGGCGAGCGCGGGCGGTGGCGGAGGGCTCGCGGGCGCGGCCGGCGCGGCGGCGAGGGTCGCCTCCAGGCGCTCGATCCGAGCCAGCAGCGCGCGCATCGAGCCGTCGACCTCCGGCGTGGCCGCCTTGACCAGCGCGAGCTCGAGCTGGGTGCGCCCGTCGGCGCCGGCGCGCACGGCCTCCAGCGCGGCGGCGAGCAGATCGAGCAACCGCACGACCGCGGCGCGCGGCACCTGGGCGGCCTGCTCGGCCAGCGACGCGTCGGCCTCGGCGGTGAGCGAGAGCTCGGCCGGCACCTCGCCGAGGACCTGCACGATCAGCAGCGAGCGCGCGTGGACCTCGAGGTCGGCGGTGAACGCCGCGGCGTCCCGCCCCTGCTCGCTGCAGCGCGCGACGCAGCGCAGCGCGCCGGCCGCGTCGGCGCCGGCGACCGCGGCCAGGGCCGCGCGCAGCAGCTCGCCGTCGGCGACGCCGAGCACGGCGAGCACGTCCTCCAGGTCGATCCGCTCGCCGCTGTAGGTGACGAGCTGCTCGAGCGTGCCCAGCGCG
>DATAWZ010000045.1:0-27855 GCA_036266975.1 Solirubrobacteraceae bacterium
GCGCGAACCGCACGACCCACGAGACCCCCGCGTCCCTCCGGGGACCCGCGCACGACACCCAACCCCTCCCAACCACAGCAAAGTCCTGCTCAGGAGCACCATCGACCCCTCACCCTGACCACATCCATACCGGGAGACCCCATATTGGGGAGGCAGGCTCTGATCATCAGGAAATACCCTTCCAGGTCGGCGCCCCCGATGATATCTCGCCAGTTGTCCAGCGACGCCTCATGGACTCCCGCCATCGTGCCAGGGTGGTCGATGCCGTATTGCCAGCCAACGCCGGCGTTGTTGATGAGTACGTCGATGCGCCCGAACGTGTCGATCGCCGCCTTCGCCACCCGGTCGCCGCTTGTCGGGTCCTCGAGGTCGGCGGACACCACAATCCCCTCGCCTCCCGCGCCATTGACGGCAGCGAGCGCCTCCTCCAACGCCTCAGTTCGCCGTGCTGACCCGACCACGCGCGCTCCCTCTCGACCGAAGAGCTCCATCGTCGCGCGGCCGATACCGCTGCTCGCCCCCGTGATGACGGCGACCTTATCGTCTAGACGACCCATTCTTCCTCCTCACGTATCTGTTGACGTCGCCGGGCGCGACGGTTAGGCCCGCCCGCCCCTAGATCCCCGCGAGTGCCCTGGCCGGCGAGATGGCCCACCGCCGAGCGCGAGCACCGCGGGGGCATTGCCGGCTTGCGGCGCCGATCATCGAGTCGCCCCTTCACGAAGCTCGCCCAGATCGCCCTGCTGCACGCCCGCGCCGCGCCCGTTGAGCGTGTGTGACTTCGCCTGTGCGGCCCGATAGAGCTCGTGTGCCCGCGGATCATCGGCATGGTTCTTGATCCACGTGTCATCGTCATACCAACGCAGCTCCCAGGCTGCCGGCCGGAACTCGCGCGCGAGCCGGTTGCACTCGGCTTGAGTGAGCTTGCCGCGCGTCGTCGTGTACCGTTCGGTCTTCGCCGGCAGGCTACTGCTGCCAGGCTGCATCGGTCCGACCGTCGCGGTCCACTCGTCATCGGCGAGGACCGAATACGGGACAGGCGTCCACAATTCGCCTCGTGCGTCGGAGAACTTGGCCATGTGATACTCACTCCAGGTCTGAGAGCGCATCGAGACGAGGCCCACAGTCTCGGCGATGACCGAGTTGCCGTACTCGTCGTTGAACAGCGGCTTGAAGCGCTGCACACGCTCGTCAACAGTGAACCAGTCTTCTTGTTCATAGACACCGGCGTAATGAGCCAGATCCTTGATCACCGCGTAGTAGACCAGCAGGCCAGCGTCGATCATCTGCTCGCGCGACCAGCCGGCCATCATCGTCCACATGTCCGTGGTCGCGGCCATCATCGTCTCGCGCAGATGGTCGAGATATTCGGCCAGCTCGCTGGCTGAGTTCATGTGCACTGGCTCGAAGCCGTCCGCCAAGAAGTCGGACGTGTACAAGCCGATGCCTACGATGTTCGCCGAGTCATAGCTCGGTGACGCCTCGAAGCTTCCCCAGTCGTCCACGATGTGGAAGTGGGTGTCCTTCATGATCACGGGTATGGTGAGATTGTTTACCTCTATAGCGGCCGCGACGTCGTCCATCCACGGATAGTCGCATTCGGCAAGGTCGATGAGGTCCCTCACCAGCATCTCACCGCCGCCGGCCGTGCGATAGGGTCCATGGTTGTTGAAGGACAGGCGGCATTCGCAATGGCTCAGGAACCCATATGCTGATGCGGTCGCGAGAAACCTGGTCAGCGCCGTGTGAAGGCGATCACCGGGTATCACGCCGAGGGCGTCGGCCTCGAACACTTGCGCCCATCGCTCGGGCAGAATCTGAGCGCGATGACCTGCGTCGCTTGGTAGGCCGTGAGCGTGAGCACGATGGTACGCCAGGCTGCAGCGCTCCGCGAAGTCGAGAACGCAGAGGACGTCGTCAACCGCGTCCGTCGGCTGCAACAGCCCCATGTCGAGCAGAATCTGGCGTCCGCCAAGGTAAAACTGGGGGATCAGCCCGAGGGTGACCGTGTTGGCGTAGCTGCCGTCGCATCGGGCGCGGTCGCCAAGCTCCTCTGCGGGCCTGGCCGCCTCGATCTTGCGGATGAGCCCGGGCCAGCGATACCACGCGTTGAGGTACGAGAGCGCAATGTAGGGGTTGACCGGAAAGAGTTTCGATTCCTGCACCGTACGAGTCGTACATTGCCAGTAGAATGCGTCGCTCGATTTGCGCGCCCAAGCGTTGGCGCGTAGCAGCGACGCATAAGTGTGGTTGGTGGGCACGTCGACTCCTCCCTAGCTCAGCTTGATGATCCGAGCGCGGTGCTCGGCTCCGTCTTCGGCCGTGGCGTAGGCATCCGCAGCGGGCCTCGAATACTCCACTTCGACTTCATCGCCGTCTCGTAGGCCATCGAGCGTTGCGGCCATCAAGCAGGGCACTCCGTGCTCTCTCGTGAGGATCCCGAGGTGCGACCGGACGGTCCCCCCGAGACAGATCACGCCCGCGAATTCACCAAGAATGGGAGCGGTCAGCGTTCCGCCTGAGTCGTCGATGACCGCGATCGTGTCCTCGGGCACGCCCTCGGACAGGAGCTCCATCACCTTCTCGACAGAGGAGACAAAGCGCGCGGTGCCGGTGACATCGTGGTCGGCGCGGAACACGTTGGCACCGCTGCCGACAACCGCCCGACCCAGCTCGTCCGTCTGGCTGGACTCCGCGACCTCACGCTCCGCAACCGGCTTGTACTTCTCGGGGCTCTCCTTTAGAGAGACGACGGCTGACATCTCGAATCGATATCCGGTCGCGAGCAGGTCCGCCTCGATCCGCTCGAAGTCCGGGCGGCTGAGGAAGTCCGGATCGTGAACCACCTCCTCCCATTTCCTCCCGCTGGAGGCGAGCCGATCGGCCATGAGGCGCCGGATCGCCCTGTGATACTGCTCGACGATCGGGGTGGCGGAAGTACGCGGCCATTTATCCCCGTGGGGAGCGCGGCTGTCCTCGCTCGTGGGCGTTCCGCTCATGTGTCCTCCTCGGTTCGTGCTTCCGCGCTGCCTCTCCCATCTTCCTCGCGCGCTGCATGCGCTAGGTGCAGCAGGAGCAGCGCCTCGTCCTGCTCGGGCCTTCGGACGACGGTGGTGACTCCGCTCGCCACGACGGCCCGCGCCCCCGCCGCGCTCGCTACTACGCAGCCGGCAACCGCAGGGGCGCCTCGGATCACCTCCGCGAGCGCCTCGATGCTGGGGTCCACCTCGCCCGTGCGGGCATCGAGGTCGACGACTTCCTCCGCCGACTCCACGATGCGTACCGGGCACTGCTCACGGGCCCAGGCCAATAGCGCATCGAAACCCGGCACGCTGCCGGCGTCCGTCTCCTCGAGTGCCAGGCGGCCTGCGTAGACCACTCCCGCGCCGCCGTCGACCGTGATCTCCTGTCCGGCCCATCCGCCGGTCGTCCCCTCGCCCACCCCGACCACGCTGGGTCGCCCGAGGGCCCGACTGACCACGGCAGCATGCGAGGTAGCTCCGCCTCTCTCGGTTACCAGCCCCCGCGCCGCGATGATGCCCTCGATGTCCGCCGGGCTGGTCATCGGCCGCGCGAGCACGACATCACCGTCAGCCGCCTGGGCATCTTCGCCGTCCAGGACGACGGTCCCCCACGCCACCCCGGGGCACGCAGGCACCCCCTCCGCCAAGATCTCGGCCGTGTCAAGGGCGGGCGGAGCGATACGTGGTGCGATGGCGGCCGCCAACTGCTCGGAGCTGACCCGCGACAGCGCGCTGCGGCGATCGATGATCCCTTCGGAGGCAAGGTCCGCGGCGATGCGAACGGCGGCAACCGCTGAGCGCTTAGCCGCGCGCGTTTGAAGCAGATACAGTCGCCCCTGCTCCACCGTAAACTCGATGTCCTGAACGTCGCGGTGCTCGCGCTCGAGCAACTGGCCCGCCTCCACGAGCTCCCGATGCACCTCGGGCATCTCCCGCTGCAACGTCGAGAGCGAGGCTGGGGAGTGCGTGCCCCCGACGACATCATCGCCCTGCGCCCCGAGAAGCCATTCCCCGTACGCGGCCGGCGCTCCGTTCAGCGGGTCGCGCGTGAACAAGACCCCGGTCCCGGACCGCTTTCCCAGATTACCGAACGCCATCGCCTGCACCACGACAGCGGTGCCGCCTTCGTCAGAGAGGCCCCATTGCCTCCTATACGCCACTGCTCTGCGCGATGACCACGACTCGAATACGGCGCAAATCGCTGCGCGAAGTTGCTCGAGGGGATTCGTGGGGACCTGCAGCCCGCAGCTCTCGGCCACTGCGGCCCGAGCGTCCTCGGGAGCCGACGCCGCCTCGGGCGAATCGACCGGCGCGCGCAGGACGATCGTCCCGAAGTCGTACACAAACCGCGTATGGGTCGCCCGGGCGAACGCACGGTCACCACACATCCGGGCAAGGGCGCGCTCGACGTCATCATTGATCCCCAGGTTCAGAATTGTGTCCATCATTCCCGGCATGCTCATCGCCGCCCCTGAGCGCACGGAGACGAGCATCGGAGCCTCGAGGTCGCCAAAGCTACGGCCCGCTTTGCCTTCCAGCTCCCCCACGCCGGCGATCACCTCCTCCCAGATCCCGCTCTCCAGCTCAAGACCAGCGAGGCGGTAACGCTGCCCGACCGCAATGGGAATGACGAATGCCGGCGGCACGGAGAGCCCGAGGGCGGCCATTTTGGCGATGCTGCCACCCTTGCCACCTACCACGTCGCGCGGGTAAACCACCGTGCCATCGAGTGGGAGCACGTGCTCGCGAGTCTCCCTCATGACGGCTCCTCGCGCTCTCGGCCCAGCATGCGAAGGAGATCCTCGTGAAGCTCGAACCATACGGTGTGGTAGCTGCCGACCCCGACACCGCTCATGAACTGGTAATCGCCGGCAAGCACGCGTTCGTATGCCGCGTCCAACCGGCGCGTGTACTCCCCCATCCGCCCGTCCAGCTGTTCAAACATCCCGAGCGGCCGCTGCGCTCGCTCATGCTGTGCTCCAAAGCGATCGATGACCTCGTTGTCATACTCGGCATCGGAGTGATCGTTAGCGACGCGCCCCGCTCCTACCGGCATCATTTGCCAGTCGGTAAACACAGTGAGAAGGCTCCGGTTGACCTTTTCGAATGCTTCATACGCCGCAGCCGCCTCGCCGCTTGCCCGCCAGTTGGCGAATGCATTAGGATATTCCGCGTCCAACCACGCGCGACCAGCAGGTGTGGCTATATATGTCCCTTTCCCGGCCATCACGTGCCCTTCTGCCTCCGCGGCATCGAGCGCCAGTAACACCGCGGCCTCGTCTCGCCCGAGCAAGTCGGCGACAGCCGTGGCCCCTCCGGCCTTCTTCACCACCAGGCCATGAACCGCCAGCAACCTGATCCCAGTCATCGGCTTCCTCGCCGCCGCGCCGCCTCTCGGGCTGGCAAATGCCCTAGCGTGTGCAGGCCATCGTCTTCCGCACCAGCGGGGAAGGAGCGCAGGGTGTGCCGACCATACTCCGAGGTCATCGTGCCTCTTCGGGAGTTTGTACCGCGCTTTCGCTGCCTTCCTTTCGCAGCGCGTCGCGGACGGCGCGTCGCAGGATCTTGCCAGCCGCACTCTTTGGTAGCTCGGGCCAGGTGTGGTAGGCCCGAGGCCGCTTGTACCCGGCGATCCGCCTCTGCAGGTGCTCATCGAGATCGCCAAAGGGCACCTGCGCCCGGGTCGTGACGACCGCGTGGATGACTTCACCCCACTTCTCGTCGCTGACCCCCACCACCGCTGCCTCCATCACACTTGGATGCTCGAGCAGCACGTCTTCAACCTCGCGTGGGTACACGTTGAACCCGCCGCTGATAATCATGTCGTTCCGCCGGTCTAGGAGAAACAGGTAGCCGGCATCGTCCATGTAGCCGATGTCGCCTGTATGGAGCCACCCTCCAGCCAAGGTGGAGGCCGTCTCCGCCTCCCGACGCCAGTATCCCGCCATCACGATTGGCCCTCGAGCCACGACCTCGCCGCTCTCTCCACGAGGACATTCCTCTCCCGCGTCATCGACTACGCGAACGGCCGTCATCTTGTACGGGCGCCCAGCCGAGCCCACTCTTCCGTGCTCTTCAGGCCGCAGCAGGCTGATCGTCATCGGCGCTTCGGCCTGGCCGTAGGTCTGGCACAGGACCTGACCAAACACCTCTTCACTACGTCGCGCAACCGCCGGAGCGATGGGTGAGGCACCGTAACACAGGCGCCGCATACTGCTGGCGTCCACGTCGGCGAGATTCGGCTCCTCAAGCAACGCAGCCATCATGGTGGGAACGAGAAAGGTTCGGCGCGCTCGCCTCCGCTCGAGCTCCTCCAAGAACTCGCCGGGCCGGAAGCGCGGCAGCAAGACGTTGACTCCGCCACACACCAGGTGTGGCAGGAAGTATGAGCCGCTGGCATGCGATACCGGCGCAGCGTGGAGCATGACGTCTCCGGGCTCGATACCTGGGACATGTTCGAGGAGGTAGTTGGTCAGCTGAGCGTGCAAACCGCCGAGGGTAAGCATCACGCCCTTCGGCCGGCCCGTGGTACCGCCGGTATAGGCGATACGATAGGGCTCACCGTCTGGTACTGCGATGTCACACCGATCCAGGCGCCCGGAGAGCGCAAGATCGTTGACCTCGCGGCGACTAAACGTCAGCTCGACTGGCGCCGTGATGGCTGATCCGTCAGAAATCACGGCGCGGCAGTCGGCGTCTTGGACTTTGAAGGCCTGATCGGCTGGCGTGTCGCGCGCATTGAGCCCCACGCGAAGTAGCCCTGCCCGCGCGAGGGCACAATAGACGAGCAGCTCCTCGATGCAATTCGGCAGAGCGACGGCAAGGCGGTCTCCTGGGGCCAAGCCCCGATCGAGGAGTGCGTTGGCGAGTCTCACCGTGCTCTGCTCGAACTCCACGAAGCTCACGACCCGTTCCGCGTCGACGATTGCCGGTGCGTCGCCGAACTCCCTGGCCGCGCGGCGAAGCAAGTCCTGAATCAGCAACGCCGGTACCGTCCCTCTCGGCGATCGGATATCGACGCGGGAGCCTTCGGTCCCGTCCGTCGCGGCATGGTGTAGGCGCTCGTACGCAGCATCTCGATCGCTTCTAGTCTTCCTCAGCCGGGCGTGCCGTCAATCATGTCCCGGGCGTGGCGTTTGTGGACTTCACAACGAGAGGCCGGCGGGATCATTGTCAGACCGAGCCTGATGTGTCCTTTTTCCATTTCTCTGTGGCCGTCTGTCCTGAAGAGTTACGCTCCGTGCGCCCTCTCGTCCGCGCGTGGACTGAGGCGATGTCCAGCACTCTGCCCCTCCGGCCGGCGCGGACTCTTTGCCTCCGTCGAGCACTATTCCCTGTAGGCGCAGAATTGTGAGCGCCAGCCGAGCGGCGAATTGATCGTCTGAGTCGTGGGCGATCGACAGGCCGGTGAGTTCCTCCATTCGGGCGAGCCGATAGCGGATGGTATTGTCGTGCACTCCGAGGATCGATGCACAGCGCGAGATGCTCGCCGCGCACTCGAAGAAGCAGCTCAGGGTGGCGAGCAGGGAGCTGTTCGCCGGATCGCGTAATAACCCGCCCAGCGTTTCCTGCGCGAAGCTGGTCACGGTTCGGGGGCTGGCATCGCTGAGGAGTGCGCGAGCCCGCCCGAGGTCGTCGACACAGAGCACCGAAGGACCGCCTTCGCGCCCAAACCGGCATACGCATTCGCATACTTCTCGGGCTGCGCGGCCGACCGCCGAGAGCTCGGCTGTGTCCGAGCAGGCGCCTGACACCCCGCCGATGACGTGGCGACGGCGTTCGCCGCGCTCGCAGACGGCGGTCACCAGTGCCTTGATCTGCGTTTCCGGATTTTCGCCGGCCTCTTCCGGGACCTCAACAAGGGCGAGCACCTCGTCGTGTTGGGTGGCCGCGTGTACCGCGTATGGCGCCAACTTCTGCAGCTCGGCTGCGATAGCACCGAAGTCGCCGCCGCGACCCAAGCCGGTCCGGGGCCTGATCACGACAGCAACGTGGCGCGCCGCTGGATTGAGACCAGCCCGTTGGGCACGCTCTCGGCTCGCCGCGGCGCTGGGCACGCCACCAAGCAGCTCCGCCACGAGCTCACCTCTCTTCTCCGGGGCCGCTTCGCCCTTCCGGCCTCGATCTCGAAGTTTGAGCGCGATGAGCGTCGCGGCTCGGCGGACGGCGAGCATATCGCCCGCGCTGAAGCGGCTGCCGTACTCCATGACCACGAGACGAGCACACAGCGTCGAGCCGATCCTTACCGGCGCGACGAGATGTCGGTGCATCACGCCGGCCTCGCGCAGAGGCGACACGAGAACCACGCGGTCTCCGGCTTCGTGCGTCAAGGCTCGCCGCACAGAAGGCTCACGGGTGCCCGGCGGCCTGAGGAGCGAAGGCATTATGCCGTCCGAAACTGCACGCGGGTCGGCCGCGGCCATCAGTCTGTCGTCGACATCGTGTAGCGCGCATGGCTTCCCGAGCAGCGTCGCGAGCGTCTGCACGAGATCGTCGAGCGAGCGGTCCGCGAGGACGAGATCGCCGAGCTTCTCTACCACCACGGCCGACCGGCGCAAGGCATCGATCTGACGATCAGCTGCCTCATCAGCCCTGAGCAAATCGACCATCTCGCGAGCCCGCGCGATTGCAACCGCAGCAAACGCGGCAAAGCCGCACGCCAGCTCCACCTGCTCCGTGGTGAAGGAGTGCGGCGCGTGCACGCTGTGCAGATAAAGGACGCCTATCGCCTCGTCGTCGAGCATGAGAGGCACAGCCAACACCACGCGACTGCTCCGTATGTTGGCGTTACCGCGCCTCACTCGGGGATCGCTGCGGCCATCATCAATCACGACGGTTCGCTTAGTCGTGAGGACAAGCTGCATCAGCTCGTCGTCGGTCGGATCGCGGCTCGGGCGGGCCGCAGTCGGCAGCGGCCTCGCGCCGTCGCCGCCGTGAGCGCCGTCGACGGAGTGCTTCGATTCCCCCCGTAGCACCAGGGTGCCGCGTTCGGTGCCCAGAAGTTCGCTGGCAACCCGTCCGACGACTCGCAGCACGTCGTCCACGCCACGAGAGCTGCCGATCACCTCACAGGTTTGGGCGCACGCACGGGCAAGCTCGAGCGCCGGCTTGTCGCCCACCGGCAAACCGGCCTGGCTCGCCGCAGCCGGTGAGGCGTCGGCTTGCCGCCGCTGGGGAGGGACGCTACCCAACGAGTGTGTCTTCTCGAACGTCGGTCGGATCTTTGCGCCGCCGGGCAGGCGCCATCAGGAACTCGCGGTCGTCGGGGCGACGGAGCCACTTACGCTCCCCCAGCCGTCGCGTCGTTCCGCCCCCCGTCGCCCGCCTGCGTCTCTTGTCCGCCCACCACCAAGGCGAACAGTCCTCCCGCGGTCGGCTCGCTACCGCTCGTCCCGTCTCGCCGCGGGCGCCTCGGCCGGTCGCCCCGCCGCCACATGCGGCCATGCACGCGATGCGCGCCCTCTCATGGGAGCCTTCCCGCGTTCTCGACCCCGACCGCGCCCGGCAGCGGGCCGACGCTCCTGATCCTCCCGGCTCGCAGACCCACCTTCCATGCGCCGACCCCCGACTCAGGGTTTCTGCCTGGCACGATGCGATCGCGCCAGTGCCACAAATGAGCCCCTGCGTCGCGTGGACTTCATCCAGCCAGTTCGACAGTCGGCGCTCGGCTCGAGGGAGAGTCGGCAAGGCGAGCCGAGCGCCAACCGTCACCGTCCGGTACGGACGTGCATTCCACACGTGCTTACCTGGGTCCGGCATCCCGCCGGTGGTCCGCGGGGCCGCCCCAGTACCCCGCCGGCTCGCACACTTCGCCTCCGTCACCGGCAGATGCGTTCGTATCCGTCGACCCGTCGGCGTCCGCCGGCACTGTCATCCCTCCTGTCGCACGACGCAATTTCCCGCGCTTAACCAAGCGGTCGCCCGCCTGCTCAGTTCGCACCTGCTTTATCACCATATCCCGTGCTTCGTGGCGACGTCTTCGGTCTGCGCGCCCAGACCTGTCGCAGCCCATTGGTCAACTAAGCCAAGCCTGCTGTGCCGCCCTGTCCCGACCCGGAAGCCGCGCGGCGCTCAGATTGCGATGCTGGACTCTCCCGGGCCGCCCACCCAGCTCAGGCAACACCGCCGCTTCTTGGACGCACAAACCCAAAGGACTGGCAGATCGCCGGTCGCAATGGCCTACACCGTCGGGATCCAAGCCGCCTACGGTGACGCTATGCCAGCACATGTGAACCGTCGCTTCCTCCTCAAGGTCCGCCCGACGGGCCAAGTCGGCCCCGAGCATTTTGACTACGTCGAAGAGGACGTGCCCTCGCCGCTTCCCGGCCAAGCATTGGTTCGTACTATCTACCTCTCCGTTGATCCCGCCAACCGCATTTGGATGAGCGACATTCCGTCGTACATCCCACCGGTCGGGGTAGGCAAGGTGATGAGGGGCGTGGGGCTGGGTCAGATCGTCGCCTCTGAGCGCGACGACCTGCGGGCCGGCCAGCTGGTCTTAGGACTCACCAACTGGCAAGACTACGAACTGGCGGACGACACCCTCAACGAAATCCCCTTCACGCCGCTGCCCGAACATCTCTCGGTCCCGCTCACCCACACGCTGGGCGTTCTCGGCTTCACAGGCATGACCGCGTATTTTGGACTAAACGATATCGCCAAGCCGCAGTCCGGTGAGACCGTCGTCGTCTCCGCCGCCGCTGGCGCGGTCGGGTCGATAGTCGGGCAGATCGCGAACCTCCAGGGAGCACGAACGATTGGGATCGCTGGCAGCGCAGAGAAGTGCCGTTGGCTCACGGACGAGCTAGGGTTCGCCGCGGCCGTCAACTACAAGGAGGACGATTGGACACGCCAGCTCGATGCGGCGACGCCCAGCGGCGTCGATGTCTACTGGGACAATGTCGGCGGCGCGATCTTGGAGGAAGCGCTTCCCCGCCTGAACCTCGAGGCGCGTATCGTGCTGTGCGGCTTGCTCTCGCAGTACAACTCTTTCAACGCTGACGCCCCCCCTCCGGTCGGCCCGAGGAATTTCGAACAGCTACTAATGAAGCGCGTGCTCCTGAAGGGCTTTATCATTTTTGACTTTGCCAGGCGCTTCCCCGAAGCGCAGGCTGCGTTGGCAGACTGGTTGTCTGCGGGAAAGCTCGCTCACCACGAGACAGTTGTAGAGGGCCTGGACCGTGCCCCTGAGCACCTCAGCGACATGTTCGCAGGATCAAACGTCGGCAAGCTCCTGATCCACGTCGGCGATCCAGACTGAGGCTCGCGCCGTCACGAGACGGTGCTCAGGCCCAGCGGCGCCGGGTGGGAGGACGATGCAGGCCGAGCGTCGCTGTCGCCGCGGCCGCGGCGGTCGTAGTCGATCACGGTGAAGCGCTCGGCCAGCCGCCGCGCGAGGGCGACCTGCGGCGTTACTGGGCGGTCGGCCAGGGCGGGACCAGGATCACCGCCGGTCCCTCCCCGTCGCGGTCGTAGGCGATCCGCGTGCCGTGCTGCGAAGTGGTGTGCATCGGTCCCCCGTCCCAGCGTCGATGTGTCGTGCTGCTCATCAGACCGCCGCCGGGGCAGAGCTCATCGGTCCGCGGTCACGTTCTCGGCGCGGGACCGGTCATAGGGGCATGACCTCCTCACCCTCCTTTCTGGCGACCCGCCGCGGCAAGCTCACGCTCGCGCTGCTGAGCGCGGTCGCGTTCCTGGATTTCGTCGACGCCTCGATCGTCAACCTCGCGCTGCCCTCGATCCGCCACGCGCTGCACTTCTCGGTGTCGGGGCTGCTGTGGGTGCCGAGCGGGTACCTGCTCACCTACGGCGGCTTCATGCTGCTCGGCGGGCGCGCCGCCGACCTGCTCGGACGCCGGCGCGTGCTGATCGCGGGCGTGCTGACGATCGGCGCCGCCTCGCTCGCCGGCGGGCTGGCCACCAGCTCGGGCCTCCTCGTCGCGGCGCGCCTCGTCCAGGGCGTGGGCGCGGCCATGACCCTCCCGGCGGCGCTGTCGATCCTCACCACGAGCTTCAAGGAGGGCCGCGAGCGCAACACCGCGCTCGGGGTGTGGGGCGGCGTCGGCGGCCTCGCCTCCGCGGTGGGCGTGCTGCTCGGCGGCCTGCTCACCGAGGGCCCGGGGTGGCGCGCGGTGATGTTCGTGAACCCGATCGCCTGCGTGGCCGTGCTCGTCGGCATCCTGCGCCTGATCGACGGCCGGCGCCCGGCGCACCGCAGGCAGGGCTTTGACGCACTCGGCGCAACGCTCGCGACCGCGGGCATGCTGCTGCTGGTCTACGCGTTGGTCAAGGCGCCGACCGTCGGCTGGGGCCGCGCGCGCACGCTCGGAGAGCTCGCCGGCGCGTTCGCGCTGCTCGTCGCGTTCGTCGTCAACGAGCGCCACCAGCGAAACCCGCTCGCCCCGCTGTCGATCTTCCGGATCAACGGGCTCGGGTTCTCCAACGTGACCCAGCTGACCGCGTTCGCCGGGTTCATCGCGATGTTCTTCTTCCTGACCCTGTACATGCAGGACGTGCTGCACTACTCGCCGATCCAGGCCGGCGCCGCCTACCTGCCGTTGTGCTTCGCGATCGCCGTCAGCGCCGGGGTCTCCTCGCAGCTCGTCGCGCGCATCGGCACGCGACCGATCATCGTGGTCGGAGCGCTGATCGCCGCCGGCGGGCTGTACTGGCTCTCGCGCCTGCCCGTCCACGGACACTACACCGCCGATCTGCTGCCGGGCATGCTCGTGCTCTCGCTCGGCTTCGGTCCGGTGTTCGTCGGCGTGACCACCGCGGCCAACGCCGGCGTGCCGGCCCAGGAGGCCGGCCTGGCGGCGGCGCTGCTGAACGCCTCCCAGCAGCTCGGCGGGGCGCTCGGGCTCGCGGTCTACACCGCGCTGGCCACCAGCCGCACCCGGCACCTGCTCGCCGCGCACGCCCCCGCCCTGCACGCCCTCACCGCCGGTTTCGATCGCGCGCTGCTCGTGGGCAGCGTGTTCATCCTCGCCGCGGCGATCATCGGGCTGCGCGCGACCAACACGCGCGGCGAACCGGCGCCCGAGCCCGACCCGCGCCCGCGCGAGCCGATTGGGGTCGCGATCATGTCGACCGGGAGCCGATGATGGCCGAGGCCCAATGGCTGAACGAGCGCTTCGAGCAGCAGCGACCGCGCCTGCGCGCGGTCGCCTACCGCATGCTCGGCTCGCTCAGCGAGGCCGACGACGCGGTCCAGGAGGCCTGGCTGCGGCTGCACCGCACCGACGAGCGCGAGGTCGAGATCGAGAACCTCGGCGGCTGGCTGACCACCGTCGTCGCTCGGGTGTGCCTGAACATGCTGCAGTCCCAGCGCTCGCGGCGGGAGGACCCCTTCGGGGTGCACGTCCCGGACCCGATCGTCAGCGGCCAGGACGGGCTGACCCCCGAGCACGAGGCGCTGCTCGCCGACTCGGTCGGGCTCGCGCTGCTGGTCGTGCTTGACACCCTCGCGCCCGCCGAGCGGCTCGCGTTCGTGCTGCACGACATCTTCGCCGTGCCCTTCGATCAGATCGCGCCGATCGTCGAGCGCTCGCCCGACGCCGCGCGCCAGCTCGCCAGCCGCGCGCGCCGCCGCGTGCGCCGCCGGCCGACCACCCCGGACGCCGACCTGCGCCGCCAGCAGGCGGTCGTGCAGGCCTTCCTGGCCGCCGCTCGCGAGGGCGACTTCGACGCCCTGCTCGAGCTGCTCGACCCCGACGTCGTCCTGCGCGCCGACGCGGGCGCGCTGACCTTCCCGAGCTCGCGGCATGTGCGGGGCGCGCACAAGGTCGCCGCCCAGACGCTCAGCTTCCGCGGCGCGGCCGCCGCCGCCCGGCCCGTCCTGGTCAACGGCGCCGCCGGCTTCCTCGTCGACCAGCAGGGACACCCGCTGTCGGTCGCGGGCATCACCGTCCGCAACGGCCGGATCGCCGAGATCGACATCCTCGCCGACCCCGAGCGGCTGCGCCACATCGACCTCTCCGCTCCGGAGGACTGACTGGCCCGCGGCGCACGCCTGCGTCCCCGCCGCGCGCCCCGCCCGCCCGACGGTGAGTCCGGGCGCCGGCCCCTTGACCCCCGAAATCCGTCGCGCTCAGTGCGGCGGGGACGCGATCCCGGTCCGGTAGGCGTAGGTCACGGCCTGGGCGCGGTCGCGCAGCCCCGCCTTGGCGAACAGGTGGTTGATGTGGGACTTGATCGTCGTCTGGCTGACGACCAGGCGCTCGGCGATCTGCGCGTTGGACAGCCCCTCGGCGATCAGGGCGAGCACCTCGGCCTCGCGCGGGGTCAGGCCGCCCGGGAGCTCGGCGGGCGGCTCGGGCTCGCGCGGCTCCTGGCCCGCGAGCGCCGCGACGACGTGGTGCTGGACGGCGGGGTCGAGCGCCGCCTCGCCCGCCGCCACGGTGACGATCGCGCTGTGGATGTCCTCGCCGCTGGCGTCCTTGGTCAGGTAGCCGCGCGCGCCGGCGCGCAACGCCCCGAGCACGCTCTCGTCGTCGGCGAACGTGGTCAGCGCGATCACGCGCACCTCGGGCTGGGACTCGCGCAGCCGCCGGGTCGCCTCGATGCCGTCCAGGCGCGGCATCCGCAGATCCATGAGCACGACGTCGGGCCGATGCTCGGCGCTCAGCGCGATCGCCTCCTCGCCGTCGGAGGCGCTCGCGACCAGATCGATTCCGCCGATCAGCCCGAGCAGCGTGCCCAGGCTCTCGCGCACCAGCCGCTGATCGTCGGCGAGCAGGACCCGCACCGGCCCGCGCTCGTTGCCGGTCATTCGCTCGCCGGGAGGCGCAGCTCGACCCGGAAGCCGTGGGGCGTCGGCGCGGCGAGCAGCTCGCCGCCGAGCAGCTCGGCGCGCTCGCGCATGCCGGTCAACCCGTAGCCGCCGCCGGTCAGGCCGAGCGCGGCGGGGGCGGGCGCGCCGGTGATCGCGTGATCCTCGACGACGAGCACGGTGCGATCCGGGAGATAGTCGAGCTTGAGCTCGACGCGCTCGGCGGTCGCGTGGCGGCGCACGTTGGTGAGCGCCTCCTGCGCGGTGCGGTACATCGCCAGCCGCTTCTCGGGGGGCAGCTCGCGCGGCTCGCCGCGGACCTCGACGGCGACCGGCAGGCCGCTCTGCTCGCCGAAGGCGTCGGCGAGCGCGCCGATCCGCTCCGGGCCGGGCAGCTCGTCGCCGCGGGCGGCGGCGATCGCGCGGCGCGCCTCCTGCAGCCCGCCGGCGGCGAGGTAGTGCGCCCGATCGACCGCCCGGGCGACGTCCTCGTCGACGCCGCGGTCACGCGCGAGCAGGCGCGTGCTCTCGAGCTGCAGCGCGAGCGCGGAGAGCGAGTGGGCGAGCACGTCGTGCATCTCGCGGGCGATCCGGCCGCGCTCGGCGGCCGCCGCGGCGCGGGCCTCGGCCGCCCGAGAGGCGGTCAGCGCGTCGCGCTGATCGCGCAGCTCGCGCATCAGACGCACCATCAGGAACCACGGGAGCGCACCGAGGGTGACCGACGGCACCTGACCGGCCTTGCCCGCGACCCCCGCGACGATCGCCATCGCGACGATCGACACCACGACGGTGGCCAGGCCCTCGCGACGCGGCAGCCGCAGCGCGGCCATCACCCCGACGTAGTAGGCCGCGACCTGCCAGCTGCCGTCGGGCTGGACCGCGGCGAGCACGCCCCCACAGGCGCTCACCGCGAGCAGCGCGGCGATCCGCTGCCAGATCGGCACCTCCCCGTTCCGCGGCCGCGTGGCGATCCCGGCCAGGACCATCCCGACCGAGAAGCCCAGGACGACCACGCCGCGGCCGTGCAGCCCGGCGCGGGGAGCGGTGGTGAACGCCTCGGGGACGAACAGCGCCAGGGCGACCAGGCCGAAGCAGCGCAGCACGATCGCCTCGGTTGGTGCCCTGACCTCGGGGTCCAGGCCGCTGCGCGTGAACCAGCGGATGAAACGCACGATCGACAGCATCTCGCGCGAGGAACGATACGTCGCCGGGCCTTGCGCGTCATCGGCGTACGGGTGGAGAGGTGGCTTCCACCCTGGGGTGGAGAGCGGCCCCGGGGCGGGCCTGCGGGTGGAGCGCGAAGTTCGACCCCTGCGCCGATGACGCAGCGCCGCGCCGCGCATAGCCTCGCCACATGCTCACCAACTCACTCGACGTGGCGGTGGCACAGCGCCGCGCCGCCCCGCCATCCACATCCACGACCGAATCGGTCATCACGATCAAGGGCCTGCGCAAGCGCTACGGGGACCACGAGGCGGTGCGCGGCATCGATCTCGAGATCCGCCGCGGGGAGATCTTCGCCTTCCTCGGCCCCAACGGCGCCGGCAAGACCACCACCGTCGAGATCCTCGAAGGGTTCCGCCAGGCCAGCGACGGCGAGATCCAGGTGCTCGGCCGCGACCCCTGGCGCGCCCCGGCGCGCTGGCGCGAGCGGATCGGCATCGTCCTGCAGGAGTCCGAGGCCGAGCCCGGCCTCACCGTTCGGGAATGCCTGGAGCTGTACGCGGGCTACTACCACGCGCCGCGCCAGGTCGATGAGACGCTCGGGCTCGTCGATCTCGCCGAGCAGTCCGAGGAGCGGGCCACCGCGCTCTCGGGCGGCCAGCGCCGGCGGCTGGACGTCGCGCTGGCGCTGATCGGCGACCCCGAGCTGATCTTCCTGGACGAGCCGACCACCGGCTTTGATCCCTCCGCGCGCCGCGCGGCCTGGGAGGTCATCGCCGGCCTGCGCGAGCTGGGCAAGACGATCTTCCTGACCACCCACTACATGGAGGAGGCCGAGCGGCTCGCCGACCGCATCGCGGTCATCGCCGCCGGGCAGATCGTCGCCGAGGGCACGCCGCAGACGCTCGGCGGGCGCCAGACCGAGGCCGCGCAGATCGCCTTCGCGCTGCCCCCCGCGACGACGCGCACCGACCTGCCCTCCGCGCTGGCCCGGCGCGCCGCGGACGGGCCCGGCGGCCGGCTCGTGCTGCCGAGCTCGACCGTCACCGCCGACCTGCACGCGCTGTCGGGCTGGGCGCTCGATCACGACCTCGAGCTCGACGATCTCGAGGTCACCCGCCCGACGCTCGAGGACGTCTACCTGCGGCTCACCGCCGCCGACCCCGAGAGGAGCTGACGATGTACTGGTTGATCAAGTACCTGCTGCGGGTCTGGCGCCAGCGCCAGACCCGCCTGGCCGTCGCCGGTGGCGACGTGCCGCTGCTCGACCAGGCGCCGGCGAGCACCGCACCGGGCCGCGCCGTCAGCCGCGCGCGCGAGCAGGGGCCGTCGGCCGCCTCGCGCGGGCCGCTCATGCTCCTGGCCCACCAGGTCCGCTACGACATCAAGACGAGCCTGCGTAACCCGCGGGCGCGGTTCTTCACCTTCTTCTTCCCGGTCGTCCTGCTCGTCGTGTTCAACGGCGTGTTCGGCAACGGTCACACCAGGGTCGACGGGGTTCGGGTGAAGATGTCGGAGTTCTACGTGCCCGGGATCCTGACGATGTCGATCGTCGTGGCCAGCTACGCGAGCATGGTCATCTCGATCGCCACGCTGCGCGAGTCCGGCGTGCTCAAGCGCCGGCGGGCGACGCCCGCGCCGGCGGCGCTGCTGATCGGCGGGCAGGCGCTCGCGACGGTGCTGGTCACCTTCACGATGTCGACCCTGCTGCTGGCGATCTCCAAGGTGTTCTACGGGATCGGGCTGGCGCCGGGCGCGATCGCCGCGGTGGCCTGTGTCGTCCTGGTCGGGACGATCACCTTCACCTGCATCGCCTACGCCGTCGCGGGCCTGATCGGCTCCCCCGACGCCGCGCAGCCCGTCGTGCAGGCGACGATGCTGCCGCTGTGGTTCATCTCCTCGGTGTTCATCCCGGAGACCAACCTGAGCCACTCGCTGCGGACCGTCGGCAAGGTGTTCCCGGTCGAGCATCTGGCCAACCCGCTGCATCTCGCGTCGATTCACGGCTCGTTCGGCGGCGCGATCTCGGGCACGGACCTGCTCGTGCTCGCCGCCTGGGCCGTCGCCGCCGCGGCGTTCGCGGCCTGGCGCTTCAGCTGGCTGCCGAGCACCGCCTCGGCCTGAGGCAGCGCCGCCTTTCGCGCGATCGACGCGCGCCACGCTCGTGACGGTCTGCGAGCGTGGCGCGCTTGTCGTTGTGGGCTACGGCGCCGCGGGAGCTCCGGCACGGCGATCCACAGCTCCAGCCGGGCCGGCCCGGCGCCCAGGCACAAGCGCCGCCCGCCGCCGCCGAAGCTCTGGTGGCGTGCCGAGGCGCGCGTGACGTCGAAGCGCTCGGGCCCGGCGTTGAGCTCGGGGTCGCGGTTGCCGGCGACGAGCCAGCGCACGACCTTGGCGCCCTGGGCGATCGGCACGCCGGCGATCTCGGTGTCGCGCGTGGCCGTGCGGCGCATGTAGTACAGAGGTGGCCCAGCGCAGCGTCTGCTCGACCGCGGTGGGGATGCGCGCGGGATCCCTCGAGCAGCCGCGGCCACTGCCCGGCGTGCTCGAGCGGCGCCTTGACCCCGATCGTCAGCGGGTTGCGGGTCGTCTCGTTGCCGGCGACCATCCGCTGGCCGACGAGCGCGCCGAGCAGCTCGGGCGCGAGGTGCTCGCCGTCGAGCTGCAGCGTCGCGCGGCGGCTGAGCAGGTCCTCGCGCGGGTGGGCCCGCCGCTGCGCGGCGATCTCGTTGCGGTAGAGCACGATCTCCTGGAGCGCGCTCAGGCTCTCCTCCACGCCGCCGCTGCGGGCGTCGGCGTCCTGGGTCGCGGCCCGGCGCAGGCTCCAGTCGAAAACCATGTCGGCCGCCTCCTCGGGAAAGCCGAGCAGGTCGGCGATGACCTGGGTGGGCAGCGGCACCGCGACGTCCCTGGCGGTCGGAGGCGGACGTCTCGAGGTCGGTCAGATCGATCGCCGCCGCCGCCGCGCGCCGCGCGCCACATCGGCGACGTTTCACTCTCTCGCGTCGTTGGGCGCGATCCTCACCGGCGCCGGCGAGGGTCAGGCGGCGTGAGCGCGAGCCGGCTCGACCACGAAGTCCTCCAGGTCGGGGCGGCGGGTCATCGCCCAGTAGTCGACCAGCCGCCAGGGCGAGAGCGCGACCACCCGCCCGGCGCGGTTCTTGTACCAGTTGTTCATCCCGGGATGGGCGAACACCATGCGCTCGTGCGCGGCGTCCACGCGCGCGACGTAGGCGCTGGTCACCTGCTCGTCGGGCTCGAGCGCGCCGATGCCCCGCTCGACCATCTGGGCCAGGCAGTGAACGGCGTAGCGCACCTGGGCCTCGATGTGGAAGATCGCGCTGCCGCCGTGCCCCAGGCCGGTCTGCGGGCCGAGCAGCAGGAACAGGTTGGGGTACCCGGGCACGGTGATGCCCAGGTGCGCGCGCGGGTCGTCCTGCGCCCAGTCCTCGTGCAGCGAGCGCCCGCCGCGGCCGAGCACCTCCATCGGCCACAGAAAGCGCGAGGCGTGAAAGCCGGTGGCCAGGACGAGCACGTCGGCGGGGTGAACGACGCCGTCGGCGGTCTGCACCCCGGCGGCGGTGACCCGCTCGACGGGGTCGGTGACGAGCGCGACGTTCTCGCGGCGCAGCGTCTTGAACCAGTCGTTGTCGAGCAGCATGCGCTTGCCGTAGGGCGGATAGTCCGGGAGCGCCTTGGCGATGAGGTCCGGGCGCCCGTCGAGCTCGTCGTGGATGAAGCGCGCGAGGAACTCGCGGTGCTTGTCGTTGCGGGCGCTGACCGCGCGCTCGGGATGGGGCCAGCTCGGGTCGACCTGGATGTGCGGATGCAGGCTGTCCGCGTAGCGCCAGAAGAGGGTGAACCGGTACCAGGCCGCGTAGAACGGAACCTGCTTCAGCAGCCAGCGCTTGCCCTCGCCGACCGGCGCGCGGTAGATCGGGTTGGGCGTGATCCACTGCGGTGAGCGCTGGAAGATCGACAGCTGCGCGGCGCGCTGCGCGGTCGTGCGGGCGGCCTGTACGGCGCTCGCGCCGGTGCCGATCATCGCGACCCGCCGGCCGGCGACGTCGACGTCCGACGGCCAGCGCGAGGTGTGGAACGACGGGCCGGCGAACGTGTCGAGCCCCCCGATCGCCGGCAGCTTGGGGCGGTTCAGCGCGCCCACGCCGGAGAGCACGGCGTTGCTGGTCAAGCGCGACTCGCTGCCGTCGGCGTGGCGCAGGGTGGAGTGCCAGCGCTGCGTGGCCTCGTCGAAACGGATCTGCGTCACCTCGGTGTTCAGGCGCACCCGCGCGGGCACGTCGAACGCCTCGGCGGTGCGGCGCAGGTAGGCGAGGATCTCCGGCTGCTTGGAGTAGTAATGACCCCAGTCGTGATGGGGCGTGAACGAGAACGAGTAGAAGTGGTTGGGCGTGTCGACCCCGGCGTCGGGGTAGCGGTTCTCGTACCAGGTGCCGCCGACCTCGTCGTTCTTCTCGACCACGGTGAAGGGGATCCCGGCCTGCTGCAGGCGCACCGCGGCGCAGATCCCCGAGACGCCCGCGCCGATGATCAGGACGCGGAACTCCTCCTCGCGCGCGTCGACGCGCGGCATCGGTGGCGGCTCGCGCAGGCCCATCTCCTCGAGCAGGACCGCGACGTACTCGGGCGGCACCGACTCGCCCACGCAGGCGCTCATCATCTCGGCGAGCAGCGGCTCGTCGAGCTCGGCGCCCTGCTCGCCGCGCTCGATCGCGGCGAGGACGTCCAGCGCCGCGGCGCGGACCTCGTCCTGCACGTCGGCCGGCAGGCCGCCGGACTCGTCGGCGAAGATCCTCGTGTCGCGCTGGGGGCGGTAGGGCGGCTCGACCCAGCGCCGCTCGCCGGTGAGGTGCACGAGCACCATCAGGAGGATCGGGACGTCGGCATCGGCGAGCGCGCGCTGGAGTCGTTCGCGGTCCATCTCGCTGTAGGCTAACGAACGTTCGACAGATATGGCCGATTCCCGCCGAGTATCGTGCCCGCCGAGCCGTTCTCGGCGACGGAGCCGAGGCGGACGAGGGCGAGGGCGAGCTCGTCTGCCGCACGCCCGGGCTGATGCTCGGGTTCCTGCACGACCCCGAGCGGACCGCCGCCACGACGTGATCAAGTCCGGCGGGATGAACGTCTCCTCGGGGAGGGTCCGAGCGGGTCCCGGCTGATCGCCCACACGCGCGGGCGCCTCGCGGCGTTCAAGGTCCCCAAGGCGGTGCAGCTGGTCGGCGCCCTGCCCGACGACCCCCGGGGCAAGGTCCTCAAGCGCGAGCTGCGCGCGAGCGCCGCCGGACAGGCGGCCTGACCGCCCCGCCCGGCCCGGGAGCGGCGGTGGCGCCGAGCAGGCGCCCGACGCCCATCTGCACGTAGGCGTCGGCGACCTTCTCGATCGAGGCCGGGCCGTCGTCCTGGAACCAGAAGTTGATGCTGTTAACCAGTCCCAGGAGCGCGAGCGTGGCCATGGCGGAGTCCTCGACCGCGAACTCCCCCTCGCGCACGCCGGCCTCGATCACCTCCTGGATCGCGTGCTGATAACCGCGGCGAACGTCCTGGATGCCCTCGAAGAGCGTGGGCGCCTGCGCCCTGAGCTCGGCGAGCTCGCGCAGGCCGACGTTCTCCTCCAGGCGGTGCTCGTGGAAGTAGAGGATGTGCGCGCGCATGACCTGCTCGAGGCGGTGGCGCGCTGACCCCGGCTGCTCGAGCACCGGCTGCTGGACGGAGATGAACGCCGTCGTGGCGACCTCGCACACCGCGTAGAGCAGCTGCACCTTGGACGGGAAGTGGTGGTACAGGCTCGACGCGCGGATGCCGACGGCGTCGGCGACGGCGCGCATGCCGACCGCTTGGTAGCCGTGCTCGGCGAACAGCTCGGTGGCGGTCTGGATGATCGCCGCGCGGCGATCGATGGGAGGTTCCGTGGCCATCGCTGCGCTCATCGTACGCACGCCCGGAGGTCGATCCCTCCCGCATCGGCTATCCGCCCACGCCGGCAGCGAAGGGCCCTAAGCGCCGGCGACCGCGTCGAGCGAGCGGAAGTAGCTCTGCGCGGTCTGCCCCCATCGCTCGTGGCGCTCGCGGAAGAGCTCGAGCGCGCGCCCGCGTGCCGCGCGCGCCGGGATCATGCGCGGCGGCAGGTCCGGGTCCAGGAACGGGAACTTCCGCCAGTGATGCACGAGCAGCGTCTGCACGGCGAACACGGCCTCGGGCGCCTTGGGCCGCAGCCCGGCGAAGCGCTCGATGAACTCGTGGTAGGCGGCGTCGAGCGCGTCGAGATCCCACGCCTCGGCGACCACCTCGCGCGCTTGGCCGACGGCACCGAGCTCGGCCCGGAAGCAGAGCAACTCGGCGGACGTATCGGCGGCGGCCAACGCGGACACCTCCTCCTCGCGGTCGACGTACGGGCTGATCCACAGCCCTCCGCCGAGCGAGCCGAATCCCGCCCACGCCAACCTTGTGCGGACCCGATGGCGCACCGCGCGCTGCTCCTCTGGAACACGCAGCACGACCACCAGCCAGCGCCCGTCCCAGGACCGCGGGTCGCCGAACCCGTAGATGCGCTCGGCGCCGGTCTGGAGCATCGCGCCGGTCGCCGCGCTCAACGTGCAGCGCGAGCGCCGCCCCCGGCGCTCGGTCTCGAGCCAGCCCGCCGCCACGCTGCGCATCAGCGCCTGGCGCGCGGTCGCCGGGCGATAGTCCATCGTGGCCAGCGCGCCGATCAGCGTCGCCTGCCAGGCCCCACCGCCGTTGGGCAGCACGTACTCGCCGAGGACCGTCAGCAGGACCGAGCGAGCCGCCGGCGCTCCCACCGACCGCCGTCGCAGCTGGTCGTCCATCGCTCCGACAGCCTACAAGCCGGCCCGCCACGCGTAGGACGTTCCCCCCAGGCAGAGTGTCGAAGTCAGGTCACCTCTGCCCGCTGCGCGGCGAGCTCGCGCAAGCGGAAGCGCTGCACCTTGCCGGTCAGCGTGCGCGGGAGCGCGTCGACGACGTGGACCTCGTGCGGGTACTCGTAGCGGCGCATGCGCGCCTTGCACCACGCTCGCAGCTCGTCGGCCAGGGCCTCGCCGGCCGGCGCGTCCGGGTTGCACTCGATGAACGCCGCAATGCGGCTGATCTCCTGCACCTCGACGCCGACCACGCCCGCCCCACGCACGTGCGGGTGCTCGAGTAGGACGTGCTCCATGTCGACCGGCGAGAACCACAGCCCGCCGACCTTCAGCATGTCGTCCATCCGCCCGACGAACGCGTAGGTGCCGTCCGCGCGGCGCTCGTAGCGGTCGCCGGTGGCGAACCACTCGCCGTGTATGGTGCGCCGGCTCTTATCGCGCTGATGCCAGTAGTACGCGGTACACGAGTCTCCGCGCACCTCCAGGCTCCCGGCCGCCGGGCCCTCGAGCACGGTGCCCTGATCGTCGACCAGCCGCAGCTCGTAGCCGGGCACCGGCCACCCGCTGGTGCCCGGGACGACCTCGCCCGGGCGGTTCGAGCAGTAGATGTGCAGCATCTCAGTCGAGCCGACGCCGTCGATGATCGACACGCCGAAGCGCTCGCGCCAGCGCCGGAGCGTCGGCGCGGGGAGCGGTTCGGCGGCCGACACGCATGTCCGCACCGAGTCGAGCGCTCCCTCCGCGCCCGGCTCGCGGCAGAGCAGCGCGTACAGTGCCGGCACCGAGCAGAGCACGGTCGGTCGGCGCTCGAGCAGCGTTGAGAGGATGCGGTCGGGCCGGGGCGGCCCGTCCATGAGCACCGCCGTCGCCCCGAACCACAGCGGGAAGGAGAGCCCGTTCCCGAGCCCGTAGGCGTGGTGGAGCTTGGTCGTCGAAAACACCCGATCCTCAGGCCCGAGGCCGAGGATGCGGCCGGCGAAGCACTGGCAGGTCACGCCGATGTCGTGCTGGAGGTGTACGACGCCCTTGGGCCGGCCGGTCGACCCCGAGCTGTAGAGCCAGAACGCCATGTCGTCGGGGTGGCTGGCGACGGGGTCGAGCTCGGGGTCCTGCGCGGCGAGCGCCGCCGGGAGGCTCTCGGCGTCGGCCTCGGCGGGCCCGCGAACCAGATAGCGCACCGCCAGGCGGGCGAGCGCCTCGCGCAGCACGGGCAGGCAGGCCGCCTCGCAGGCGACGACCTCGGCGTAGGAGTCCTCGACGAAGTGCCGAAAGTTGTCGGGCTTGTCGAGCACGCTTACCGGAACCGGGACGGCGCCGATCCGGATCGCGCCGAGGAACAGCGCCGGGAACGCCGTCGTGTCGTCGAGGACGAGCAGCACGCGTTGCTCTCGCCGCACCCCGAGCTCCCGCAGCAGGTTGCCGGCGCGGGCGACCTGCGCGAGGAGCTGCTCGTAAGTCAGGCTCGCGTCGTCGGCCACGTAGGCGAGCTTCGCGCCGCGGCCGGACTCGACGACGCGGTCGACGATCTGGCTGGCGTTGGCGCGTTCGTGCACCTGCGCTCCCCGCAGCTACAAGGCTCGCCTGACGACCACCGACTTCAGGTCGGTGTAGTGGTCAAAGGCCTCCGAGCCGTGTTCCTTGCCGTAGCCGCTGGCCTTCAGGCCGCCGAAGGGGAGCTCGTCGTAGACCTTGGTGGGCGAGTTGATCCACGTATAGCCGCAGTGCAGCTCGGCCGCCGCCCGCTCGGCGGTCTGCAGACTCCCCGTCCAGACCGAGGACCCCAGTCCGAACGGCGAGTCGTTGGCAAGCGCCAGCGCCTCGTCGAGCCCCGAGACGCGCCAGATGGGAAGCGCTGGCCCGAAGACCTCCTCGCGCGCCATCGGCGAGTCATGCGGCGGCTGCAGGACTACGGTCGGCTCGTAGAAGTGCCCGCCGGCGAGCGCCGGATCCTCTGGCCGCAGCCCGCCGGTGAGCAGCTCGCCGCCGGCATCCACGCTCTCCTGCACTTGGCGCTCGAGCAGCTGCAGCTGGCGGGCAGAGTGCAACGGGCCGAGCTGCGCCCCGGGTTCCGAGCCGACGCCCAGGCGCAGGCGCTTGGCCTTCTCGACGACCGCCCCGATGACCTCGTCGGCCACCGAGTCGAACACGTACAGACGCTTGATCGCCAGGCACGCCTGCCCGCAGTTGTAGAAGCGGCCCATGCTCGCCGCGCTCGCGGCGGCGCGCAGGTCGGCGTCGTCGCAGATGATCATCGGATCCGAGCCGCCGAGCTCGAGCGTGACCCGCTTGGCGCCGGCGGCCGCGAGCGCGGCCACGCGCTCGCCGGTGGGCGTCGAGCCCGTAAAGGCGACCTTGCGCACGCGCGGATGGGTGATGAGCGCCTCGCCCGTGCGCGGGCCGACGCCGGTCACGACGTTCAGCACGCCGGGCGGGATCCCCGCCTCGGTGAGGATCTCCGCGAGCCGCAGCGTCGTGAACGGCGTGGAGTCCGCGGGCTTGGCCACAACGGTGTTGCCGCATAGCAGCGCCGGCCCGAGCTTGTTGCAGAGCAGCGTCGTGGGGAAGTTCCAGGGCACGATCGCCGCCACGACGCCGAGGGGCAGGCGGATCACCCGGCCGTCGACGCCGGGGTCCAGGCCGTGCACCGTGACGCCGCGGACCTGCTTGGCCATGCCCGCGTAGTGCTCGAGCGTCTCGGCCGCCTTGTGGAGTTCGATCTTGGCCTCGCGCGCCGTCTTGCCCTGCTCAGCGACGAGCACGGGCGCGAGCTCCTCCACGTGGGCGGCGAACGCCTCCGCCGCACGGTGCAGGATCTGACCGCGCTCGGCGTAGCCGCGCCGCGACCACTCGCCGAAGGCGGCCTCGGCCGAGCGCACGGCGGCCTCGACGAGCTCCGGGCCAGCGTCGGCGGCGCGGCCAACCGGCTCACCCGTGCCGGGGTTGCTGATCGACAGAGACTCGCCCTGCAGCGGCTGGGCGGCGCCGTCGAGGAAGACGCCGCGCTCGAGGTTGGAGAGGGAGCTGACCGCGCTCACGATCCCACGAACCGCGGCCGGCGCTTCTCGACGAACGCGGTCAGGCCCTCGTTGCCGTCACGGGAGCGGAACAACCGCTCGACCAGCTCCTGCTCGAGCCCGAGCCCCTCGTCGAGCGACATCTGCACACCCTCGTGCACGCAGCGCTTGATCGCCGCGAGCGCGAGCGGCGGCCCGTCAGCCAAGCGCTCGGCCACCTCGCGCACCTTCGCTTCGGCCTCGTCGACGGGGAGCAGCCCGGCGAGCAGCCCCATATCCAGGGCCTCGGAGGGCGAGAACGTCCGGCCGGTGATGAGCAGCTCGAGCGCCCGCGAGGGTCCGATCAGGCGAGGCAGCCGCTGCGTGCCGCCGTTGCCGGGCAGCAGCCCCAGGTTGACCTCGGGCGTGCCGAGCTTGTAGGAACCCGCGCTGGCGTAGCGCAGGTCGCAGGCGAGCGTGATCTCCAGCCCGCCGCCGAGCGCGTGGCCGGCGATGTGGGCGATGAACACCGCTTCGGCGGCGCCCATGCGCCGGAAGGCCGCCTGGCTGGTGCGGATCATCTCCATGTTGGCCTCCACGTCCCCCTCCAGGAAGCGCTTGACGTCGGCGCCTGCGGAGAAGAACTTCTCGCTCGCGCTCCGCACGATCACCGCGCGAGCGTCGGAGGCAATGGCAGCGTCGACCGCGGCGGAGAACTCGCGCATCACCGCCAGGTCGTAGGAGTTCGCCGGCGGGTTATCGAGGGTCAGCGTGCCGACCGCGCCCGCGCCGGAAAACGTGACGGGCATCAGCCGAGCCCCCCGACCACCACGCTCTTGAGCTCGACATAGCCGTCGAGCGCCTCCAACCCGTGCTCCTTGCCGATCCCGGAGTCCTTCATGCCGCCGAACGGGAGCTCGTCGTAGCCGTAGTGGATCTGGTTGACCCACATCATCCCCGCGTCGATGGCCTGCGCCGCGCGGTGGATCAGGCGCGCATCGTGCGTCCAGATCGAGGACCCGAGGCCGTAGGCCGTGTCGTTCGAGCGCGCGATCGCGTCCTCGATGTCCGAGAAGCGCAGCACGGGAAGGACCGGACCGAACACCTCCTCTCGCATCAGCCGCGAGTCAGGGCCCGGCTCGGCCACGACGGCGGGCTCGAGGAAGAACCCCTTCTCGTGTCCGCCGGTGCCACCGCCGAGGAGGACCTCGCCGCCCTTTGCGACCCCGTCCTCGAGCTGCGCGAGCAGCTCGTCGCGGCTCTCGCGCGTGTGAAGGGGCCCCATGCGCAGCCTCGGCTTCTCGGCCTTCACGGTGCCGTCGCCGGGCTCGTAGCGCGCGACGCGCGCGACGAGCGCGGAGATGAACGAGTCGTAGAGCGAGTCGTGCACGAACACGCGCTTGCAGCCCAGGCACGCCTGGCCGGCGTTCCAGTAGCGCCCGATGATCACTGCCTTGACCGCCGCGTCGACGTCGGCATCGGCGCACACGATGACCGGGTCGGAGCCGCCCAGCTCAAGCGAGACGCGCTTGAGCTGCGGGGCGGCGACGGCCGCCACGTGCCGACCGACTGCGGTCGAGCCGGTGAAGGCGACCCGGCGCACGTCGGGATGGCCGACGAGGGCGTCGCCCACCGTCGACCCGCGGCCGGTGATGACGTTCAGGACGCCGTCGGGCAGCCCGGCCTCGGTGAAGCGGCGGGCGACCTCGAGCGTCGCCAGAGGGGTGGTCGCGGCCGGCTTGGCCACCACGGTGTTGCCGCTCACGAGGGCCGGCGCGATCTTGGTGCCGAGCAGGGTGAGCGGGAAGTTGTGGGGCATGATCGCCGCGCACACCCCGATCGGGCGGCGAACGACGAGCCCGTAGGCGGGCCCGAAGGCTGACGGCAACTCCTGGTAGGCGCCGCGGACCTTGGTGGCCGACTCGGCGTAGTAGTGCAGCCCATGCACGAGATGGGTCACCTCGCCCATGGCCTCGGCCAGCGGCTTGCCCTGCTCGGCGGTGAGC
>DATAWZ010000046.1:0-123125 GCA_036266975.1 Solirubrobacteraceae bacterium
TGGCACCTCCTGCAAATCCGCTCCCGCTTCGCGGCTGCAAATCTTCGCCTGGCGGCGTCCTCGGGAGCCGGAATAGCGCTGCTGTTCCGGCTCCCTGCGTCCTGGCCATGCTCGATTTTCGCTCGCGAATCGACGACCGGACTTACAGGAGGCACCAATAGGACGATCCCGTCGATCGCGCGCAAATTGCGATGGCTCGCCCGCCGTCGTGGCGGTATCCATCGCGGTGTGCTTCCCCATGAACGACAGCGCGTGATCGCCGCCGCCGACCGGATCCTCGCGCAGGGCGGCTGGTGCGTGCTGGAGCGGTGCGTCGAGGTCCCGGTGCAGTGCTGGGTGGCCCGCGGCATCATCTTCGACCTCGTCGCCGATGCCGTCGCCGATTCGGTCGAGCTTTAGATCGCCGAGGCGCCCGAGCTCGACGCCCGCCTGACCGGGCTGCACCCGCGGCTGCTGCAGCCTGAGCCCGCGATGGGCGCCCACCTCTGTTACCCGGCGTCAGCCTGAGCGAACGCGACGAAGGCGACGAACGCGGCCACCGGCGGGCGCTGCGGACCAACCGCCGAGCGCAACACGTACCACGGGCGCGGCGACGGACCGTCGCGCAGTCGGATCTCGCCGAGCAGGCCGGCGTCGAGCTCCGCCTCGACGGCCGCGCGCGAGAGCAGCGAGACGCCCAGCCCGGCGCGCGCCGCCTGCTTGACCGCGCCGTTGGAACCAAGCGTCAACGTCGGCGGGTGGACATCGTGCTCCTCCAGGTAGCGCTCGTTGAGCTCCCGCGTGCCGGACCCGGGCTCGCGCAGCAGCCACGTTCGCGAGCCGAGGTCTCGGGCCGACCGGAGCGCCCCGGCGGCCGGGTCCTCCGGCGCGGTGATGCACGCGATCCGGTTCTCGATCAGCGGCTCGGCGCGCAGACGCTCATCCTCGGGCGGCCTGCCCGATACCGCGACATCGACGCCGTGGCTGAGCACCCGCTCCAGGACGTAGTCCCGGTTGCCGACCTCGAGCGTCAGCTCGACGTCGTCGTACTCGGCCGAGAACGCGCGCATCAGCGGCGGCACGAACGACTCGGCGGCGGTCGTCACCGCGGCGATCCGCAGGCGCCGCTGCGCGGTCGCGGCGGCCTCGCGGGTCGCCTGGCGACCGCGCTCGAGCAGCCCGATCACGTCCTCGGCGTAGGGCGCGAAGGCGGCGCCGGCCTCGCTCAGGCGGATGCCGCGGCCCGCGCGCTCGAACAGCTCGCACCCCAGCTCGCGCCCGAGCGCGGCGATCGCCGAGGACACCGACGGCTGCGTGACGACGAGCACGTCGGCGGCGGCGGTGACCGACCCGCCGCGAACGACCGCGAGGAACGCCCGTAGCTGGCCGACAGTGATAGCCATACTCCTAAGGGTACGGCACGACCTAAAGCCGTCTCCCTAAGGGCCTCAGGACAGCCCGTACGGCGCCGACGCGCCGAGCAGCAGGTGCTCGAGAAAGCCGACCCCCTGCTCGACCGCGCCGCCCGAGCTGCACTGCACCCGGCACAGGACCTGCCGGTGCAGCTGGGTCGGCGAGGCCTCGTCGACCTCCGACAGGCGGAACGTCTCGCGCTCGACGTCGAGCTCGCCGCGCAGCACCCCGTGCGACCACGTCGGATGCGAGTAGCCGATCCCGAGCATCTGCAGCCGGGTGATCGGCTCGTAGCGCAGCTCGTAGGGCGCGGCGCCCTCCGAGGGCGTCACCGACAGCGTCCCGCTGTCCGGCCAGCGCGACCCGGCGTCCAGGTCGAGCAGCATCTCGCCGTGCCCGTGGATCAGCCCGTCCGCGCCCGCCCCGTCCGGGCACAGCACCGCCGCGGTGTTCCACGCCCGCCCGTGCTCGTCGGCGTTCAGATGCCAGAACGCGCACCGGCCGGGCAGATGGGTCGGCGTCCACAGCCAGAAGAACTGCGGCGGGCGCGCCGGCGCGAGCGGCTGCGGGTCGCGCGCGCCGACCGGCCGCACCCCCCATGAGCGGTCGCGCACGCCCAGCCCCTGGTCGCCGAGCTCGAGCCGCTCCCCGTCGAGCGCGATCCAGCCGCTCACCCGCGCCCCCTGCGTCATGCGCGTGTAGTCCATGAAGGCCCGCGGCCCGAAGCGATGCATGAACCTCGGCTCCTCGATCGGGAAGTGGCGCCCGCTGAACACCAGGTCGGCGGCCAGGCCGTCGTGCGCCAGAACCTTCAGTCGCAAGGTGCGCAACGGGACCTCAATCCCAATCGAGATCGGCCCGACCTCCAGGACGCTGCGGTCGCTGTGCAGGATCTTCGACGCGTGCAGGCACTCCTGCACGTCGCCGCGGACGACGGTGAAGTGGGCGTCGGCGACGTTCAGGTGCGGGTAGATCCCGAAGGCCGCGGCGAACAGCAGCGAGCCGTCGGCGGTGTAGCCGCCGAAGTAGGAGCGGTCGTAGAAGTTGCGATCGGTGCCCGCGACCGCGATCGGCTCGGGCGTCTGGTGGACGTGCCACTCGTCGGCCGGGGTGATCACGCGCGCCACCCCAGGAAGCGCTGCAGGACCGGGTCGGCCTCGGCCGGCGCGGTGTCGAGCGCGCCGCGGACGACCAGGCCGCGGTCGCCGTCGAGGGAGATCTCCTCGCCGTCGGCGAGCTCGAGCTCGCCGGTGCCGCACACGCACGGCTTGTCCAGGCCGCGTGCGACGACCGCAGCGTGGCTCGCGCGCCCGCCGCGGAAGGTGACCACGGCGGCGGCGGCGAGGACGCCGGGCAGGTCGGCGGGCGAGGTCGTCGGGCGCACGAGGATGACCGCCTCGCCGTCCTCGGCGCGCTGCTGGGCCTCGGCGACCCCGAGCGCGACGCGGCCGACGACGGCGCCGGGCGAGGCGGCCAGCCCGCGGCCGATGACCCGCTCGGCGGGCGGCTCGTCGCGGAAGATCGGCGCCCGCGCGGCCTCGAGCTGCTCCTCGCTGACCCGCGCGACGGCCTGCTCGCGCGTGATCAGCCCCTCCTCGGCGAGCGCGACGGCCAAGCGCACCGCGGCGCGCCCGGTGCGCTGCCCGACACGGGTCTGCAGCACGTACAGCCGCCCCCGCTCGATCGTGAACTCGATGTCGCACAGGTCGCGCGCGTCGCCCTCGAGCACCGAGAAGACGTTCTCGAGCTCGTCCATCGCCTGCGGCAGCCGGCCGCGCAGCTCGGCCAGCGCGAGCGTGTCGCGCTCGCCGGCGACGACGTCCTCGCCCTGGGCGTCGAAGAGCACGTCGCCGTAGGCGCCGGCCGCGCCGGTCGCCGGGTCGCGCGTGAAGGCCACGCCGCTGCCCGAGTCCGCGCCGCGGTTGCCGAACACCATCGTCTGCACGACGATCGCCGTGCCGAGCTCGTCGGAGATGCCCTTGTGCTTGCGGTAGGCCTTCGCGCGCCGGCTCTCCCAGGAGCGGAAGACCGCCTCGGCCGCCTCGACGAGCTGGCCGCGCGCGTCCGGAAACGGGTCGAGCAGCCCGAGCAGCGCCCGGCAGCGCGCCTCGGCGTCGGCGCCGGCGGGCAGGTCCATGAGCGCGTCCTCGACCTGACCGACGCCGATCGAGCGCACGGTCGTCGCGAAGCCGTGCAGCAGCCGCTCGAGCGAGCCGTAGGCGAAGTTCTCATCGCCGCTCTCGGCGGCGAGTGCCTCGGCGCCGGCGGGGGTCAGGCCGACGTTGAGGATCGTGTCCATCATCCCCGGCATCGACACCGGCGCGCCCGAGCGCACCGAGACGAGCAGCGGCGCGGCGTCGTCGCCGAAGCGCCGGCCGGCCTTCTCCTCCAGGCGCGCCAGCTGGGCGTGCAGCTCGGCCTCCAGCCCGTCGGGAAGCTGACCGACGCGCAGGTACTCGCGGCCGCAGTCGGTGCCGACGACGAACCCGGGCGGCACCGGCAGGCCGAGCTCGACCATCCGCACCAGCCCGGCGCCCTTGCCGCCGAGCAGCTCGCGGTCGGCGCCGGGAGCGTCCTCGAAGGCCCACGTGTGTGGCATCGGGCGGGACCCTATCGTCTGATCGGAGAAGCGAGGGGCCCGGCTCGCCGCGGCGCCACCCTCGTGTCCCGCTCCCTGCGCACCCGGCGGAAGAGACTGTCAACGATGCTCCATCTCCACCGAGCCGAACGGGCCGACGCCCTCGTGGGCGCCTTGGCGGCGCTGCTCGCCGACCCCCTGCCCGACCCCTTCGCCGCCGAGCTCGTGGCCGTGCCTACGCGCGGCATGGAGCGCTGGCTGACCCAGGCGCTGTCGGCGTCGCTCGGCGCGAGCCCGGGCGCGAGCGACGGGCTGTGCGCGAACGTCCGCTTCCCCTCGCCCGCGACGCTCACCGGCGAGGCCGCCGCGGCGGCGGCGGGCATCGACCCCGAGGAGGACCGCTGGCCGGCCGAGCGGCTGCTGTGGCCGCTGCTCGAGGTCGTGCAGGAGTGCCTGGCCGAGCCGTGGCTGCGCACGCTCGCACGCCACCTGGGCGAGCGCGACGACGCCACGCGCCGCGCGCGGCGGCTGAGCACCGTGCGCCACCTGGCGCGCCTGTTCGAGCACTACGGGCTGCTGCGCCCGGCGATGGTGCGCGGCTGGGCGCAGGGACAGGACGAGCATTGGCAGGCCGAGCTGTGGCGCCGGCTGCGCGCGCACGTCGAGCAGCCGAGCCCGGCCGAGCGGCTGCCCGGCGCCTGCGCCCGGCTGCGCGAGGACCCGGCGCTGGTCGCGTTGCCGGCGCGCCTGGCGCTGTTCGGGCTCACGCGGCTGCCCGCCGCGCACCTGGACGTCCTGCGCGCGCTGGCCGCCGGGCGTGAGGTGCACCTGATGCTGCTGCACCCCTCCCCCGCGCTGTGGGAGCGCGTCGCCCTGGCCGGGAGGGCGGGCTCCGTGTCCAGCCGCCGCGAGGACCCGACCGCGGACCTCGCGCGCAACGGCCTGCTCGCCTCCTGGGGCCGCGACGCGCGCGAGCTGCAACTCGTGCTCGGCGGCGCGCACGAGGACCACCCGATCGCCGTCCCGGCCCCGCCGCCGACCCTGCTCGGCCGCCTGCAGGCGGACATCCGCGCCGACCGCCCGCCCCAGCCGGCGCCGCTCGACGACAGCGTGCAGATCCACTCCTGCCACGGCCGCGCGCGCCAGGTCGAGGTCCTGCGCGACGCGATCCTGCACGCCCTCGCGCGCGAGGGGACCCTCGAGCCGCGCGATGTGATCGTGATGTGCCCGGACATCGAGACGTTCGCCCCGCTGATCGGAGCGACGTTCGGGGGCTATGACGTGGCCGAGGGGGATAAAAGCCCGGAGGCCGCGTCCTCACCGCAGCCTGCGGGATCCCGCCCCATCGATCTCCACGTCCGGCTGGCCGATCGGTCGCTGCGGCGGACCAATCCGCTGCTGGGCGTCGTGGCCGAGCTGCTCGAGCTCGCCGGGGGGCGGGTGACCGCCTCGCAGGTGCTCGACCTGGCCGACCGCGAGCCGGTGCGCCGGCGCTTCGGCTGGGGCGACGAGGAGCTCGCGCGGGTCAAGGAGTGGGTCGCGGCGAGCGGGGTGCGGTGGGGCCTTGACGCCCACCGCCGCGAGCCGTTCAAGCTTGCGGCGCTGGCGGCGGGGACATGGCGCAGCGGCCTTGACCGCGTGCTGCTCGGCGTGAGCATGAACGAGGACGAACAGCGGCTGTTCGGCGGGGTGCTGCCGCTCGACGACGTCGACAGCGGCGCGATCGACCTCGCCGGGCGGCTGGCCGAGCTCGTCGACCGGCTCGCCAGCGCGCTCGACGCGCTCGGGCGCACCCAGGACGTGGCCTCCTGGACGGCGGCGATCGGGGACGCGGCCGACGCGCTCGCCGCCGCGCCGCCCGGTCACGGCTGGCAGCGCCCCGAGCTGCAGCGGCTGCTCGACGACGTGCAGCTCCAGGCCGGCCCGCGGACGCTGACGCTCGCGCCGGCCGAGCTGCGCGCGCTGCTCGCCGACCGGCTCGCCGGGCGCCCGACGCGGGCCAACTTCCGCACCGGGCACCTGACCATCTGCACGCTGATGCCGATGCGCTCGGTCCCCCACCGGGTCGTGTGCCTGCTGGGGATGGACGACGGGGTCTTCCCGCGCCGCAGCGCGCGCGACGGCGATGACCTGATCGCCGACGAGCCGCAGGTCGGCGACCGCGACGCGCGCAGCGAGGACCGCCAGCTGCTGCTCGACGCGCTGCTCGCCGCCCAGGAGCGGCTGATCGTCACCTACACCGGCAACGACGAGCGCACGAACACGCCGCGGCCGCCGGCGGTGCCGATCGGCGAGCTGCTCGACGCGCTCGAGCAGAGCACCGGCGTGGTGCGCTCGGGGCTCGTCGTGCGCCACCCGCTGCAGCCGTTCGATCCG
The DNA here is from genome assembly GCA_036266975.1 of Solirubrobacteraceae bacterium. Classification (GTDB taxonomy): domain Bacteria; phylum Actinomycetota; class Thermoleophilia; order Solirubrobacterales; family Solirubrobacteraceae; genus DATAWZ01. The sequence continues at coordinate 6,347 of DATAWZ010000046.1, forward strand.
CGCAACTTCACGGTGGGCGCGCTGGTGGGCGAGCGGGTTTGGTCCTTTGATCGCGTGGCCCTCGCCGGGGCATCGGCGTTGGTCGGGCCGCGCGCGGCCCCGGCGCCGTTCCTGGGGACGGGGCTCGAGTTCGACGGCGGCGCGCTGCTCGAGCTCGACGACCTGCTGCGCTTCACCTCGCACCCGACGCGGGCGTTCCTGCGCCGGCGGCTGGGGATCTCGCTCGGCGACTTCACCACCGAGGTCGCCGACGCGCTGCCGGTCGAGCTCGACGCGCTCGACCGCTGGGGCGTCGGCGAGCGGCTGCTCGCCGCGCGGCTGCGCGGCCTGGACCTGCACGCCGCGCGGGCCGCGGAGATCGCCCGCGGCGCGCTGCCCCCCGGCCAGCTCGCCGCGCCGCTGGTCACGCGCGAGGTCGAGCCGATCGTCGAGCGGATCGCCGCCGCGGCGCAGGCGGTGCTCGGCGACGCGGGCCCGGCCGGTTCGGTCGAGGTGCGGGTCACGCTCGACGACGGGCGGCTGCTGAGCGGGACCGTCCCGGGGGTGTACGGCGACCTGGTGCTCACCGTCGCCTACTCGCGCCTGGGGCCCCGGGCCCGGCTCGCCGCCTGGGTACGCTGGCTCGCGCTCGTGGCCAGCCACCCCGAGCGGCCCTGGCGCGCGGTGACGATCGGCCGCGGCCGGGGCGCCGGGGCGGCGCTCGCGTGCCTGGACCCGCTGCCCGAGGGGTCGGCGCTGGCCGAGGTGCGCGCGCTCGCGCGGCTGGCGACACTCGTCGAGCTCTACGACGAGGGAATGCGCGGGCCGCTGCCGCTCGCGCTGCGCTCCTCGGCGGCCTACGCCGAGGCGGCACGCGTCGGGCAGGACGCGGTCAAGGCCGCGCGCTCGAAGTGGGACAGCGGCTTCAGCTACGACGGCGAGGACCGCGAGGCCGAGCACGCGCTCGTCTTCGGCGGCGCGATCGAGATCGAGTCGAACGAGTTTCACCGCTGCGCGCTGGCGCTGTGGTCGGGGCTGCTCGAGGTCGAGCGGAGCGAGCAGCGGTGATCGACGAGCCCTTCGACCTGCTCGGGGAGCTGCCGCGCGGGGTGACTGTGCTCGAGGCGAGCGCGGGGACGGGCAAGACCTACGCGATCGCCGCGCTGGCCACGCGCTACGTCGCCGAGGGCATCCCGCTCGAGCAGCTGCTGCTCGTCACCTTCACCCGGATCGCCACCGGCGAGCTGCGCGAGCGAGTGCGCGAGCGGCTGGCGAGCGCCGAGCGGCGGCTGGCGCTCGCGCTCGCCGGCGAGGCGGTGTGCGCGACCGACGAGCTTGCGGTGCTGCTCGCGTCCGGTGAGCGCGAGCAGGTCGAGGTCCGCCAGCGCCGGCTCGCGCGGGCGCTCGCCGACTTCGACGCGGCGACGATCGCCACCACCCACGGCTTCTGCCAGGAGATCCTCGACGGCCTCGGCGTGCTCGGCGACAGCGAGCCGGACACCGTGCTGCTCGAGGAGGTCGACGACCTGATCGGCGAGGTCGTCGACGACCTGTACGTGCGGCGCTTCTTCCAGCAGGGCGGCGCGCCGTTCACCCGCGGACAGGCCCTGGAGATCGTGCGCGACGCGGCGGCCAACCCGACCGCGCCGATCGAGCCCCGCGACGCGCCGGCCGACGGCGTGCCGGCGATGCGCCGGCGGCTGGCCGCCGCCGCGCGCGAGGAGCTCGCCGAGCGCAAGCGGCGCATGGGCGTGATCACCTACGACGACCAGCTCACCGCGCTGCGCGACACCCTGCGCGGCGAGGACGGGGCGCGGGCGGCGGCCCGGCTGCGGGCGCGCTTTCGCGTCGTGCTCGTCGACGAGTTCCAGGACACCGACCCGGTCCAGTGGGAGATCCTGCAGCGCGCGTTCGGCGGCGGGGAGGTCGCGCTGGTGCTGATCGGCGATCCCAAGCAGGCGATCTATGCGTTCCGCGGCGCGGACGTCTACGCCTACCTGGAGGCCGCGCGCTGCGCCTCGACGAGCGCGACGCTGAGCGTGAACTGGCGCAGCGACCAGGGCCTGCTCGACGCCTACGACGCGCTGTTCGCCGGCGCCCAGCTCGGGCACGAGGGGATCGTCCATCGCAGCGTGCGCGCCTGCGAGGCGGCCCAGTCCCCGCGCCTGCACGGCGCGCCGGTCGCCGCGCCGCTGCGGCTGCGGGTCGTGGAGCGCTCCCTGGAGGGGCTCTCGACGACCCCGCGCGGGTTCGCGGCGAGCGCGAGCGCGCGCGAGCTGATCGCGTGCGACGTCGCCTCGGAGGTGGCGCGGCTGCTGTCCTGCGGCGCGCGCGTGGTGGAGGAGCCGGTGCGGCCCGGGCACCTGGCCGTCCTCGTGCGCACCCACCGCAACGCCGCGCTCGTGCGCGAGGCGCTCGACGGCGCCGGCATCCCGGCGGTCATCAATGGCGCCGGCAGCGTGTTCGCCGCCCCGCCGGCGCGGGAGTGGCTGACCCTGCTGCAGGCGCTCGAACGTCCGAGCCAGGCCGGGCGGGCGCGCGCGGCGGCGCTGACCGTGCTCCTGGGCTGGGACGCCGCGCGGGTGGCGTGCGCCGGCGAGGGGGACTGGGAGGCGGTCCACGAGCGGCTGCACCGCTGGGCCGGGACGCTGCGCGCCGGCGGGGTGGCCGCGCTGAGCGAGGCGGTGACGCTCGGCGAGGGCCTGCCCGCGCGGGTGCTCGGCACCATCGACGGCGAGCGGACGCTCACCGACCTGCGCCACGTCGCCCAGCTGCTGCACGCGGCGGCGGCCGCCGATCAGCTCGGCGTGACCGCGCTGATCGGCTGGCTGCGCGAGCGGATCGCCGAGGCCGAGCTGCCGACCGGCGACGAGGAGCGCAGCCGGCGCCTGGAGTCCGACGCGGAGGCCGTGCAGGTCCTGACCATCCACCGCAGCAAGGGCCTGGAGTTCCCGATCGTCTTCCACCCCTACCTGTACGAGCCGAGCTACGTCTCGCGCGACCCGCAGCCGGTGCTCTTCCACGACCCCGACCACGGCGACGTGCGCACGCTCGACGTCGGCCTGGAGGGCCCCGACTACGCGCGCCACCGCCAGCGCGCGCTGGCCGAGCAGCGCGGCGAGGACCTGCGGCTCGCCTACGTGGCCTTGACCCGCGCCCGGCACCAGTCGGTCGTGTGGTGGGCCGGGTCGTTCGAGAGCCAGCACTCCGCGCTGGGGCGGCTGCTGTTCGCCCGCGACGACGCCGGCGAGGTGCGCCCGGCGGGCGCCGGCGTGCCCAGCGACGAGGCCGTGCTCGAGCGGCTGCATGCGCTCGCCGCGCGCGTGCCGGGCGCGATCAGCGTCGAGCGGGTCGACGGGGCTGCGGGGGCGCGCTGGCAGGCGCCGCCGCGCGCGCCGGGCGAGCTGGTGGCCGAGCGCTTCGGGCGGGCGCTGGACCGGGCGTGGCGGCGGACCTCGTACACCGACATCACCGCCGCGGCGCATGTGCAGGCGCGGGTGGACAGCGAGCCCGAGCACGACCTGCTCGCCGACGAGCCCGAGGAGGCGGGGGCTGCGCTCGGCGTCGCGGGCTCCGTTGACCGGGCGCTCGCCGCGGTGGAGTGCCCGCTGGCGGGGATGGCGGTGGGGGCGGCGGTCGGCACCGTCGTGCACCGGGCGTTCGAGGCGAGCGACTTCGCCGCGGCCGACCTGGCCGGCGAGCTCGCCGCGCAGCTCAGGTTGAGCGGGGCTGTCGAGATCGGCGATCCGGCCGCGGTGGTCGACGCCCTGCCGCGGCGATCTCCACGCCGCTCGGCCCCGGGCTCGACGGGCTGCGCCTGCGCGACCTCGGGCGCGAGGACCGTCTGGACGAGCTCACCTTCGAGCTGCCGCTCGGGCGGCTCGAGCTCGCCGACCTCGCCGCGCTGCTCGAGCGTCATCTGCCGGCCGGGGACCCGTTGCACGGCTATTCGCGGCGGCTCGCCGATCCCGAGCTGCGCCGCGAGGTGGCCGGCTTTCTCACCGGGAGCATCGATCTGGTCCTGCGCCAGGGGGCGCGCTACGCGATCGTCGACTACAAGACCAACTGGCTGGGCGGAGAGGGCGAGACGCTGAGCGCCTGGCACTACCGCCCCGCCGCCCTGGCCGCCGAGATGCAGCGCGCCCACTACGGGCTGCAGGCGCTGCTCTACGCGGTCGCGCTGCACCGCTACCTGCGCTGGCGCCAGCGCGGCTACGACCCCGCCCGGCACCTGGGCGGCGTGCACTACCTGTTCCTGCGCGGGATGCTCGGGCCGGACACGCCGAGCGTCGACGGCGCGCCGTGCGGCGTGCTCTCCTGGCATCCGTCCGCCGTCCTGGTGGGCGAGCTCAGCGACCTGCTCGGAGGGCACTCGTGAGCCAGTTGCCCGTGTTGGGGGCACTATATGCCTCAAAGTCAACGAAGTTCGCCCCGCGCCGGTTACTCGCCTGCGCCACCGCACCTGAGCGTCGAGCTCGGGGAGTTGCCCTGGTTGATGGCGCCATGCGAGGGAAACTCGCCAGAGCTCGGCTGCCCGCACTGATGGCGCTGCACGGCGCAACGTCGCCAACGCTCGCCGGATGGCCGGCGTGAGCGCCGACGGACGCGACGTGGTCGGAGCGGTCGGAGCGACCGACGCCTTCGACGCGCGGCGGGCCCGGCACGCGCCGCCGCTGCTGCGCGAGTTCAACCAGGCCGGCGTGCTCGCGCCGGCCGACGTCCACGTCGCCCGGCGGCTGTGCGCGCTGGCGAAGGAGACCGACGAGCTCGTCGTCCTCGCCGGCGCGCTCGCCGTGCGCGGGCCGCGCCTGGGGCACGTGTGCGTGGACCTGGCCGCGATCCGCGAGCTCGCCGTCGTCGACGCCGAGGAGGACGTCGACCTCGACGCGCTGCCCTGGCCGCAGTGGGCGCCGTGGCGGGCGCGCCTGGCCGCGAGCCCGCTGATCGCCGACGGCGAGGACGGCCCCTCGCGCCCGCTGCGGCTGGTGGGCAGCGTGCTCTACCTCGACCGCTACTGGCGCGAGGAGCGCCGCCTGGCCGAGCTGCTGCGTGAGCGCTCGCGCGCGATGGAGCGCGATGTCGACGAGGAGCGTCTGGCCGACGGTCTCGAGCGCCTCTTCCCCGGCCAGACCGGCGAGCCGCAGGGGCAGGCCGCGGCCGCCGCGGTCCGCCGGCGCCTGGCGGTCATCGCCGGCGGCCCGGGCACCGGCAAGACCACGACCGTCGCGCGCATCGTCGCGCTGCTGCTCGAGCAGGGGATCGATCCGAGCCTCGTCGCGCTCGCCGCGCCGACCGGCCGGGCCGCCGCGCGGCTGCAGGAGGCGGTGAACGCGCAGGCCGACGCGCTGGCGGTGGCCGAGCCCGTGCGCGAGGCGCTGCGCGCGCTCGGCGCCGGGACCCTGCACCGCCTGCTCGGCTGGCGCCCGGACAGCCACAGCCGCTTCCGCCACGACGCCTCGACCCGGCTGCCGCACGACGTCGTGATCGTCGACGAGACGTCGATGGTCTCGCTGTCGCTGATGACCCGGCTGCTCGAGGCCGTGCGGCCGCAGGCGCGGCTGATCCTGCTCGGCGACCCGGGCCAGCTCACCTCGATCGAGGCCGGCGCGGTGCTCGGCGACATCGTCGCCCCCGCGCCGGCGGGGGTCGTCGTGCTCGATCGCGTGCACCGCTTCGGCGGCGCGATCGCGCGCCTGGCGCGCGCCGTGCGCGAGGGCGACGGCGAGGACGCCCTGCGGGCGCTCGCCGAGGCGCCCGACGAGGAGGTCCGCTGGATCGACCTCTCCGGCGGGGACTCCGACGGGGCGCTCGCGCCGATCCGCGAGCCGACCGTGGCCGCCGCCCGCTCGATGACCCGCGCCGCGCGCGAGGGCGACCCCCGCGCGGCGCTCGAGGCGCTCGCGAGCGTTCGCGTCCTGTGTGCCCACCGCCGCGGACCGCACGGGGTGAGCGCCTGGACGGCGCGAATCGAGCGCTGGCTGGCGGGCGAGATCGAGGGGTTCGCCGCCGGCGGGCGCTGGTACCCCGGCCGGCCCCTGCTCGTGACGGCCAACGACCACGGGCTGCGGCTCTACAACGGCGACACCGGAGTCATCGTCGTCGGCGAGGCCGGCCGCCCGCTCGCCGCGTTCGCGCGGGCCGAGCAGCTCGTGCGAGTCAGCCCCGCCCGCCTGCAGGACGTCGAGACCGTGTACGCGATGACCGTCCACAAGAGCCAGGGCTCGCAGTTCGCGACGACCGTGGTCGTGCTCCCCGAGCCGGGCTCGCGCATCCTCACCCGCGAGCTGCTCTACACGGCGATCACCCGCGCGCGCCGGCGGCTGATCCTCGCCGGGACCGAGGAGGCGCTGCTCGCCGCGATCTCCCGGCCGATCGCCCGCGCCTCGGGGCTGCGCGAGCGGCTGGCGGGATTCTGAGGTGACGCGGCCCCGCCTCAGGTCGTGAGCTTTGCTCATGCGTGCGTTCGAGCGACACGAGCTTCACGTCGACGACGGGCGCGCGCACCACCGACGGAGGGCCCGCCCCTCGTCGAGCTCCAGGTGCCCGACCGGGCCCCGACGACGTCGTCAGCGCCACGCCGATGAGCGCGACCTGCGGCAGCGGCATCCACGGTCAGCGTCTACGCCGGGCACCGCGGCCCGGATCTGCCGATCGACGCGAGCTGCCCCCAGCGGCGCCTCATGACCTCGCTGTGCCGGGTCGGCGGCGGACGGGTGCGTCGCGTGCTCGCCATGGCCGAGCACGACGAGCTCGATCTCGCCGCGATCTTCACGCGCGAGCGGCCGCTGGCGGACCTCCTCGACGCGTACGAGGCGTGCGAGCACGGCAGGGACGGCGCGATCAAGATCGCCCTGCCGCCGTAGGGCCCGAACCGGCGCCTCTCGCGCCGACCGAGCGGCCCTCACCGGGACGCCAGGTAGACGAGCCAGTCGCCGAACGCGCTGACGTCGGGCGCTCCCTCCAGGGCAACCCGCTCGCAGTGGAAGCCCACCACGGTCGACCCGTCGGCGAGCGTCACCGGCCCGAGCGCCATCGGCGCCGGCAGCTCGTCCAGCAGCGAGGCGAGCCCGGCGGCCGGCAGCCGCCACAGCTCGCCGGCGATCGACGCGCCCCCGTCGGCGACGCGCACCAGCCCCGGCTTGGGCGGCGCCGTCGCCAGCGCGTGCAGGCGGTAGCACGGCGCGGTCGAGCGTCGGCCGAGCAGCCGCGCCCCGCGCGCGAGGAGCTCACCGCACAGCGGCTGCCCGCTCCGGTGCGCCCCGACCACGAACAGCGCCACGCCCTCGCACGGCGCCGGGACCGACGACTCACCGAGCAGGCGGGCGGCGAGCGAGATCACAACCCAATCGTGGAAGGCGGGCGCGACGAGCTGGACCCCGAACTGCCCGCCGTCGGCCTCGCCCGCAGGCACGGCGACCGCGCACTGCCCGAGCAGGTTGGTCGCGCTCGTGTAGCGGCCCAGGCGGGCGTTCACGCCCACCGGGTCGGCGGCGACCTCGGCGATCGTCGGCTGGAAGGGCACGGTCGGCATCATCAGCGCGTCGACGCCGGCCAGCGACGCGTCGACCTCGGCGGCCAGGCGCGCGAGGCGCGCGCGGTCGCGCGCGAACTCCCACCCCGCGACACCGCGCGCGGCCTCGATGATCGACCCCACCACCGGGTCGACCTCGGCGCGATGCGCGGTCACGAACTCGCCGACGGCCGCATAGCGCTCGGCGACGAACGCCCCGCCGTAGAGTAGCTCGCCGGCCGCGAGCAGCGGCGCGGCGTCGACCTGCACGAGCCGCGCGCCGAGCCGCTCGCCGGCCGCCGCGAACGCGCGCCGCGCGTCCCGCGACAGCGGCGCGAGCGCCGTCGGGCCGGGCACCCCGACCACCGGATCGCCGGCCGCCGCGAGCGGCGCGTCGACGGGCAGCGGGACGGCGATCAGCGCGAGCACCTCGGCTGCGCGCGCGACCGTGCGCGCGAACACGCTCACGCAGTCCAACGACTGGCACGCCGGCACGACCCCAGCGGTCGGCACCCGCCCGTAGGTCGGCTTGAGCCCGACGATCCCGGCGAACGCTGCCGGTACCCGCCCGGATCCCGCCGTGTCGGTCCCCAGCGCGGCGTCGACCTCGCCGCAGGCGACAACGACCGCGCTGCCCGAAGAGGAGCCGCCGGCCACGTAGGCGGGCCGGCGCACGTCGCGCACCACGCCGTAGGGCGAGCGCGTCCCCACCAGCCCGGTCGCGAACTGGTCCATGTTCGTCTTGCCGACGATCGCCGCCCCCGCCGCGCGCAGCCGCGCGACCACGTCGGCGTCGCGGGCCGGCGCGTACGCGAACGCCGGACACGCGGCGGTGGTGGGAAAGCCCGCGACGTCGATGTTGTCCTTGACCGCGACGGTGAGCCCCGGCCCCGCGGCCCGCTCGGAGCGGCTTATCCATGCGGTCACGGAGCGACGACGACGAGCGCGGCGCCCGAGTGCACCTGGTCTCCGGCGGCGACGAGCACCTGCAGCACCCGCCCGTCGATCGGCGACTCCAGGGCGGTCTCGGTCTTCATCGCCTCGAGCGTGAGCAGCCGCTCGCCGGCGCGCACCCGGTCGCCGGGGCTCACCTCCACGGTCCACACGCTCGCCGCCAGCGGCGCCGCGACGAGCGAGGCGTGCTCGGGCAGCTCGACGGTCGCCAGACCGGCCGCGACAACCGGCGGGGCGTCGCGGCCGAACTCCCCTGACGCCTCCCAGCGCGCCCGCTCCTGTGCGAACGCCGCCTGCTGCCCCGTGCGGAACGCGTCGATCGACGAGCGCTCGGCCGCGACGAACGCGAGCTGCTCGGCGAGCGAGAAGCGCCCCTCATCGATCGGCACCACGAGCCGCCCGGCGGGCAGGTCGGCGCGCTGCTCGAGCAGCTCCTCGGCGCTCACCGGGTGCCAGCGGATCCGGTCGAACGGCCGCAGCAGCCACGGCACCTCGCGCCAGCGGTCCCACACCTGGACGGTGCGGCCGACAAACTGATAGCCGCCCGGCCCCTCCATCCCGTAGATGCACAGGTAGGCGCCGCCGATCCCGACCGCGTTCTCGGGCGTCCACGTGCGCGCCGGGTTGTACTTGGTGGTGACCAGCCGGTGGCGCGGATCGATCGGCGTGGCGACCGGCGCGCCGAGGTAGACGTCGCCGAGGCCCAGCACGAGGTACTCGGCGGCGAACACGATCTCGCGCACCGCCTGCACGTCGGGCAGCCCGTTGATTCGCCGGATGAACTCCAGGTTCCACGGGCACCACGGCGCGTCGGCGCGGACGCCGGCCATGTAGCGCGCGGTCGCCTCGCGGGTGGCCGGATCGTCCCACGAGAGCGGCAGGTGAACGACGCGGCTGGAGACGGTGAGCGCCTCGGTCGGCGGCAGCTCGCCGAGCAGCGTCCGCGCCATCGACATCGCCCCCGCCACCGTCAGCCGCGCCGGGTCGACGTGCACCTGCAGCGAGCGGATCCCCTCGGTGAGCTCGAGCACCCCCGAGACGCCCTCCCGCGAGATCTGCGCCGCGAGCGCGTGCGCGCGCATGCGCAGGCCGAGGTCGAGCACCATCGGGCCGAACTCGACCAGCAGGTTCTCGTCGCCGGATCGGCGGAAGGTCACGTCGCGCTCGCTGCCGAGCACCCCGCCGTCGCGCGGCCCAAGCGGCCGGAAGCGCACCCGGTCGCCGGGCCGCAGCTGCCCGAGCTTCCAGCGCTCGCCGGCCGTCACCGTCGCCGGGCAGACGAAGCCGCCGAGGCTCGGGCCGTCCGGCCCGAGCACGATCGGCGTGTCGCCGGTCATGTCGATCGCGCCGATCGCGTACGGCGTGTCGTGGATGTTCGACGGATGCAGCCCGGCCTCGCCGCCATCGGGCCGCGCCCAGCGGGGCCGCGGGCCGATCAGCCGCACTCCGGTGCGCGCGGAGTTGAAGTGCACCTCCCACGCGGTCCCGTACAGCTGCTCGACGTCCTGCTCGGTGAGGAACTCCGGGGCAGCCTGCGGTCCCTCGAGCACGCCGACCTCCCAGTCCGAGCTGATTGGGGGGCGCTGCGCGCGCCCGACCTCCCCGGCAGAGGGCGCGGTGGGTTCGTTCCCGGGGGCGATCACGTCCCCGGTCCGCAGGGCGCGGCCGCCGTGGCCGCCGAAGCCGCCGAGGGTGAACGTCGCCGCGCTGTCCAGGTAGCAGGGCACGTCGATCCCACCCGCGATCAGCAGGTAGGTGCGCAGCCCGGGCCCGGGAATCGCGCCGACGTCGAGCGTCGCGCCGGCCGGCACGTCGATCGCCCGCCAGGCCTCCACCGGCACGCCGTCGAGGGTCGCCTGCGAGGCGGCTCCGGCAAGGCACACGCGCGCGGCGCGCGCGAAGCGCAGCCGCGGCCCGACCAGCGTGCACTCGAGGCCCGCGGCGCCCGGCGGGTTGCCGAGCAGGTCGTTGCCCAGGCGGAAGGAGCGGTCGTCCATCGGCCCGGACGGCGGGACGCCGACGTGCCAGTAGCCGAGCCGTCCGGGCCAGTCCTGGACCGTGGTCATCGTCCCCGGCTGGAGCACCTCGATGCGCGGCTGGTCGACCGTCACGCGCTCGAGCGTGCTCGTGCAGTGCTCGGCAGCCCTCACGTCGGGGTCGGCGAGCGCGGCCCGCAGCAGGGCGAGGTTGGTGGCGATCCCGTCGATCCGCGTCTGCGCGAGGGCGCGCGCGAGCGCGGCGAGCGCCTGCTCCCGCGTGTCGCCGGTGGCGATCACCTTGGCCAGCAGCGGATCGTAGGCGCTGCTCACCTCGGTGCCGGTCGCCACCCAGCCGTCGACGCGCACGCCGCCGGGAAGCTCGGCGCGCGTGATCAGCCCGGCGCTGGGGCGGTGGCCGGCGCCCGGATCCTCGGCGTAGACGCGGGCTTGGACGGCGTGGCGGCTCGGGGCCGGGACGGGAGCGGCGAACATCGAGCGGTCGCCGCCAGCCAGGCGCAGCATCCAGCCCGCGAGGTCGACGCCGCAGGCCTCCTCGGTGACCGTGTGCTCGACCTGCAGCCGCGCGTTGACCTCCAGGAAGGCGACCTCGCCACCGTTGGGGTCGTAGAGGAACTCGACGGTGCCCGCCGAGCGGTAGCGCGTCGCCGCGGTGAGCGTGCGCGCCGCACTGGCGAGCGCCTCGCGCACGCGCGCCGGGAGCGCCGGCGCCGGCGCCTCCTCGAGCACCTTCTGGTGGCGGCGCTGCAATGTGCAGTCGCGCTCGCCGAGCAGCAGCACCTCGCCCTCGCCGTCGCCGAACACCTGCACCTCGACGTGCCGGGCGCGTGCGAGGAAGCGCTCGAGGAAGACCGCGCCCGAGCCGAAGCTCGCCTCGGCCAGGCGCGTCGTGCGCGCGTGCGCCTCGCGCAGCTCGTCCGGCGTGCGGCAGACGCTCATGCCGATCCCGCCGCCGCCGGCCGCCGCCTTGAGCATCACCGGGTAGCCGATCCGCGCGGCGGCGAGCAGCGCCGCGGGGGCGTCGGCCAGCAGCTCGCTGCCGGGCAGGCGCGGCAGGCCGAGCTCGGCAGCGAGCGCGCGCGCCGCGTCCTTGCGCCCGAACAGCTCGAGCTGCTCGGGGGTCGGGCCGACCCAGATCAGCCCCGCGTCCTGCACGGCGCGCGCGAACGCGGCGTCCTCGGAGAGCAGGCCGTAGCCGGGATGGAGCGCCTGCGCCCCGGTGCGCGCCGCCGCGTCCAGGAGCTTCTCGGCGCACAGGTACGACTCGCGCGCCGGCGCCGGGCCGAGGCGGACCGCCTCGTCGGCGAGCGCGACGTGCGGGGCGCCGCGGTCGGCGTCGGAGAAGACGGCGACCGCCTGAAGGCCCAGCCGCTGCGCGGCGCGCACGAGCCGCACGGCGATCTCGCCGCGGTTGGCGACCAGGACACGCCTCACGCCCGGATGACCATCTGCACCGCCGTCGGGTCAAAGCCGTTGCACGGGTTGTTGATCTGCGGGCAGTTGGAGACGAGCACGAGCACGTCCTCCTCGGCGCGCAGGCTCACCGACAGCCCGGGCGCCGAGCGCCCGTCGACGATCCCGAGCGTCCCGTCCTCGCTCACCGGGACGTTCATGAACCAGTTGATGTTGCTGACCAGATCGCGCTTGGACAACCCCCAGCGCATCCCCTCGCGCAGGAAGTTCTCCACGCACGCGTGCTGGTGGGCGGTGTGGTGCCCGTAGCGCACTGTGTTGGACTCGCGACTGCACGCGCCGCCGATCGTGTCGTGGTGGCCGACGTCGTCGGCGGTCACCGTCATCAGCGGTCGGCCCTCGCAGCTGCGCAGCACCGAGCCGATCGACAGGAAGATGCTGCCCTGGGCGACGATCGTGTCCGGCGCGCTGTAGCGCTCGGCGGTATCGCTCGCCAGGTAGGCGAGGAAGTCGACGGCCTGGTTGCCGTGCAGGTCGAGGATCGACAGCGTGTGCCCGGCGCGCACGATCGCGCTCCACGGCGCGCGCGGGGGGACGACCTCCTCGGCGATGACGACGTCGAGCGCACTCACGGCCGCGCCCCGACCACGTCAGCGGTGTTCAGCAGCCCGCGCTCGAGCTCGGGCGTCGAGGACCACAGCGGATCCTCGGGAGACGTCGGGCGCCCGCGCCAGGCGAGCACCTCGAGCAGCCCGGTCACGTAGTCCGGCCGGGGGTCCAGCGGATGCGGGACGTTGGCGAGCAGCACGATCGCGTCCATCTCCAGCCGCAGCTCGACGCTCGCGCCGGGGGCGGGCGCCGCGGCGAACCGCAACGTCCCCGCGAGCGGGTCGACCCGCACCGCCTTGAAGAACGAGATGCTCGGCGGGACGTCGCGGGGCCCGAGGCCGTGCTTGGCCGCCGCGAGCAGCAGCAGCTCACGGCCGGCCGGCGAGGGGCCGTGCGGCGACCCGTCGCCGTAGCGCTGCTCGTTGCGCACGCGGGTCGAGGTGCCGCACAGCGCGTCGTGACCGGTGTCCGTGTCGGCGACGATCGTGGCGAGAACGCGGCCCTGGTCGGAGAGCAGCGGATGGCCGGCGCCCAGGTAGGCCTGCCAGGGCACCTTGACCGTGTCGGCGACGTTGAGCCGCTCGTGGACGGCATCGGCGCGGTGCAGCAGCACGTGCGCGCACGCCTCGCCCTCCACGTCGGTGAGCCGCAGCGTCGTACCGCGCGCGAGCACCTTGCTCGCGTAGCTGCCGCCCGGAATGGTCTCCGCCCAGGTGAGCGCCTCGCGCGCCACCCCGGCGGGCGGCGCCGGCCAGGCGCTCGCTGGCAGGGTCGGCATCCCGGGCACCGCCGCCCCCGCCTGCGCCCGCGCGTGAGCGCGCGCGCCGGCCGGGGTGTCTGTCCCGCCGGTCATCCCTGCACCCCCGCCGCGGCGAGCTCGGGGGCGGCCGGCTCGGCCGCCGGCTCGACCTGCTGCTCGTAGCGGTGGCGCACGAACGCCAGCACGCCGACCACGAGCGTGCCCGCGATGAACAGCAGCGAGAAGAAGTGCAGGTAGAAGTGCCCGCCGGCCGGGTCGTAGACGCTCGTGCGCGGCCAGGCGAGGTTGATCATCATCGCCGCGCCGTACCCGACGGCGAGGCCGTTGACGATCGGGCCCCAGCGGCCGAGCGAGAACATCCCCGGCTCGGCGGCCCTGAGCGTCCCGCGCAGGCGGCGCACGAGCATCGGCGCGGTCACCATCAGGTAGGCGCCGTAGAGCATCACGATGCACTCGCTGGTCAGGTCGGTGAACAGCGCGGCCTGGCCGAGGTTGACGACGAGGATCAGCGCGGCGAGTATCCCGATCACCACCGCCGGCAGGATCGGCGTGCCGGTGCGCGGGCTGACCGCGGCGAGCACGCGCCCGAACGGCAGCACGCGGTCGCGCGACATCGAGAACATCATGCGCGTGGCCGCGGTGTGGATGGCCAATGTGCACACGCATATCGCCACCGTCACGTCGCACAGGAAGATCCGCCCGACCGTGGTGCCGAGCCGGCTGGTGAGCACGTAGGGCAGACCCTGGGTGCCGAGCGTCCCGTCGGTGAGGCTCGGCGCGGCGCAGATGGCGGCGATCAGCAGCACCCCGCCGCCGAGCCCGGAGACCGCGAGCGCGCGCAGGATCGACTTCGGCGCCGTGCGCCGCGGATCGCGGGTCTCCTCCGAGAGCTCACCGGCGCTGTCGAAGCCGACCATCACGTAGGCCGCCATCAGCGCGGAGACGATGAACAGGCCGAGGTAGCCGCCGGACGGCGCGCCGGTGCGGTGCAGGACCGCCTCGGGCCCGCGCCTGCTGTGCGCGAACAGCATGATGATCAGCAGCGTCACCCCGATCAGCTCGCAGGTGACGCCGATCGAGTTGATCCGCGCCATCAGGCGCACGCCGAGGACGTTGATGATCGTCGTGGCGGTGATGAGGATCGAGCCGAGCAGCACGGCGTTGCTCGCGCCGCTGCTGGTGGCCAGCGACGGGTTGCCGCCGACGATCTGAAAGCCGCTCCAGATGCTCGGCATGACCACCTGCAGGGCGATCGCCGCGGCGGAGATCGTGATGATCTGCCCGACGAGCATCACCCAGCCGGCGAACCAGCCGAACGTCGCGTTGGACAGCCGGCGCGACCACTGGTAGATGCAGCCCGAGATCGGGTAGCGGGAGGCGAGCTCGGCGAAGCACAGCGCGACCATCATCTGCCCGGCGAACACGATCGGCCAGGTCCAGAAGAAGGCGGCGCCGCCGAAGGAGAACCCGAAGGCGAACAGCTGGAAGACGGTCGTGAGGATCGAGACGAACGAGAAGCCGGCGGCGAAGGAGGCGTAGCCGCCGAGCCCTCGGCGCAGGACCTGTGGGTAGCCGAAGCCGGCGAGGTCGCGGGCGTCGGCGTCGGCCGTGGCCGTCGCTGAATTGGTCATACATAGGACCATTGCGCATTCCGGTCCGCGTGTCTTCCGCCAGCGGTCCAAACCCGGTTGTGCACAACGTCCAGGCCTGCGCCGCGAGGCTGGGCCGCCCGCCGCGACCCGGGCCCATCTCCCCGAGCAACAGTACGCCGCTACTGCGCGCGGCGTACCAGCGACAGCCGCACCACGCTGTCGTCGACGTTCACTCGCGAGACCGCCACGCGCTCATGGCCCTCTCCGTACAACGTCTCCAGCAACTCGATGTAGGGCATCCCGGGCGCGAGCGGGAGCCCCGCCCCGTCGTCGCCGGCCACGCGCGGGATGATCTCCGACGCCGCGTACTGGACCGCCGGCGAGGCGACGCGGCGCAGCAGCTCGAAGGTCGAGTCGGCGTGGCGGACCTCGTCGGGCGGCACGAGCAGCCGGTGCACGGGCACGACGTCGAGGATCGCGATCACCGGGACCCCGCCCGCCCGCAGCAGGCGCTGCACCATCAAGCACGGCTCGCCCGGCTTCAGGCCGAGCGCGGCCGCCCCCTCGGGGTCCTCGGAGGCGGGCGCGACCCGGCTGCGCTGCAGGTCGACTGACGCACGGTGGCCGCACTGCTCGATCAGCTCGGTGAACGGCACCAGCCGGTTCAGCCGCATCGACGCGCGCAGCAGGTGCTGGTTGATCCAGGTGCCGCGGCCGCGGGCGCGCGAGATCAGCCCGACCTCCTGGAGCGCCTGGAGCGCCGAGCGGACGGTCGTGCGGCTCACGCCGAGGCGCACGGCGAGCTCCTCCTCGGGGGGCAGGCGCCCCCCAGGGAAGGCGCCGGCGCGGATCGCCGAGAGCAGCGCCTCACGGGCACGGCTGCTGACCGGACGATTCTCGAGCGGCTGCAGCACACGGACATCGTATGCCGGCGGCGGACCGAACCGCGGCGCATCCGTCACGTTCGGCGATCACCTGGCGCCCCAGACGGTCGCGTGTCGGTACTGACGCCCGCCGCCGCGACGATCCACGCCGGCCGAGATCTCAGCCCGGCGAGCGGTGGGGACCCGCCCAGTCTCAGGTGAGCACGACATGATCGGCGCGCGGCTGAGGCGTTCGAGGAGCGCCCCACGAGGGGGCACAGCCAAACGACGCCAGGACGCGGCACCGCAGGCGTGGCAGCCTGTGCCCCCGAAGTGGGGTAAGCCACGTCGAGGTCCCAGGACAGCCGGATGAC
Source organism: Solirubrobacteraceae bacterium (assembly GCA_036266975.1). GTDB lineage: Bacteria > Actinomycetota > Thermoleophilia > Solirubrobacterales > Solirubrobacteraceae > DATAWZ01. The sequence goes on from DATAWZ010000046.1 coordinate 22,398, forward strand.
TCGCGCGCGGCCCGTTCGAGCCAGGCCGGCCGCACGCGCGAGCGCGCGCCGCTCACTCGGACGACTCGGCAGGCAACGATTCCGTCGGGGGCCCTCGAGCGCCGTGTCGAGGCGAAGGGTGTGCGGCGCCGCGCTGCTCGACTCGTATGGCCACGTGGCGATCGTCCGCGCCGGCCGACCCGTGCCTCCTGACGGGCGTCTGGTGTCGGCGGGATCGACCGTCAGCGGCGGGCGAGGAACGACCTGCCCGCGTGCAGGGTGATCGTGCGCCGCGTGGCGAAGTCCCTGACCGCGACCACGCCGCGCTGCACGGTCGTGAACGTCCCGTCGCAGCGATCCTCGATCGTGAAGCTCGTCCCCCGCACCGTCGCCGCGCCGTACTTCCCCTTGGTCGCGAACTGACCGTGGGCGCTCGCCTTCAGCAGGTCCACGACCGACTTGCTCAGGTGCTTGGCACCGGCGGCGATGCTCGCCTTGCCGGTCGCCACGCACCTGTTCGCGTACGACGGCGCGCCCGGGAACGATCCCTCCAACAGGCCGAGGTTGGTCAGCCCCTTCTGCTTGCGGGTCTGGGTGAGCACGCCGAACAGCCCGCCGCCGAAGTCGCCGCTGTACGTCTTGTGCTTCGCGGTCGACGCGGTGATCATCGCGAGCGTCCCCTGGCGCGCGTCGATCTGCGAGCCGACCGGGATCTGCCGGGCCTCGGTGAGCGGCGTGAAGCCCCGGCCCTTGACCAGCGGACCGGCGAACAGCGCGAACAGCCCGCTCGGCTGGAAGTCCTCGAGCGAGGCGCCGTGGGGCAGCTTGATCAGGACGGTCCCCGACACCGGCTCGACGTTGACCGCCTTGCCGAGCACCGGCGGCGGAGGCGGCGGGTCGGACGGCGTCTTGAACGTCTGGTCGGAACCGTAGCTCGTCCCCAGCGCGTTCTTCGCCACCACGCGCAGGTGATAGGTGCTGTTGGGCAGCAGGCCGGTCAAGGGCGCCGTCACCGTCTGCGGCGAGGTCCCCGCCGCGATCGTCTGCGCGGCGGTCGTCTGCCCGTACGCGGTCGTGAGCCCGTACTGGAACTCGACCGTCGTCGCCAGCCCGTTCGGATTCACCGAGGCCGACGCCGTCGCCCCGGTCGTACTCGTCACCGTCGGCGCCGAGGTCGTCGCCGTCGGAGCGGTCGGGGTCGCTTGGGTCGGCGGCGGCGGCGTCGGGATCGGCACCGTGCCTTCGTAGGTCGCGGTGACCGAGCTGGGCAGGTAGTTGATCTGGAACTGCTCCTCGGTGGTCGCGCTGCACGGGTAGGCGAGGATCGCGCCGTTGGCGGCGTTGCCGAACTGCCCCGTCACCGAGCCCGTGGTGGTGACGATCTGATCGGCCTGTCCCACCGTGAGCGCCGCGCACGCGGTTGCGCCGCCCACCGGCGCGAGCAGCAGCTGGGCGCCGCCGAGGTCGACCGTCCCCGTCGCGCTCAGCTGCGTGAAGTCGATGTTGGCAGTCGTGCCCGAGCCGGCCTCGAACATGACCAGCTCGGTGCCCGAGTCGAGCGTCACCCCGCCGTCGACGTCCAGGCCGCCGGTCGGGGCCTCGGGCTCCCCGATCAGCAGCTCGGCGCCGGTCGCCGTGAGCGGACCGATGCTCGCCGCGCTGACCCCGGTTTGGGCGGCGTACAGCGAGACGTCGCTGACCGCGACCGGATTGCCGTCGCTCCCGTTGAGATCGTCGCCGGCATCGAGCGCCACCAGGCCGTTCTCGATCGAGGACGAGCCGGCGTCGGCGGAGGACGCGCCGGTGATGTCGACCGGCCCCACGTCGGAGCTCGCACCGAACTCGATGACCCCGTTCGAGCCCAGGGACGCGTTGAGGCTGAGGCCCTGGGAGTTGTTGCTGAAGCCGCCGTCCACGTCGAGGTCGCTGTCGGTGATCGTCCAGGTCTGGTTGCCGTCGAGGTCGAGCGGAGTCGCGATGACCGCGGCCGCGGATCCGGTCGCGCTGATGCCCGGGGAGCCCAGCCCCAGGGAGTTCGAGCCGTCGGTCCCGATCACGTAGCTGGACCCGGTGAAGTTCAGGAAGTCCACGCCGAGGTCGGCGAGGTTCATCTCGGTGTCCGTACAGGTATCGCACGACCCGCTCAACGCCGGGAAGTTCAGGGTGTTGCCGGTGCCCGACGGGTCCGTGGGGCTCCAATTGTCCGAGGAGGACCAGCCGGGGATGCTGTCGGCGCCGGTCCACGTGTAGGTCCCGGCGAACGCCGCCGGCACGCCGAGCGCCAAGCCGCACACGACCAGCGCGAGCACGGTCGCGGCCCGGCGCCCTACACCCCCAGCCCCCAGCCCCATGAACGGAGAACCTAGCGCGCGCGGGGCAGGCGGTCAACCGCCTACCTCGCGTGCTCGGGCAAGCGCGGCAGGCCGTCGTCGGGGATCGGCTCCGGGGGCACCCCGTAGGCGGTGAACCGGAGCTTGGACGGTCGCTGCGGATCGACGCCGGCGTGCAGGACGTCGAGACCGTGTCCGCGATCACCGTCCACAAGAGCCAGGGCTCGCAGTTCGCGACGACCGCGGTCGTGCTGCCCGAGCCGGGCCCGCGGATCCTCACCCGCGAGCTGCTCCACACGGCGATCAACCGCGCCGGCAGCTGATCCTCCCCGGGACCGAGGACGCGCTGCTGGCGCGATCTCCCGGCCGATCGCGGGCGGGCGTCGGACTGCGCGGGCGCCTCGCGGGCCGCTGAGCCCGCGACCGGATCAGCCCTTGGCCTTCTTGGCCTTCTTGGCCTTCTTGGCCTTCTCGGCCGTGGCCAGGAGGGACTTGCCCGCGTGCAGGGTGACCGTGCGCCGCGTGACGAAGTCCTTGACCGCGACCACACCGCGCTTCACGGTCGTGAGCGTCCCGTCGCAGCGGTCCTGGAAGGTGAAGCTCGTCCCCCGCACCGTCGCGGCGCTGTACTTGCCCCTGGTCTGGAACTGCCCGTGGGCGCTGACCTTCAGCAGGTCGACGACCGACTTGCTCAGCGGCCTGGCCTTGGCGATGCTCGCCCTGCCGGCCGCCGTGCACGTGTTGGCGTAGGACGGCGCCCCCGGGAAGGAGCCCTCGAGCAACCTCAGGTTGGTCAGCCCCTTCTGCTTGCGGGTCTGGGTGAGCACGCTGAACAGCCCGCCGCCGAAGTCGCCGGTGTACCTCTTGTGCTTGGCGGTCGACGCGGTGATCATCGCCAGCGTCCCCTCGCGCGCGTCGACCTGCGAGCCGACCGGGATCTGCCGCGCCTCGGTCAGCGGCATGAAGCCCCGGCCCTTGACCAGCGGACCGGCGAACCGCCCGAACAGCCCGGTCGCCGAGGGCTGGAAGTCCTCCAGCGTGGCACCGTGGGGCAGCTTGATCAGGACCGTGCCCGACACCGGCTCGACGTTGACCGACCTGCCCAGCACCGGCGGCCGAGGCGGCGGATCGGACCGCGTCTTGAACGTCTGATCGGCACCGTAGGTCGTTCCGACCGCGTTCTGCGCCACCACGCGCAGGTGGTAGGTGCTGTTCGGCAGCAGCCCGGCGAGCGACGCGGTCACCGCCTGGGGCGTGGTGCCCGAGCCGATCGCCTGCGGCGTGGTCTGCTGCCCGTAGGCCGTGGTCAACCCGTACTGGAAGAACACGTTGGTGGGCGACCCGTCGGGGTTCACCCGCGCCGATGCCGTCGCGCCCGTCGTGCTCGTGACCGTCGGTGGTGTGGGCGTCGCCGCCGGAGCGGTCGGGCTCGGCGGCGTCGGGGACGAGGTGGTCGTCTGGGGCGGGGCAGTCGTCGGGGGCGGGGTAGTCGTCGGGATCGGTACGGTGCCTTCGTACGTCGCGGTGACCGAGCTGGGCAGGTAGTTGATCTGGAACTGCTCCTCGGAGGTCGCGCTGCACGGGAAGGCGAGGGTGGCGCCGTTGGCGGCGTTGCCGAACTCCCCCGTCACCGAGCCGGCGCTGGTCGTGATGATCGGATCGGCCTGTCCTACGGTGAGCGTGGCGCATCCGGACCCGCTGCCTTGCGGCGCCAAGGCCAGCTCGCCGCCGAGGGTGACGGTGTCGCTCGCCTGCAGCTGCGTGAAGTCGACATCGGGGGTCGTCCCGGCGCCGGCCTCGAACATGACCAGCTCGTTGGCCGAGTCGAGCGTCACCCCGCCGGCGACGTCCAGGCCGCCGGTCGGGCTCTCGGGCTGCCCGATCAGCAACTCGTCGCCGTCCGCCGTCAGCGGCCCGACACTCGCCGCGTTGCCCCCGCTGTCGGCGGCGTGCAGCGAGAGGTCGCTGACCGTGACCGGATTGGTGTCGGTGGCGCCGTCCGCGTTGAGCTCGACGCCGGGATCGAGCAGCACCAGGCCGTTCCCGATCGAGGCCGAGCCGGTGTCGCTCGAGGACGCGCCGACGAGGTCGACCGGCCCCACATCGGAGGCCGCACCGAAGTCGATGATCCCGTCTGAGCCGAGTGTCGCGTCGAGGTCCTCGTCGGTGGAGTTGCTGAAGCCGCCGTCCAGGTCGATGTCGCTGCCGGTGATCGTCCAGTTCTGGTTGTCCGCGAGCTGCAGGGGAGCCTGCACGACTGCCGTGGAGCCGGTCGCGCTGATACCCGGAGAGCCCAGCCCCAGGCTGGCCTCGCCGTCGGGTTCGATCGTGTAGCCGGACCCGGTGAAGTCGAGCATGTCGGCGGTGAGACCGGGGATGTCCATCTCGGTCGTGTAGCAAGTGGTGCACGACGCGCTCAACGTCGGGAAGATGAGCGTGTTGCCGATTCCCGACGGGGGTCCGCTGCCGCCCCAGTTGGCCGCGGACGACCAGTCCGGGATGGTGTCCGTGTTGGTGCCGCTCCACGTGTAGGTCGCGGCGAACGCCGCCGCCACGCCGAGCCCCAGGCCGCACACGGCCGACACCAGCCCAATCGCGGTCCGCCGACCAAGACCGCCAGCCCCTGGTCTTCGCATGAGCGGGAAGCTAGCGCGCGCGGGACGGCCGGGTCAACGCCTTAGGTCAGCCGCTCGGGGAAGCGCGGCAGGCCGTCGTCGGGGATCGGCTCCCACGGCGCCGCGTACGCCGTGAACTGGCGCCTGGAGGGGCGCACGCCCGGGTCGCCGACGAGCACGCCCAGGCGCACGCCGCCGCGCTCGGGATGCCGCGGGTCGCGGCTGAACAGGCTCGAGCCGCAGCGGCCGCAGAAGACCTTCTCCCACCCGTCGGGCGGGCTCCACGCGCGCAGCAGCTCCTCGCCGGCGTCGATCCGCAGCGACCCCGGCTCGAGCCGCCCGTTGGCCGAAGCCGCGGTTCCCGTGCGCCGCTGGCAGCGGGTGCAGTGGCAGTAGCTCGCGTCGAGCAGGGGCGCGGTGATCGTGAAGCGCACCCCGCCGCAGTTGCAGTGACCGGTCAGCTCGCCCATCGCTCCCGGGATCGTACGATGTGCCGCTCGATGCACGCCGACAGCACCCGACTCGTCGTCGTCTGCCCAGACCGGCCGGGGATCGTCGCCGCGGTCGCGGGGTTCCTGCGCGACGAGGGCGCGAACATCACCCACTCCGACCAGCACTCGACCGAGCAGACCTTCCTGCTGCGGATGGAATTCGAGGGTGGCGCACCCCATTCGGGGCACAGGCGGCCCGGCCGCTCGGCGGCCGGCGAGCCGGGCCCCTCGCCCGGTCCCCTCTTCACCGGCGGTGGCGGCGGCCTGGCCGCGCGGTTCGGCGAGAAGATCGCCTCGCCCTGGTCGATGGTCTGGCGGATGTGGCCGGCGGCCGTCCGCCGCCGCGTGGCGATCCTCGTCTCGCGCGAGGATCACTGCCTGCTCGACCTGCTCTGGCGCGGGCGCCGGGGCGAGCTCGACGCCGAGATCGTGCTCGTCGCCTCCAACCATCCCGACCTGCGCGCCGACGTGGAGAGCTTCGGGCTGCCCTACCACCACGTGCCGGTGAGCCGGGAGACCAAGCCGCAGGCCGAGGCCCGCCTGCTCGAGCTGCTCGTCGGCCAGGCCGACCTCGTGGTCCTCGCGCGCTACATGCAGATCCTCTCCGGCGAGTTCCTGGACCGCCTGGGCGTGCCGGTGATCAACATCCACCACTCCTTCCTGCCCGCCTTCCCGGGCGCCTCGCCGTACGAGCAGGCTCGCCGGCGCGGCGTCAAGCTGATCGGCGCGACCTCGCACTACGTCACCGCCGAGCTCGACGCCGGGCCGATCATCGAGCAGGACGTCATCCGCGTCAGCCACCGCGACGATCTCGCCGGGCTCCAGCGCCTGGGGCGCGACATCGAGCGCGCGGTGCTCGCGCGCGCGGTGGCCTGGCACTGCGCGGACCGCGTGCTCGTGCACGGCAACACCACCGTGGTCTTCTGAGACACGCAGCCGCCGCGAGCCGATCTGCTCGAGCGTCGGGCCCAGGGCGCGCAGGCGGTTCACGTCGGCGACCTGGACGACGAGGGCGACCCGGCGTGCACCACTGGGCGGCGGACGAGGGCGATCGCGCAGATCAGCGGGCCAGGAACTCGGCCGTACGCTCGTCGACCTCGGGGGTCTCGAGCATCGGCCAGTGCCCGCCGCCGGGGATCACCCACTCCTCCGGCGTGGAGCCGAGCGCCTCGCGCATGACGGCCATGTACCGGATCGGGACGTAGGGATCGTTCTCGCCCCACATCAGCAACGTCGGGCAGGTCAGCTCGCCCAGACGGGAGCCGTGCCGGGCCAGGACGTCGGGATCGGCCGATCGGTACAGCCGCAGGATCGCGTCCTTCATCCCGGCGTCCAGGTGGGAGTCGACCTGGTCGATCCACTCCTGGGGCAGCGCGCGAAGCCCCGGGCGCTGGAGCCGGGTCAGGAGCTTGATCGTCGTCCCGTTGAAGGGCGGCATCGAGATCTCGCCGATCACCGGCGGTCGCCAGACGAGCCGTCCGATCCAGTGCCAGCGATAGGCGCCCGACAGCGGGACCGGGTCGATGATCACGAGCCGCTGCACCTGCGCCGCGCGCCTGGAGGCGGCCGACAGCGCCAGGGCGCCCCAATCGTGGACGACGAGCCGGAAGCGGTCGAGCTCGAGCGCGTCGAGCAGCGCCTCGAACCAGCGGTCGTGCGCGTCCAGCGAGCCGTCGAACACGCGCCGGTCCGGGCGCTCGGAGCGCCCCCAGCCGGGGAGATCGGGCGCGATCACCCGTCCGAGCTGGGCGCTGCGCGAGAGCAGCGACAGCCAGCTCTCACCCGAGTCCGGGTTGCCGTGCACGCACACGACGGGCACCTCGCCGCTGCCGGCGTCGTAGAGGTGCGTGTCGACGCCGGCCACGGTCAGGCGTCGCTCGGGCACACTTATGGGCACGCTCATCGCGCGCATCCTCTCACGTCGATAGGATTTGTCCGGCTCGTAACCGCGGGCTCGGGGTGGGCGGTTCCAGAAGAGGAGCGACGGTGGCAGACATCCAAGCGGAGCGTGCACAGGCCCAGGCCGCCCGCGAGACCGTCCCCGAGCGCAGCGACATTGACGTCGCCAAGCCCAATCGGGGGCTCGGACCGACGAAGGCCGTCGCCGGGGCCGGGCCTCCGAACGCACCGGGCGTCCGGCCCCCCGGGGGCGCACTGGCCAAGGCCGGGCCGGGTCTCCTGGTCGCCCTCCAGCGCAGCGCCGGCAACGGCGCGGTCAGCCGTCTGGTGGCCGGGGAGGCGACGCGCGGCCCCGCGGCCTCGCCGGCCATGGTGAGCGTCCAGCGGCTGAGCGTCACGGCCGCCGACCTGGATAGGCAGATGGGGTCCTCCAGAAGGGGCGTGCTCGGCGTCGGCGAGTCGTCCTACGCCAATATCCGCTCGGCCGTCGCCGAGTACCAGGCCGCCAAGCAGAAGGGGAAGACCGTCTATGTCGTTCTGGGACGGATCGAGAAGCTGTGCCTCGGGTGGCTGAACAGCCATCGAAAGGACCTCGACGCCCAAGACACGACGCGGCGGACAATGGTCGAAGCGCTGTACGAAGAGGCCACCCAGGAGCAGCTGGCCTTCACGAAGAAGTGGAGCCAGGACATCTACCTCGACAGCCTCACCGCTGGCGCAAAGCAGTCCCAAGGTGTGGCGGCTGCCGCCCCGGTCTCGCCAACCTTCCGCGACCGCCACAAGTTCAAGGGAGCAGCGGGTACGGGGGCGAAGGTGCACGCCGCCGATGCGCGCGAGGGGTTCAAGGGCAAGTTGGCAATGACGATGGCGCTCGCTCCTGATGACGCCCCGGAGGTCCAAGACAGGATCGACCTGGTGACGAACAAGGGCCTCACCCCGGCCGAAGCCGCGGCCATCCTCACCTACACGACCGAGGACTACAAATACATCAACGCCGCGACCGCGAACAGCTTGGACTGGATGGATGCGATCGTGGACGACGCCAGCACGGCGATCATGGGTTGGAAGGACATCTCCGACAAGGACGAACCGGCTCGCAAACTGCCGCCAACGGCCGTACAGGAGCGACGCCAGCACCAGACCCTGCGTGAGGAAGGCGGCCTCCACGCCGCGATGGCCGTAGAGGGCCTGAAGAAGCTCGACCCGTACACCGGCGCCGTCTACCGCGGCCAGAACTTCTCCGCGGAGGAGTTCAGGGCGCTGCGCGACGAGGGCACCGTCAGCTTCTCGACCCTGCTCAGCACCTCCAAGAACATGGCCGTCCCGATCGGCCAGTACATGGGGGTGGGCGCTAAACGGCCCGTCGTCGTGCTGTGGGTGCTCACCAACCACGGGGGAAGAGACGTCCAGCTCCTCTCGGTCAACCCCACCGAAGCCGAGGTGCTGCTCTTCCCGGGCACCACATTCACCATTCGCTCGGTGATCGAGGTGCCGACCAGCCAGGGGAAGCACCAACGGCTGCAGCTTCGGACGAGGGCTGGGGCCCACTGGCCCGCCGTCGAGGCCATCCAACAGAAGCTCGACGTCGGCGCGTGGAAGAGCGCAGCGGGGGTCTACGTGATCCACGCCGAGGGCACCGGGTAGCTCAGCCCAGCGCGCTGACCCGGCGCGCGGGGTCGCGGGCGGCGAGGGCGTCGAAGTGCTCGAGGCTGAGTAACCGCGGCTCACCGGCGCAGTCGGCGATGACGTCGGCCGTGCGAACCTTCGTGCCCGGCAGCGAGGTCGTTCTGGTGCCGACGCTCACTTCGCCGGCGCAACAGGTAGAGCTCGGCCGCCGGATCGCGTGCAGGGAGGCCTGCGTCGGCGAGATCGTCACATTCGTCGCCTCATCGTCTTGGCCTCCAGGCGCGCGCGACCCCAGCCGCCGCCCGGGGCGCACCGTCTACCGAGAGCCTCAGTTGAGCCGGGCCTGCAGCGCGCGCAGCTCGGCCTGCACGATCCGCCGCTCGGCCTCGGGCGCCGGCAGCACCACGCGCATCCGCGCGGCGCGCAGCGCGCCGTCGAAGTCGGTGCGCCGCCCGTAGGCCGAGACGAGGTTGTTGAGCATGCGCATCACGATCTGCACAGTGGACCAGGGCTGCAGCATCGGCTCCGGAAACTCGCCGGCGACGGCGGCGCCGCCCTCGAACGGGTCGAGCACCAGCGGCGGCTCGGCGCCGCGATGCGCGACGACGAAGTGGCCCGGCAAGCCGACGCCGACGAGCGGAATCGATGCGCGCCTCGCGACCTCGATGTAGAGCACCGAGAGCAGGATCGGCAGGCCGCGGCGCCGCTCCAGCACGACATCGAGCATCGAGTTGTCGGGGTGGTCGTAGTCCTCGCGATCGCCGGCGAAGCCGTGCCGGCGGCCGAGCAGCTCCGCACAGGCCCGGGCCTGGGCGGCCGGGTCGGGCTGGCGCGCGCCGGGCGTGCCGGCCAGCTCGCGCCCGAGCGCGTCGAGCGCCGCCAGCGCCGCGACGCGGTCGACCGCGCGGAATTCCGCGGCGAGCGCCAGCGCGAGGTCGTCGAGCGGCGGCTCGGGCACGGCGGCGAGCTCGGTGAAGCTGGCCGCGGTCACGTCGCCTCACACGGCACGGCCGCGAGCCTAGCATCCGCTTCTCGCAGAGTTCTCAGCAAGCTCCCAGCTTTGGGCCCGAGAATCCGGCCGATGTCCGGTGACCTGGCGTCCATCCGGGTGCTCGTCGTCGACGACGAGCCCAACCTCGTTGACGTCATCTCGATGGCGCTGCGCCATCACGGCTTCAGCGTCGCCTCGGCCGGCAGCGGCGAGCAGGCGCTGGCCCAGGTGCGCGACTGGCATCCGCACCTGATGGTCCTCGACGTGATGCTCCCGGACATGGAGGGCTTCGATGTCGCGCGGCGGCTGGCCAGCGAGCGCGCCGGGGTGCCGATCATCTTCCTGACCGCCCGCGACTCGCCCGAGGACAAGCTGCGCGGGCTGACCACCGGCGGCGACGACTACGTGACCAAGCCGTTCAGCCTGGAGGAGCTGATCGCCCGGGTGCGTAACCTGCTGCGGCGCAGCGGCGCGATCAGCGACGGGATGGCCCGGCTGCGCTTCGAGGACCTCGAGCTCGACGAGGACACCCGCGAGGTCAGTCGCGCCGGGCGGCCGATCGAGCTGACCGCCACCGAGTACCGGCTGCTGCGCTACATGCTGCTCAATCCGCGGCGCGTGCTCACGCGCGGCCAGCTGCTCGACCATGTCTGGAGCTATGACTTCGGCGGCGACGCGCGCGTGCTGGAGACCTACGTCAGCTACCTGCGCAAGAAGGTCGACGCGGACGGACCACCGCTCATCCACACCGTCCGCGGCGTCGGCTACGCGCTGCGCCAGCCTCGCGACTGAAGGCTCCCGTGTCCCTGCGCGCCCGACTCCTCGCCGGCCTGGTCACCTCGCTCGCCGTCGCGCTGGCGGCGGTGGCGGTCGCGACCTACGCCGAGCAGCGCTCGTTCCTGTACAGCCGCCTCGACCAGCAGGTCCTCGCCGCGTCGGCCCCGGTCTCGCTCCAGCTCGGGCTCGCCGGCCCGCGCGGGCTGCGCCGCGAGCGCCGCGGGGCGCCGCGGGGCGGGCGCGACCCCTTCCAGGCCAGCGGCTTCCTGCCCTCGGGCACGGTCGGCGAGCTGCTCTCCCCCGCCGGCCGCGTCCTGCGCGGTCCGGTGACCTTCAGCTACGGGCAGGCCCAGGCGGCCCCGGCCCTGCCCGCCCGCCTGCCGATCACCTCGGCCGGCGGTCGGCCGCGGCCATTCACCACCGGGGCGCTGAAGCGCTCGGCCCTGCGCTACCGCGTGATCGCGCTCACCGACCCGGGCCGCGCCGGCACGCTCGTGGTCGCCGTCCCGCTGCGCGACATCGATCAGACCCTCTCGCGGCTGCTCACCGTCGAGGGGCTCGTCGGCGCCGGGGTGATCCTCGCGATGCTGCTGGTCGGGCTGGCGGTCATCCGCCTGGGCCTGCGACCACTGGAGCGCATCGGGCGCGTGGCGAACGAGATCGCCAGCGGCGACCTCTCGCGGCGCGTGAGCCCGGCCGAGCCGCGCACCGAGGTCGGGCGGCTGGGCCTGTCGCTCAACGAGATGCTCGTCCACATCGAGCAGGCCTTCACCGACCGCCAGGCCAGCGAGGAGCGGCTGCGCCGGTTCCTGGCCGACGCCTCGCACGAGCTGCGCACGCCGCTGGCCTCGATCCGCGGCTACGCCGAGCTCTTCCGCCTCGGCGCCGCGGCCGACCCCGACGACCTGGAGCGCGCGATGGCCCGCATCGAGGCCGAGGCCACGCGCATGGGCGTGCTCGTCGAGGACCTGCTCCTGCTCGCGCGGCTCGACGAGCTGCCCCCGGCACGCCGCGAGCGAATCGACCTGGTCGAGCTTGCCGAGCATGCGGTCCAGGACGCGGGCGCGATCGCCCCCGAGCGCGGGATCCGCCTGCAGACCGCCGGAGCGGTGAGCGTCGACGGGGACCCCCACCAGCTGCGCCAGGTCCTCGACAACCTGCTGCGCAACGCGCTGCGCCACACGCCCGACGGCTCGACGGTCGACGTGAGCGTCCGCCGCGAGCGCGCCGAGGTCGTGCTCGAGGTGCGCGACCACGGCCCGGGCCTGCCCGCCGACGCCGGCGAGCGCGTCTTCGAACGCTTCTGGCGCGCGGAGGCCGGCCGTACCCGCGGCCCGGGCGGCGCCGGGCTGGGACTGGCCATCGTCCAGGCGATCACCCACGCGCACGGCGGCGGCGTGCGCGCCGACAACGCTCCCGACGGGGGCGCGCGCCTGTCGGTGGCGCTTCCGGCGCCGGCCGCGAGGGCCGCTGGCGGGGACAAGCGGGCGGCGTTACTCTCGTGACGCACGTGAACTCTCAGGAAACTCTCAGCCGGTCCTCACGCGCCGTTCATTCCCCCCCAGGAGATTGAAGGCATGCCTACGCCTTCCTCCGCCACCCCGCCTGCGCGCGGACGCCTCGCGGCGCTCGCGCATCCTTCCCTCACCGCCGCGCGGAGGGACCGTTGAGCGGCCGTCGCGACTCGCGGCACTCGACGCGGCCGTGGCCGCTGTACGTGCTCGCGCTCGTCACCGCCGGAGTCGTCGCGGTCGGCATCATCGAGCTCGGCCCGCCGTCGGGCAGCTCGGCCCGCACGAGCTCGCAGACCGTCACCGTCGGTCAGGGCGTCGTGCAGACGACGGTGACCGGCACCGGCAACGTCGAGCCGGCCACCGACGACGACGTGGACTTCGACGCGAGCGGCACCCTCGAGCACGTGTACGTGAGCCTCGGCCAGCACGTCTACAAGGGTCAGCTGATCGCCACGCTCAACCACACCCCCTCCCAGATCACGCTCGACGAGGCCGACCTCGCGCTCACCAAGGCCCAGTCGGCCCTGTCCGCGGCCGAGGCCGAGACCCCGGGGACCGTCGTGTCCTCGAGCACGAGCACCCCGAGTGCGGGCAACAACTCCGAGGTCGCCGACACGAACGACAGCGACACCCAGGAGAACACCACGATGATCCGGGCGGCGAGCGACGCCGGCTCGACGAGCACCTCGACGTTCACCTCCCCGACGACGCCGGCGAGCACGACGCCGCCGAGCACCACCCCCGCGAGCACGACGCCGGCAAGCACGACGCCGGCCAAGACCACGCCGGCGAGCACCACCCCTGCCAGCACGACGCCGGCAAGCACCACCCCGTCCCGGACTACCCCGGCGAGCACGACGCCCGCGCGCGAGCCGAGCTCGAGCCGCACACCCTCCTCCTCCTCGAAGTCCTCGTCCTCGAGCTCCGGCAGCAGCGGCTCCTCCTCGGCCGCCAGCCATGCCACCGGGACGGTGCTCACCGCGGCCGAGATCGCCGCCACCGTCGCCCAGGACAACCTGACGGTGGCCCAGGACACGGTCACGCGCAACAACGACCGCAAGGCCTTCTACGCGACCTGGCTGCACGCGCCCGTGAGTGGCACGATCGCCTCGCTGTCGAGCCTCGCCCCGGGCGACAACGTCACGGCCGGCACGACGAGCAACGTCGCCTCCAGCGCGTCGAGCACCTCCTCCACGTCGAGCAGCACCGGGGCCGCCGGCGGCCTCGGCGGCTTCGCCGCCGCGTCGAGCACCGGCTCGAGCTCGTCGAACAGCGGCTCCTCGAGCTCGGGCTCGAGCTCCCCGTTCGCGGAGATCGTCAACACCAGCGCGCTGACGATGTCGGTGCCGCTCAGCGAGTCGGACATCTCGCAGGTCTCCGACGGCCAGCCGGCGACGATCAGCCTGGACGCGCTGCCGAGCGTCGAGCTCGCCGCGCACGTGAGCGCGATCTCGCCGACGGCGACCACCAGCTCAGGGGTCGTCAGCTACAACGTCACGCTGACGATGGACCAGACCAACAGCCAGGTCAAGCCGGGCATGAGCGCCTCGGCCTCGATCATCGTCAAGCAGGCCTCCGGCGTGACCGTCCCGGTCGACGCGCTCACCGGCGCGAGCTCGCTCGCCACCGTGAACCTCAAGAAGGGCAGCGCGACGGTGCCCACCCAGGTCGTCGTGGGCCTGCGCGGGACCAACGACGCCCAGATCGTCAGCGGGCTGAGCCCGGGCGAGCAGATCGTGGTCAAGACGACGCTCCCGGCGCTCAACACGTCGGTGTCCTCCGGCTCCAGCAGCACGTCGAGCGGCACGCTCGGCGGCGGCACCGGCGGCACCGGCGGGTTCGCGGGTCGTGGCGGTGGCGGTGGCGGTGGCGGCGGCGGCGGGTTCGCCGCCCGGCTCGGTGGCTGAGGCGCGATGTTCGAAGCCCTGCGCATCGCCTTCGCCGGCCTCGCCGCCAACCGGCTGCGATCGGGCCTGACCATCCTGGGTCTGACCATCGGGGTGGCCTCGGTGATCATCCTGATCTCGGTCGGCACCGGCTCCTCCAACGCCGCCGAGGCCGCCATCGAGGCCCTCGGCTCCAACGTGCTGCTCGTCGAGAACGGCCTGCATGTCGGCGGGCCGCGGGCCGCGGCGCTCAGCGGCAGCTCGCTGACGCTCGCCGACGCCAACGCGCTGAACAACCGCTTCCAGGCCCCCGACGTGCTGGGCGTCGCGCCGGTCGAGGACGCCTCCGACGTGACGCTCGCCTACAACGGCACGACCTACGAGCCCTCGACGTTCATCGGCACGACCCCGAGCTACCAGCCCGCGTCCAACTACACGATCGCTGCCGGCTCGTGGTTCACGAACGCCGACGAGAGCAGCCACGCTCGCGTGGCGGTGATCGGGCCCACGGTCGTACAGGAGCTGTTCCCGGGCTCCGACCCGGTCGGTCAGACGATGGAGGTCAACGGCACGAACTTCACGGTCATCGGCGTCACCAACTCCAAGGGCTCCAACGGCAGCACCGACGAGGACGACATCGTCATGGCCCCGCTGACCGCCGTCCAGGACACGCTCACCGGCTACGGCTCGCTCAGCAGCATCACCGTGCAGGCCCGCTCGCGGCAGGTGCTCGGCGCCGCCCAGGAGGAGGTCACCGACATCCTCAACAAGCTGCTGCCCACGCTCGGCGCCGAGACCTCCTCGTTCCAGGTCATCAACCAGGGCTCGGAGCTGCAGGCGGCGAACTCGACCAACAGCGTCTTCACCACCCTGCTCGGCGAGGTCGCGGCGATCTCGCTGCTCGTTGGCGGAATCGGCGTGATGAACATCATGCTCGTGTCGGTCACCGAGCGCACCCGCGAGATCGGCATCCGCAAGGCGGTGGGCGCGCGGCGCAGCGACATCCTCACCCAGTTCCTGGTCGAGGCCGTGCTCGTCTCGCTGCTCGGCGGCCTCGCCGGGGTGGGCGTCGGCGTCATCGGCAGCCAATTCAAGATCGCCGGCGTCCACCCGGCGATCGCGCCGTACTCGATATTCCTCGCCTTCGGCGCCGCCGTCCTCACGGGCCTGTTCTTCGGCACCTACCCGGCCAGCCGCGCGGCCTCGCTGCGCCCGATCGAAGCGCTGCGATTCGAGTGAGCACGCCTTCTGGCCAGACCTCCGAGGAGGACCCCGCGATGGAAGCGATCACCTACGACAGCCCCGACTGGGAGGACTTCGACGAGGCCGAGTCCGGGCCGCGGCGGCGCCGGCCGCGCGTGCGCAAGGAAACCGCGCTGCTGGTCGTGGTACTGCTCGCCGGCGCCGGGTTCCTCGGCGGCGTGGAGGTCGAGAAGCACCACCTCAGCTCGAGCACGAGCGGCGCGGCGAGCACCCTGGCACGGGCGTTCTCGCGCACCGGCGCAACCGGCGGCGCCCGCACCGGCGCGGCCGGCGCGGGCTTCGGCGGCTTCGGCGGTGCCGGCTTCAGCGGCGGCGCCGGCGCCGGCGGCGGGAGCACCACGACCGGGACAGTGAGCGCGGTCAACGGCTCCACGCTGTACGTCTCGGAGACCTCCGGCAACACGGTCGCGGTCCACGTGCCCTCCTCGGCCGCCGTCACCAAGTCGCAGACCGTCTCGCTGAAGTCGATCAAGCCGGGCGACTCGGTGATCGTCACCGGGCTCACCAGCGGCAGCACGGTCGTCGCCACCGCCGTGCGCGACTCCGGGCCCTCGGCGTCGAGCTCGTCGGGCAGCGCTCCGACGGTCAGCTCGCTGTTCGGCGGTGGCGGCTCCTCCTCGTCGGGGTCGAGCGGCTCGAGCCCGTCCTCGAGCGGCGGCTCCTCGTCGTCCTCGAGCAGCAGCAGCGAAGTCAACTCGCTGTTCGGCTGACGCTCGCCCGCCAATAGGATCCCCGGGCAACCAGACCGGGAGGAGCAGGCGCGCATGACCACGACGGGTGAGGTGCTCTGGGAGCCGACGGCCGAGCAGGCGCGGGCCAGCGGCGTCGGGCGCTACATGGCCTGGCTGGCCGACCGCCACGGGCTGCGCTTCGAGGACTACGCGGCCCTGCACCACTGGTCGGTCACCGAGCTGGAGGCGTTCTGGGCCTCGGTCTGGGAGTACTGCGACGTGGAGGCCTCGCGGCCCTACGAGGAGGTGCTCAGCACGCACGCGATGCCCGCGGCGCGCTGGTTCACCGGATCGGAGCTGAACTTCGCCGAGCACATGCTCCGCCGCGGGCAGGCGGGCAAGCCGTCGGTGATCTTCGTCCGCGAGGGCGAGGACCCGGTCGAGATCGACGGCCCGGCGCTCACCGCCCAGGTCGCCGCGCTCGCCGCCGGCCTGCGCGAACGCGGGGTGGGCCCGGGCGACATCGTCGCCGGCTACCTGCCCAACGTCCCCGAGACGCTGATCGCCTTCCTGGCCTGCGCGAGCATCGGGGCGATCTGGAGCACCTCGGCCCCGGACTTCGGGACCCAGAGCGTGATCGACCGCTTCACCCAGCTCTCCCCCAAGGTGCTGATCGCCGCCGACGGCTACGCCTTCGGCGGCAGGCGCCACGACCGCCGCGAGGTGGTGGCCGCGCTGAAGCAGGCGCTGCCGAGCCTTCAGCACCTGATCCTCGCCCGCGTGGCGTACCCGTCCGAGCCGCTGCCCGCCGGCTGTGAGGACTGGACGGACGCGCTCCTTGACGGCGCCGCGCCCGAGTACGAGCAGGTCGGGTTCGACCACCCGCTGTGGGTTCTGTTCTCCTCGGGGACGACCGGCGTGCCCAAGGGGATCGTCCACAGCCACGGCGGCGCGCTGATGGAGCACCTGAAGTCCGGAGCGCTGTGCCTGGACGTCGGCCCGGAGGATCGCTACTTCTTCTACACCTCGACCGGCTGGGTCGTGTGGAACCTGCACGTCTGCGCGCTGCTCGCCGGCGTCACCGTGGTGCTCTACGACGGCAGCCCCAACTGGCCCGATCCGCTCGGCTCCCTGCGGGTCGTCGAGACGACCGGCGCGACGATCTTCGGCTCCGGTGCGGCCTACCTGTCGGGCGTGCGCGGGACGGGCCGGCGGCCGAACGAAGAGCTCGACCTCAGCCGGCTCGGACACATCATCTCGACCGGATCGCCGCTGCCCGACGTCGACTGGCGCTGGGTCTACGAGGCGATCAATCCGAACCTGCGGCTGGACTCGGCCAGCGGCGGCACGGACATCGCGAGCGCCTTCGTCGGCGGCAGCCCGCTGCTGCCGGTCCGCACGGGACTGATCCCGTGCCGTTGGCTCGGCTGTGCGGTGCAGGCGTGGGACCCCGAGGGCAAGCCGCTGGTCGGCGAGGTGGGCGAGCTGGTCGTCACCGAGCCGATGCCCTCGATGCCGACCTTCTTCTGGAACGACGAGGACGGGACGCGCTACCACGACGCCTACTTCGGCCACTACGAGGGGATCTGGCGCCACGGCGACTGGATCCGGATCAACCAGGACGGGACGTGCGTGATCTCCGGGCGCTCGGACTCCACGCTCAACCGCCTCGGCGTGCGGATGGGGTCGGCCGACATCTACGGGATCGTGGAGCCGATCGAGGGCGTCGCCGACTGCGTCGTCCTCGGCGTCGAACAGGGCGAGGGCGGCTACTGGATGCCGCTGTTCGTCGTGCCCAGCGACGGCGGGGAGGTGAGCGAGGAGCTGCGCGCGCGGATCGTCGCGGCGATCACCGACGGCCTCTCGCGCCGGCACGTGCCCGACGAGATCCTCACCGCGCCGGCCGTGCCGCGCACGCTCACCGGCAAGAAGCTCGAGGTGCCGCTCAAGCGCCTGATGCAGGGCGAGCCGCTGGAGAAGGTCGCCAACCTGGGCGCGGTCAACGACCCCGACGCCGTGCGCTGGTTCGCCACCTTCGCCGCCGAGCGGCGCCGGGCCTCGGTCTGAGCGCCCTGCTGTACGCCGAGGACCTGCCGGTCGGGCGCCGCTTCGAGCTGGGCACCTACACCGTCACGCGCGAGGAGATCCTCGAGTTCGGCGCCCGCTGGGACCCGCAGGCCTTCCACATCGACGAGCAGGCCGCGGCGCGCTCGCGCTTCGGCGGCCTGGTCGCCAGCGGCATCCACTCGCTCTCGATCATGCAGCGCCTGCTCGTCGACGGCGTGTTCGCCGACGCGGCGATGATCGCGGGCCGCGGACTGCGCGAGGTGCGCCTGCCGCGGCCCGTGCGCCCCGGCGCGACGCTGACCGGGCAGGTCACGGTCACCGAGCATCGCGTGCGGGCGGCCGGCGACGCCCAACTCGTCCTGCACGGAACGCTGCGTGACGACGACGGCGAGGTCGTCCTGAGCGAGCTGCTCGAGGTGCTGTGCGCGCTCGGAGGGTCCCGACCGGATCGGTGAGTCAGCGCACCCCGACGGGGCGCTCCCAGCCCGCACGCTCGCGATCGAAGCTATCCCACTCCGGCCCGCCGGCGTCGCCATCGTCGCCCGGATCGGGGCTGTCCGGGTGACGCGGCTCGCCGCCGTCGTCGCCCGAGTCCGCGCAGCGCGTCAGGTACAGGCCGAGTGCGGCGCTGCCCGCCGCGACCGCGGCGGTACCCACGCCGAGCGCAGGCTGGCGGGCGAGCCCAAGGACGCCGGAGGCGATGATCGCCCCCACCGAGGCGACCGCCATCTTGTCCGCCCGCGTGCGGGCGTCGGCGACGAACCGGGTCGGCGCACGCAGGGCCACGAACAGGCCACCGAGCAGTCCGATGACCACGACGATGAAGAAGATCTCACTGGCGGGCATCACCGCGCGACCGGCTCGCGCTCACGATCGCGATCACGCTCCCACGCGGTGCGTACATCGTCGAAGCAGCGCCAGTCGATCCCCTCCGGGGCCGGGGGGGTGGGCGGCGGATCCTCCTCGCGGCGGCTGCCGCCGGGCGGGTTGTCGTCCTCGTCGCCGCTGTCGGCGTCGCGCGAGGCGGTCTCGCCGTCGGCGGGGAACGGCGCCCGGGCGACCCAGAAGGCCGGGGTTCCCACCAGCAGCGCCATGGCGAGGACGAGCGTTCCGGCGAACAGGTAGCCGGCGAGGGCGAGCAGCACGCCCCCGATGAGCAGGACGATGCCGGCCACGACGTGGATCAGGCACAGCTCGGAGCGGATCGCGCGGCGCGGCGCCGGCGCACCCAGGCTCAGGACGGTCACCACCAACGCGGCGATCCACAGCCAGGTGAACGTCGGTGAACTCGGGAGCACCCTGCGCCCAGAGTACCCCCCAAAGCGGCCCGTGAACAGGGGGCCCGTGGACGCTTGTTCGAACCGACTAGTAAGCGCCGTCGAGCTGATCGACGATTGCATCCGGCACGAGCAGGGTGATTCGCAGCGGGCCCTTGGGAAACGCCTCGGCCGCGAACGAGTAGGCCACGAACGACTGCCCGTCGATCTGCACCGGGCCGAAGTCGGGCAGGGCCGGGGGATCGCCCGGGAGCGAGGCCAGGACCTCGCTCGCGCCCTGGCGGATGACGACATCGAGGCCGAGCAGCCGCCGGGCGAGCAGGAAGTAGCCGAGGTCGTCCTGGACGGAGATCACCACCCGCCCGATGTGGCGGCCATGCAGCAGCAGCCGCGCGCCGAGCGGCGCGAGCACGTGCGGGCCGCCGACGTCCTGGAGCGCCTGGCCGCGCGCGAAGACGCGAATGCGCACGATGTGCTGGTTGAGCAGCGCGTCGATCGCGCGCCGCGCGGCGACCGGGTTGCGGTGGGCGACCGCCTGCAGCAGCGGCGGGTTCTCGACCACGCGCTCAAGCTCGTTGGTGCCCTCCACCGAGTCGACCTCGAAGCGGTAGATGCGCGTGCCGGCGTCCCCGAGCGTCGCGGCGACCGTCTCGGGTGCGGTCGGGCGGCAGTACTGGGCCAGCGAGGAGGGCGAGCGCAGCACGCTCACACCCAGCACGCCGCCGTCGAACGCCTCGCCGGTGAACGAGGAGACGTCCAGGGGCTGGCCGTCGACGCTCACCGCGCCCTGCGCGGGCAGCCTGGCGGGCACCGGCTGGTTGTTCCCGACCGCCAGCGTCGCGCCCTGGGCGGTGCGGATCACGACCTGCGCCTCGGTCAGGCCGCTCGCGGTGAGCGCGACGCCGCTGGCGGTCTGGATCGCGACCTCGTAATAGCCGGCCGCGCTCCCGTCCGGCCCGCGGATCAGGCCGAAGGACGGCCCGACGGCGCCGGCGGAGCCGACGTCGGCGAGCTCGTGGCTGCCGTCGTCGACGCGCAGGCGGGCCACGTGGCCGCTGGCGATCAGCGTGCGAGCGGCCGCGGCCACCGCGCTCGGGCTCTGCGCGGCGACCGCCGCGGCCAGGGGCGCGGAGGTCTCGACGAAGCGCACGGCGGTCTGCTGGTTGGCGCTGCGCACGGCCTCCATGTAGACGCGCTGGGCGACCTTGGTGAGCGCGCCGAGCGCGACCTGCTCGCAGCTGGCCGGCGCGCGCGACGCGGCCTGCCGGCCCGTCGTGTTGTTCGCCTGCCCACATCCCGCCGCGAGCAGCACGAGGGCGAGCGCCGCCGGGGCCGGCCAGCGGCGGCGCGGGTCGGGGCGACGGCACCGCGCGATCGACATGCAACGTCGAAGGGTATTTATGCGCCGATCAGGTCGAGCCGCTGAACTACGGACCATGGTGCAGACCGTCGCCCGGTCCTCGCACGACGCGCCGACGACCGATCTTGGTCCGCCCGAGCGCGCCGCCGGCCACGTCGCCGGCCGACCGCTGCCCACCGGGCCAGGCCGCTACCTGGTCGTCGAGTCCGGTGCCGCCGACCGCACGCTGGCGCTCGCCGACGAGGTCGTGCACGTCGGCCGCGGGCTGCGCTGCCAGCTGCGCCTGGACGAGCGGTCGGTCTCGCGCCGCCACGCGCTGCTCGTGCACCGTCCCGGGGGTCACCGCGTCCTCGACGATCGCAGCGCCAACGGCACCTGGGTCAACGGCCGCGCGGTCAGCGAAGCCGATCTCGCCGACGGCGACGTGCTGCGCATCGGCGGGGTCGTGCTGCGCTACGTCGTGGTGGACTGACGGCCTAGCCGCTGACCATCGCTCGCAGCGACTGCTTGAGCGAGCGCGTGGTCTCCAGCACGGCGGTGGGCTCGTAGCCGCAGTGGGCCATGCAGTTGTTGCACTGCTCGTGCTTGCCTCGACCGTAGTTCTCCCAGTCGGTCGTCTCGAGCAGTTCCTTGTAGGTCTTGGCGTAGTCGCCATCGGACATCAGGTAGCACGGGCGCTGCCAGCCCAGCAGCGAGTAGGAGGGGATCCCCCACGGCGTGCACTGCATGTCGACCTTGCCCTCCAGGAAGTCCAGGTACAGCGGCGAGTGGTTCAGGCGCCACTTCCTGCGCCGACCGTCGGCGAAGGCCGCGCTGAACAGCTGTCGCGTCTGCTCGACGCCGAGGAAGTGCTCCTGGTCAGGCGCCTTCCAGTACGCGTACGCCGGGGCGACCATCATCTGGTCGACCTTGAGCTCGTCGTTGAGGTAGTCGAGCACCTGCCGCACGCTGTCGGGCGTATCGGTGTTGAACACCGTGGTGTTCGTCGTGACCCGGAAGCCGCGGGCCTTGGCCGCGCGGATCGCCTCGATCGCCTTCTCGAAGGTGCCGTCGCGGTCGACCGCCTCGTCGTGGCGCTCCTGCAGGCCGTCGATGTGGACGGCCCAGGAGAAGTAGGGCGAGGGCTTGAAGTTCTCGAGCTTGCGCTCCATCAGCAGCGCGTTCGTGCACAGGTAGACGAATTTCTTGCGCTTGATCAGCTCGCCGGCCAGCACGTGGATCTCGGGATGGATCAGCGGCTCGCCGCCGGCGATCGAGACCATCGGCGCGCCGCACTCCTCGATCGCGTCGAGCGCCTGCTGGACGGGCATCCGCTGGCGCAGGACCGGCTCGGGGTGCTGGATCTTGCCGCAGCCCGGGCAGGCCAGGTTGCACTGGAAGAGCGGCTCGAGCTCGACGATCAGTGGGAACTTCTCGCGCCGGGCGAGCTTCTGACGGGCCAGGTACCAGCCCATGCGCGCGCTCTGTCGGATGGGTACGGGCACTGAGGAGCCAGCTTATCGGGCCTGGGCCCCGAACACCTGGTGCAGGCCCTCGCGGCCGGCGTCGCTGAGGTGGACCGCCCGGCTGCGGTCGGCGCGACGGATCCAGCCCAGATCGAACATGCGCTCGGCGAGCGCGGCGCCGAGCGAGCCCGCGAGGTGGTGGCGCTGCTCGGACCAGTCGACGCAGTAGCGGATCAGTGGACGGCGCCGGGGCATCGACCCGAAGTCGATCCCGAACTCCCCCAGCCGGTCGACGCCGTCCGGGGTGAGACGGTAGTCGTGGTCGAATCCCGGGGCCGACAGATGGTCCTCGCGGGCGCGATCGACGTCGAAGACGCCGTCGCCCCCGGCGAGCAGCCCGTCGCGCAGCAGCGCCGCCATCAGCTCGGTGCCGAGCATCCCGGAGATGCGGAAGTAGCGGTGGCGGCCGTGGCGCTCGACGCGCAGCAACCCGCCGTCGACCAGCCGGCCCAGGTGTGCGCTGGCCGTCGAGGCGGCCACACCGGCCTCGCCCGCGAGCACGCTCGCGGCGAGCGCGCGGCCGTCCCCGAGAGCCATCAGGATGCGCGCCCGCGCGGGATCGGACACGAGCGCTCCAACGGTGGCGATATCGGCGTCTCCAGACATGCGATCACGGTAATTGGGATACGTCCTAAGCCACCCCACGACCCGATGACCGAGCAACCACCGACCCAGCCCGCGCCGCGCACGCCCAACGGTGCTCGCTTCACCACCCCACAACCCGACCAGGGAGCAACCACGCACCAACCCGGCACGAGCGTGCGGTCGAAGCCGCCCTCAGAACGTGAGCGGGGCGGCGTGGGCCCACCGCTCGAGCGCGGGAACCGCCGCCCGTAGCGCCCGCAGCGCGCGCAGGGCGGCGCTCGCGGTGGCCAGGGGGCGCAGCAGCTCGCGGCCGGGCACGTCGACCACGCCGCGCACAACGGCGAGCGGACGCCCGGCCGCCGCGCCCGCCAGCCAGTAGGACTCCATATCGACGGCCAGCGCGCCGTCGGCCGCGAGCGCCGCTCGCGCCGCGCCGCCGCGGACGATCCGCTCGCTGCTCACCAGCGGCCCGACCCGCGCGCCGAGGGCGGCGCCGAGCGCCTCCGGGGCCGTGCAGGGCACGACCCCGTCCGGCCCGCGGACCTCGCTGGCCACGAGCAGCGTCCCCGGCGCGACCTCGCCGGTCAGCCCGCCGCACAGCCCGAGCACGGCGAGCGGGCCGTCGCCGCCCAACCGCGAGGCCGCGCGCGCGGCCCGCTCCGGCCCCATGCCGCTGCGCGCGACCGGCCCACAGCCCACCAGCGCCAGCCGCTCGACGCGCAGCGCGACCACCAGCTGCACCATCACCCGCGGCCCAGCGCCAGCTCCGCGGCGCGGTGGCCGCTCATCACCGCGCCCTCCATCGTCGCCGGCCAGCCCGTCTGGGTGTAGGCGCCGGCGCGCCACACGCCGGGCACGCCGGTCTGGGGCCCGGGCCGGCGCGCCTGCACGCCGGGGCCGGCAAAGAAGGTGGCGGCGTGCTCGCGCGAGACCTGGAAATGCTCGACGCGGGCCCCGCGCGCCGCGGGCAGCAACTCGGCGAGCGCGGGCTCGTAGCGGGCGCGCAGCTCCTCGGAGCTCAGCTGCATCTCCTCGCGCGCGCCCGACAGCGAGAGGGCGATCGACGGCCCGCGCGCGAACAGGTACTGCACGGGCGTCTGCACCCCCGCCGCGAACAGGCCGTCGAACACCGGCCGGTCGTAGCGCAGGTGCAGGTTGACGATCGGCGAGCTGTCGAGCTCGACCGCCGCCTGGGCCATCACCGCGCCCACGCGCTGGTGCGGGAGGGCGAGGATCACCACGTCGGCCTCCAGGGTCTCCCCCTCGATCTGCACGACCGGCCCGGGCTCGACCGCCTTCGCCGGGCAGCCCCGGCGCACGTCGACCCCGGCCGCCTGCAGCGCCGCGAGCGCCGGCCGGCCGATGATCTCGATCAGCGGGCGCACGTGGACGCCGATGTCGCCCGCCGCGCGGTCGGACAGCAGCCCGACGCGGAACACGAACGCCCCGAGCGCCAGTGAGGCCTCGTTGGCCGGCAGGTTGAGCGTCGGCAGCGCGATCAGGTCCCACAGCGCGGCGAGCGCCCGCGGCCCCTGGCCGTGCGCAGCCAGCCATTCCCCCAGCGTGCGCTGGTCGTTGGCCGGGTCGTCGGGGTCCACCCGCGAGAGCGCCAGCGCCGCGCGCACCGCGCTCACCCGCTCGCCCACGGTCAGCCGGGGGTAGCGCAGCAGCGATTGCCCCAGATGCAGCGGGGCCGGCAGCCCGTTGCGCCAGATCGCGCACGGCGCGCGCCCCGGGCTCAACACGGGGATGCGCAGCTTGGGCTGAAGGAACGTGCCGTCCTCGCTGCCGAGCCGCGCCAGCAGCTCCCGGTAGGCGGTGCAGCAGCGCAGGAACACGTGCTGGCCGTTGTCGAGCAGGCGCCCGTCGCGCTCGAAGGAATAGACCGCCCCGCCGAGCTGGCGCCGGACCTCCAGCAACGTCACCTGCGCGCCGGCGTCAGCGAGGTCCAGTGCGGCAGTAATCCCAGCCAGCCCTCCACCGACCACGATCGCCCGCCGATAGCCAGGGGCGCCGGACCCATCCGCGGCGCCTCGCATATCAATCAATCCCCGCCAGGCTTCGGCCCGCCACCCACGCCTTCTCCCAGGTCGGAAGCGACACGCGCCGGCGCATGATCTCCTCGGGGTGGGCGTCGATGCGGACGAGCAGGCGGCGGTAGATGCCGGTCATCGCGCGCACGCAGGCGGCGCTGCGGCGGTCGAGCAGGGGCACGAGCGCGAGGCCGCGGGCGAACCACTCGGTCGCGCGCTCGGCCTGGAAGCGCACCATCGGGCCCGGCTGATCGCTGTGCGCGCCGTTCCAGCCGAAGCGGGCGAGCTCGCCGGCCGGCAGGTAGATGCGCCCGAGCCCGGCGTCCTCGCGCACGTCGCGCAGGATGTTGGTCAGCTGCATGGCCACGCCGAGGTCGTCGGCCAGGCCGAGCGCCACCGGGCGCGGCCCGCGGTGGCCGAACACGCCGACGCAGAGCCGCCCGATCGAGCCGGCCACGCGCCGGCAGTAGAGCTCGAGGTCGTCGAAGACCTCGTAGCGCGCCCCGTCGAGGTCCATGCGCACCCCGGCCACGAGGTCGTCGAAGGCCTCCAGCGGGATCGGAAAGCGCGTCGCCGCGTCGTGGACGGCGGTCCGGACGAGGGTCTGCTCCTGTAGGACCCGCTCGAGCCGCGCGCGCTTCTCCTCGAGCGGCAGATCACCGTCGCCGATGTCGTCGATCTGGCGGGCCAGCGCGTAGACCGCGCACATGGCCAGGCGCTTCTCGGTCGGGAGCAGGCGAATGCCGTAGAAGAAGTTGCCCGCCTCGCGGCGGGTGATGGCCTCGCACTCGCGGTAGGCCTCCTCGGTGGTCATGCGCGCAGCGCCCGGACGACCGCGCGCAGGCGCTGGCGGCCGCCGGCGCGCGGCGGGCCCGCGCTCACGTCGTCGCCGGCGGCGGCGATCGCCTGCAGCGCGGCCCGGCCGCCGCCGACGAAGCCGGCCACCGCGAACCGCGCGCGGCCCTTCATGCTGCCGATCAGCGGCCGGCCGTGCTGCTGCAGCAGGGCCTGCGCGCGCTCGCGCTCGAAGGCGATCAGCGCCGGCGCGGTCGTCGCGCCGCCGAAGCGGCGCACGTCCTGGAGCGGCAGGTAGACGCGCCCGCGCTCGCCGTCCTCGACGACGTCCTGCAGATGCTCGGCGATCTGCAGCGCGGTGCACACGCCGTCGGAGTGCGCGATCCGCTCGGGTGTGGCCAGCCCCAAGACGTGCAGCACGAGCTCGCCGACGGGGTCGGCCGAGAGGTGGCAGTAGGCCTGCAGCTCGGCGTAGGTCTCGTAGGTCGCCTTGTGCTGGTCCTGGCGGTTGGCGTCGATCAGGCGCACGAGCGGGTCGCGCGGGAGGTCGTGGGCGTGCAGGGCGGGCGTGAGCGCCTGCAGCAGCGGGTGCTGGGCGCGGCCTTCGTAGGCGCGGTCGAGATCGTGCTCGATCCAGTCGAGCAGCGCCAGGCGGTCGCCGCTGACCTCGTCGCCGGTGTCGTCGACGAGCCGCGCGTAGCCGTACAACGCGAGCAGCGCCGCGCGCTGGCGGCGCGGCAGCAGGACACTGGCGACGGTGAAGTTCTCGCTGCCGGCGCGGGCCATGAGCGCCGCCGGCGGCGGCAGCTCGGGGGCCGCGCGGATGATCGGGGAAGGCGCGGGGTGGGCGGGCTCAGCATCCCCCGACTGCGTCGGGCCGCGCCACCCGCTCAAGGTCACGCCGACTGCGCCTCCAGGCAACGCGCCAGGGCCATGATCGGGAACACCAGCCGGTACAGGTGGTAGTTGATGTAGAAGTCCGACGGGAAGCCGGTCCCGGTGTGGAAGGGCTCGTCCCACGTCCCGTCGTCGCGCTGGGTCTCGACCAGGAATCGCACCGCGCGCGTCGTCGCGCTCGAGCGGTCGTTGGCGGCGTGCAGCGCGAGCAGCGCCCACGCGGTCTGCGAGGCGGTGCTCACCCCGCGCCCGCGCCAGGCCGGGTCGTCGTAGCTGCGGCAGTCCTCGCCCCAGCCGCCGTCGTCGTTCTGGTGCGCCACCAGCCACTTGATCGCGCGCTGGATCGCCGGGTCCGACGGCGACATGCCCGCCGCGGTCAGCGCGGGCACAACCGCGCCCGTGCCGTACACGTGGTTGACGCCCCAGCGCCCGAACCAGGAGCCGTCCTCCTCCTGCTCGGCGAGCAGCCAGGTCAGCCCGCGCTGGGCGCTCGGCTCCGTGGCGCGGCCGAGGGCGGCGAGCATCTCGACCGCGTGGGCGGTGACGTCGGCGCTCGGGTCGTCGATGACCTCGCCGAAGTCGCAGAACGGAAGCTGGCGGCCGATCCGCTTGGTGTTGTCGGCGTCGAAGGCGCCCCAGCCGCCGCCCGAGCTCTGCATCCCCTCCAGCCACGCCGCGCCGCGGGAGATCGCCGCGCTCACGCGCTCGCGGTCGGGGTGCTCCAGGCGCAGCAGGCCGAGCGCGACCTCGGCGGTGTCGTCGACGTCGGGGTAGTAGTCGTTGGCGAACTCGAACGACCAGCCGCCGGGCGCGAGCTTGGGGCGACGCACCTGCCAGTCCCCGCCGGTGAGCACCTGCTCGTTGAGCAGCCAGTCGCCCGCGGAGAGCATCGCCGGGTGATCGCCCGGGACGCCGCCGTCGGAGAGCGCGATGACCGCCAGCGCGGTGTCCCACACCGGCGATTGACACGCCTCCAGGCGCCGGCCACGCTCGTCCTCGATGATGAAGTCCTCGATGCCCTCCAGGGCGCGCTCGAGCACCGGATGGTCGAGCGGCATCCCGCCCAGGTGCAGGGCCATGATCGAGTAGACCCACGGCGGCTGGATGCCGCCCCACGACCCGTCAGCCTCCTGACGGCGGATGACCCACAGCTCGGCGCGGCGCATCGCAATCCGCCGCAGCCAGCGGATCGGGCGGCGCTCGTAGACGTGCAGCGCGCGGTCCAGGCGGGCCAGCCGTCGGCCCCAGGCGCTCTTCTTGCGCGGCGGCTCCCAGGGCTCGTCGCCGCCCAGCTCATCGATCGCGAACGGCAGCGGGCGGCAGGGGCGATGGGCGAGCACGAGCGAGATCGCCACGATCGTCTGGCGCGCCCAGCAGCCGAAGTCGTAGATGTTCAGCGGCATCCAGGGCGGCAGCAGGGCAACCTCGGGCGGGACCGCCGGCACGTCCTCCCAGCGCCACAGGCCGAACAGGGCCATCCAGATGTGGGTGAACACCCGCGCGCGCTGGAGCCCGCCCTGCTCGCGCACCCATACGGAGGCGATGCGCATGTGCGGGTCCTGCGGCGAATCCCCGGCCAAGCGCAGCGCGACATAGGCCTCGATCGTCGTGGACAGGTCGCCGGGGCCGCCGGCGAACTTGGCCCAGGTGCCGTCGGCGCGCTGCTGGGAACGGATCCAGCGGGCGGCGCCCTCGGTCTCGCGGGCGGTGCGAATGTCCAGGAACTCCCGCAGGAGGAGGTCCTCGGCGTCCATCGTGACGTTGGTCTCGAGCTCGGCCTTCCACCAGCCCGCCGCGTCCTGCAGGGAGAGAAGGTGCTCGCAAGCCCGCCCGAGCGCCGCCCGCGTCTCACCCTGTGAGGCGGTGTGATCGATCAGCACGGTCGGCAGCCTAGTCGTTCGGGCGGCATCGTCACGGTCCGGGAGCTATCTCGATCGATAGATCCCGCTGTGTGCGGGCGCCGGGCATGGGTGGAAAGTGCCCTCGCATGGGCGGAAAAACCCCGCAAACGCCGACGGTTACGCGATCGGAGCGAATACCGTCGGTTCTCTGGACAATCTGTCCGGGTCGAGGCGGGTTGCGAGGGCGAGCGGGGGCGTATACGGCTCGTCGGCGGCGCTCAGAGCGCTCGTGTGGGCCATCCACGCGAGGATCTGCTCGATCGTGACGTCTTTCGCGCGAAGATCGGCGAGCGTGACCGCGCCGTGGCGCTTGGCCAGGCGCCTGCCGTCGGGGCCGAGCACGAGCGGGACGTGGGCGTAGCGGGGGGCCTTCAGGCCCAAGCGCTCGGCGAGCAGCACCTGGCGCGGGGTGCCCTCGAGCAGATCGTCGCCGCGGACGACCTGCTCGATGCGCTGCTCGGCGTCGTCGACGACCACGGCGAGGTTGTAGGCGGCCACGCCGTCGCCGCGCCACACCACGAAGTCATCGGGGGTTCCGTGCTGCTCGCCGTGGAGGGCGTCGATGAAGGTGACCGGTTGTCGGCGGGCGTCCAGACGCCACGCGGTCGGGCGGCCACTACGCTCCTTGGCCGCGCGCTCGCGGGCGCTCAGGCGCCGGCAGGTGCCCGGGTAGGCCCCGGCTCCGCGGTGGGGGGCCGAGGCCGCCTCGCGGATCTCCTTGCGGGTGCACCAGCACGGGTACACGGCGTCGTCGCGCTCGAGCCGCTGGAAGGCCTCGCGGTAGAGGCCCGTGCGCTCGGACTGGCGGACGGGCGGATCCTCGTCCCAGTCCAGGCCGAGGGCGCGCAGGTCCTCGAGCTGGCCGCGCTCGTGCTCGCGGCGCGATCGGGCCGGGTCGAGGTCCTCGACGCGGACCAGGAAGCGGGCGCGCGGATTGTGGCGCGCAAAGCACCACGCGAGCAGGGCGGTGCGCAGGTTGCCGACGTGCAGCGGCCCGCTGGGGCTGGGTGCGAAGCGGCCGTCGCCGCCGACGTATCCTGGAATGGTGCCCACCGCGGCGGAGATCATCGCGCCCTCGGTGGGGATCGGGCTGCTGTTCGCGATCGCGACGGCGCTCTCCTCGCTGGTCGGGTTCCTCTACAAGCAGCGCGGCGCGGTCGCCTCGCCGCCGGTCAGCGCGCGCGCGCCGGTGCGCTTCTCGCTCGCCCTGTTCCGGTCGCGCGCATACGTCCTGGGGATCCTCATCGCGCAGGCCTCCTGGGGGCTGCACGTCACCGCGCTCGGGCTCGCGCCGATCTCGCTCGTGCAGACGACGGTCGCCGCCTCGCTCGCCTTCCTGACCGTGATCGCCCATCGCGTGTTCGGGCTGGAGATCTCGCGCCGGGAGTGGATCGGCGTGGCCGCCGCGGCGATCGGGCTCGCGTTCCTGGCCGCGACCGTCGGCGATGACGCGCGCAGCGCCCACAGCCACTTCGTCCCCGGCACGCTCGCGCTGTTCGTGGGCTCGCTGACCGTCGCCGGGCTCGTGCTCGCCGGGCTCGCCGGTCAGCGCGGGTTCGCGGCGCCGAGCGCGCTGGCCGTCTCGGCCGGGCTGCTGTGGGCCGGCTCGGACACCTCGATCAAGGCGCTCTCGGGCGAGCTCGGCCACCGCGGCTGGGGCGTGCTCATCCATCCGCTCGCCTTCGTCATCCTCGCGCTGTCGCTGGTCGGGCTGTCGATCTCGGCGCGCTCGCTTCAGGTCGGGCGGGCGGTGGCGGTGATCGCCGCCACGAGCGCGGCGGCCAACCTGGCCACGATCGCCGCCGGGCCGATCGTCTTCGGCGAGACGCTGCCGGGTGGGGCGCTGGCGGCGGTCGGGCGGCTGGTCGCCTTCGCGCTCGTCGTGCTCGCGGCGGCGCTCACGCCGGCGCGTATGGGCGCCGCGGGCGCCGCGGGCGGCGACCGCGGCGGGGCGCAGCCGGCGGTCGTCTGAGCGAGGGCCGCCGCGGAATGGACGTTCAGGCGGCCACGGGCAGGCTGAAGCGCACGCTCGTCCCCGCGGGCGCCGTGTCGTCGAGCCAGATCCGCCCGCCGTGCGCCTCGACGATCGCCCGCGAGATCGCCAGCCCGAGCCCCGCGCCGCCATCCGAGCGCGCCCCGCCGCGCAACCCGCCCTGGAAGAACGCCTCGAAGACCCGCCGGCGCTCGCCCTCGGGGATCCCCTCGCCGGTGTCGCAGACCTCGATCTCCACCCGCCCGTCGGCCGCGCCGGCGCGCACGGTGACGCTCCCATCGGCCGGGGTGTGCCGCAGCGCGTTCTGGATGAGGTTGAAGAGCACGCGCTGGATTTGCTCGGGGTTCGCGCGCGCCGGATCAAGCCCACTCGGGACCTCAGCGTGCACGACGACCGCGCGCGCCTCGGCCGCCGGGCGCATCGCCTCCACGGTCTCGCGCACGAGCTCGGCGAGCGGGACCTGCTCCATCGTCCAGCGGATGTCGCCGGCCTCCAGCCGCGAGAGCTCGAACAGGTCGTCGATCAGGCCCGAGAGGGTGCGCACGTGGGTGCCCATGCGCGTGAGGTACTCGCGCCGAGTGTCGGCGTCGACGAGGTCGTCGTCGAGCGCGTCGGCGAGCAGCCGCAGCGAGGTGATCGGCGTGCGCAGGTCGTGCGAGACCGCGGCGACGAGTTCGCGCCGCGCGCGTTCGGAGCCGGCGCGCGCCCGCTCCTCGCTGTGGAGGCGCCCGACCATCGCCTCCAGGTCGCGCGCGAGCTGGTCGAGCTCGGGCGCGCCCATCTGCGGGAGGCTCAGCTGGCGCTCGCCGTGGCCGATACGCTCGAGCCCGTCGCGGAGCGCCTCGAGGTCGCCGAGCGTGCGCTGTGCGAGCGGCCGCGCGAGCCAGGCGCCGACGAGGCCGGCGTACAGCGCGATCAGGGCGGTGACGATCCCGTCGCGGTTGGAGACGAACATCACCTTGCTGAGGATCATCGCGATGACGATCAGCTGGCCGACGACGAGCACGCCGGTGAGCATCAGCTGACGCGGCAGCCGGGTGCGACGGCGCCGCAGCCACTCGATCCCGATCGCACAGGCGGTGCCGACCGGCGCGAGCACCTCGAGCAGGACCGCGCCGGCGTGATGTCCGTTCTGCAGGGTGACGATCGCGACGGCGGCGGCGAGCAGCGCGCCGCCGAGCGCGACGGCGAGCGCGCGCAGCAGCGGCGCGCTCAGCAGCCGAGCGATCATGGCCGGAAGCGGTAGCCGACGCCCCACACGGTCTCCAGGTGCCGCGGGCGGGCCGGGTCGGGCTCGATCTTGGCCCGCAGCCGGCGCACGTGCACGGTGACCGTCGAGGTGTCCGAGTAGAAGGCGTACTGCCAGACCCGGTCCATCAGCTCGGCCCGCGTGAACGCGCGCCCGGGATGGCGGGCCAGGAACAGCAGCAGGTCGAACTCGCGCTGGGTCAGCGCGACCTCCTGGTCGCACACGCGCACGTGCCGGCCGGCGGGATCGATCTGCAGGCCATCGAACTCGAGCACCGGCTCGTTGACCGGCGGCGGGTCCACGCGCCGCAGCACCGCGTCGACGCGGGCGACGAGCTCGGCCGGCGAGAACGGCTTGACCACGTAGTCGTCGGCGCCGAGGCGCAGGCCGACGATCCGGTCGGACTCCTCGCCGCGCGCGGTGAGCAGGATCACCGCCATGCGGGCCCGGGTCTCGCGCCCGCGGTCGGCCTCGCGCAGCCGGCGCATGACTTCCAGGCCGTCGAGCCCGGGCAGCATCAGGTCGAGCACGACGAGGTCGGGGCGCTGCTGGGCCGCGCTGGCGAGCGCCGACGGGCCGTCGGCCGCCGTGCGCACGCCGTAGCCGGCGCGGTCCAGGTAGCGGCCAACCACCTCAGCGATCGTCGGCTCGGCGTCGACGACGAGCCCCGCCCCCCGGTCGTGTCGGTCCAAGGCCATGCAGGGATGATCGCAGCGCGCGGACCGCCCGCGATACGGCAGCGCCCCATCGTTCCTGTTCTGTAATCGAATCGCCCGAGCGGCGCGCGTAGGCTCGCCGTCAGTGTCGGCACCCCCCTCGCCCACGCTCGCGGTGATCGCCAAGGCGCCGGCGGCCGGCCGCGTAAAGACCCGGCTGTGCCCGCCGTGCGCGCCCGAGCAGGCCGCCGCGCTCGCCGCCGCGGCGCTCGCCGACACGCTCTGCGCGGTCACCGCCACCCCCGCCCCACGCCGGGTCCTCATCCTCGACGGCGAGCCCGGCGCGTGGCTGGACCCGTGGCGCGCGAGCATCGAGGTGACCGCGCAGCGCAGCGGGCCGTTCGCGGCGCGTCTGGCGGGCGCGTTCGCCGACGTCGGCGGGCCGATGCTGCTGATCGGCATGGACACGCCGCAGGTCTCCCCCGCGCTGCTCACCGGGGCGCTGCGCGCGCTCGCCGCGGCGGGGCCCGACGGTGCCGCGCTCGGCCCCGCCCACGACGGCGGCTACTGGGCCATCGGACTGCCGGCCGGCGCCCCCGACGTGTTCGACGGCGTCCCGATGAGCACCTCGTGGACCGGCCGAGTCCAGCGCGAGCGGCTGCGCGAGCTCGGCCTGCGCTGCCGGAGCCTGCGCCCGCTGCGCGACGTCGACACCTACGCCGACGCGCTCGCGGTCGCCCGGCTCGCCCCGCGCGGCGCGTTCGCCGGCGCGCTGCGGGCGGTCGAGACGGCTCGCACGCCGAGCGCGGCATGAACGCGCTCGCGCTCTACGGCGAGGCGCTCGGCGGCGGCGAGCTGCGCGCGGTGACCCGTGACGGCCGGCCGCTGCGGGTGGACCTGCAGCGCTGGCTGGGCGCGGTCACCGCCGACGAGGAGCGGTTGCTCGACCGAGCGCGCGGCCCGGTGCTCGACGTCGGCTGCGGCCCGGGCCGGCACCTGCTCGCGCTCGCCCGCCGAGGCGTCCCCGCCCTCGGACTGGACCTCTCCAGCGCCGCGGTGCAGCTCGCCCGACGGCGCGGCGCGCAGGCGATCGAGGGCTCGGTCTTCGGGCCGCTGCCGGCGGTCGGCGGATGGGGCACGGTCCTGCTGCTCGACGGCAACCTCGGGATCGGCGGAGACCCGGGCGCGTTGCTCACGCGCGTGCGCGAGCTACTCGTCGCCGGCGGCGTGGCGCTCGTCGAGCTCGAGCCCGGCGCGGGCCGCGGCGCCTTCGAGGCGCGGCTCGAGCACCGTGGCCGGGGGAGCGACTGGTTCGCCTGGGCGGGGTCGGCGAGAACGAGCTCGCGAGCCTGGCGTGGCGCGCGGGGCTGCGCCCAAGCGAGCGCTGGCGCGCCGGCGGGCGCAGCTTCGCGGCGCTCACTCTGAGCGAGTCGGCCGGGGTCGGTGGACCGCGGGGCTGAGCCGTGTGACGCCACGTGCCGACGAGCGCCGCCCGGCGGCGCAGCGGGTCGCCCGCGCCGAGGAGGGCGCCGCGACGATCGGCGGCGGCTTGATCGCCGCGCCGGCGATGACCAGCGCCGCGCCCCAGCCCTCGCGACGCTCCTGAGCGAGCAGCGGGCCGCCGGCGACGAGCGCGGCCGCGGGCAGGTCGTCGTGCGCCCCGCCGATCGCGTAGAGGAGCATGAGCGCGGTCGCGATCGGCGAGCCGCGGCGGCGACGGCGATCGGCGGTGGCGGTGGCGCGGTGGCCACGATTCCTGACCGCTCACCGCCGGCGCGCGGCCCCGGATCGGGGCCAACGTCATCCAACCGTAAGGTCCGGGCCACTACGGTCCGGTCCATGGTCGACGTGATCCTGCCCGTGCTCGACGAGGCGGAGGCGATCCCGCTCGTGCTCGGCGCGATGCCGGCCGGCTTTCGGCCGATCGTCGTCGACAACGGCTCGAGCGACGGGTCGGGCGCGCTCGCCGAGGGGCTTGGCGCGCTGGTCGTTCGCGAGCCGCAGCGGGGCTTCGGTGCGGCCTGCCACGCCGGCCTGTCCACCGCGCGCAGCGACCTCGTCGCCTTCATGGACTGCGACGGCTCGCTGGACCCGGGGGAGCTGCCGGCCCTGTGCGCGCCGCTGCTCGCCGGCGAGGCCGACCTCGTACTCGGCCGGCGCCGCCCGGACCGCGGCGCTTGGCCGGTCCACGCCCGCGCGGCCAACGCGCTGCTCGCCCGCCGGCTGCGCTCGCGCACCGGGATCCCGCTGCGCGACCTGGGACCGATGCGGGCCGGCCGGCGCGAGGCGCTGCAGGCGCTGCAGCTGCGCGACCGGCGGTTCGGTTATCCGCTGGAGATGGTGCTGCGCGCGGCCGAGCGCGACTGGCGGATCGTCGAGCTGCCGGTCCGCTACCGGCCGCGCCGGGGGCGCTCGAAGGTGACCGGCACCGTGCGCGGCACGGCACGCGCGATCGCCGACATGGGCCGGCTGCTCGCGGAGCGCCCGGCGTGATCCTGCTCACCGGCGGCGCCGGCTTCATCGGCTCGCACATCGCCGAGGCGCTGCTGGACGCGGGCGAGCCGGTGCGCGTCCTCGACGCCCTGCTGCCCGCCGCGCACCGCGAGCCGCCCGAGATCCCCGACGACGCCGAGTTCGTCCACGGCGACCTGCGCGACGCCGAGACCGTGCGCGCGGCGCTGCACGGCGTCGACGCGGTCTGCCATCAAGCCGGGATGGTCGGCCTGGGCACCGACTTCGACGACGTCGTCGACTACACGGCCCACAACGATCTCGGCACCGCGATGCTGCTGCGCGAGCTCGCCCAGCGGCGCTTCGCCGGGCGCCTGGTGCTCGCGAGCAGCATGGTCGTCTACGGCGAGGGGGCCTACGCGTGCGCCGAGCACGGCGCGGTCAGGCCGGCGCCGCGCCGCGAGGCCGACCTACGCGCCGGGCGCTTCGAGCCCGGCTGCCCGTCGTGCGGCGCGCCGCTGCGGCCGCGCGCGGTCGGCGAGGACGAGCCGACCGAGCCGCGCAACGTGTACGCCGCGACCAAGCTCCACCAGGAGCACCTGTGCGCGTGCTTCGTGCGCGAGCGTCCCGACGTGTCGCTCACCGCCCTTCGCTACCACAACGTGTACGGCCCGCGCATGCCCCGCGAGACGCCCTACGCCGGCGTCGCGTCGCTGTGGGCGAGCGCGCTCGCGGCCGGGCGCGCGCCGCTGGTCTTCGAGGACGGCGGGCAGCTGCGCGACTTCGTGCACGTCCGCGACGTCGCGCGCGCGAACGTGACCGCGCTGTGCGCGCCCGAGCCGGCGCCCGGGGTGTTCAACGTCGCCAGTGGCCAGCCGCGCCCGATCGTCGAGTTGGCGCGCGCGCTGCACGCGGCGTTCGCCGACGTGGGCGCGCCCGAGCCGCTGCTCACCGGCGGCTTTCGCCTCGGCGACGTCAGGCACGTGTTCGCCTCGCCCGAGCACGCGGCCCGCGAGCTCGGCTTCCGCGCGAGAGAGCCGTTCGCGCCGACGGTCGCCGAGCTCGCGCGCGCCCCGCTGCGGGCGTAGACGCGCCATGCTCTAACAGCGGGCTGCGCCAGAAGCCGGCGCGGAACCGTCCGGGAGGCGGCGAGCCGCGGCGGCGCGGCGCGCTCCACGCCTGCGCACGCGGCGCCGCCCCGGCCCGCCTGAGCGCGTCCGTAAGGCACTGTTCACCGGCGCCGCGCGGGGCGGTACAGTCGCCGGGTGACCCCGGCGGGCATCTCCAAGCGGTCCCTGCCGCCCACGCCGGACAGCGAGCAGCGCTGGCCCACCCAGGGCCAGCCGCTCGAGGATGACGACCTGCGCGCCCGCATCGCCGCGGTGACCGAGCCGGTGGGCGCGGGCGGGCCGTTCGCGTTCGCCGACGCCGAGCACGCGCTCGACCGCGCGTTCGAGCGCATCAGCGAGGCGCTCCAGACGCCCGAGTGCGGCCGCGCCGCCCTGCAGCGCCACGCGGCGAGCCTGCGTGCTGTGGCGCTGCTCCAGCGCGAGCTCAGCCAGGCCGACCTCGCGCATCGCACGCGGGCCTTCGCGCGCGTGCAGGAGGCACTCGCGCGCATGCGCAGCGTCACCTCGGTCTCACGGATGATCGACCTGATTCCCGCCGAGATCTGCCGCTGCGGCTTCTCGCGCGCGATCCTCAGCCGGGTCGAGCTCTCCGATTGGGTGCCCGAGTCGGTCCACGTCAATGGCGACGCGGACTGGGCCGCGGAGATCCTGCGCGTCGGGCGCGAGCAACGCCGGCGGTTGGACCACCTGCTGCTGGAGACCGAGATGGTGCGCCGGCGCGCGCCGATGCTCGTGCAGGACGCCCAGCGCGAGCCGCACGTGCACCGCCCGCTGGCCGACGTGACCGCGACCCACTCCTACGTCGCCGCGCCGCTCATGCCCGAGGGCCGGGTGATCGGCTTCCTGCACGCCGACGACTACCTGTACCCGCGCGAGGTCGACGAGTTCGACCGCGATCTTCTGTGGATGCTCGCCGAGGGCTTCGGCTACGCCTACGAGCGCACCGCGCTGATCGAGCGCCAGCGCTCGCTGCGCGCGCGCGTGATGGAGATGACCGCCTCGATCGGCCAGGTCGTCGGCGAGGTCGACGGCTCGGAGGTCGAGATCGCGCGCATCGAGCGCGACACCGCCAACGCCGTGCGCTCGGCCGCGGCGCCGCTGATCGCCCCCGAGTCGCGCCTGTATACGGTCCTGACCCGCCGCGAGATCGAGATCGCCCAGCTGATGGCCGAGGGCAACACCAACGCCCGGATCGCGCGGGAGCTGGTGATCGCCGAGGGCACGGTCAAGACCCACGTCAGCCAGATCCTGCGCAAGCTGCGCGCCTCCAACCGTGCCGAGGCGGTCTCGAAGTACACCAAGCTCGCCGCCGCCGGCGACGCGCTGCGCGGCCCCTGAGGACCTATCCCGCCCCGCGTCAGCGCCGCGCGACGAGCAGCGGCTGGGTCACGCTGCCGATCGGGCCGCGCGTGTCGCCGAGCCCACCGACGGTCGAGCCGATGCCGTCGGCGGCGAGCGTCGTCTGGGCCGACAGCCGCACCCACTCGCCGACCGGGTAGCGGTGCACCGTGACCGTGACCGCGGGCGGCACGAACAGCCAGTCGGACTGCGGCAGCACGCCGCTGATCCCGTTGGCCGAGTCGGCGACGAGCAGCGCGCGGTCGAGCGGGTGCAGCGGCTCGCCGTCGAGCAGCGGCAGCCGGCAGCGCGTCCACACGGTCGCCGGCCCGGGCTCGTCGTAGCCGCCGCTCGCGAAGCGCCACTCGATCGACTCCCCGTAGCCCCACTCGTCCAGGCCCGCGAAGTACCTCTGCGGCTGCGGCCCGGGCACGGGCTCCTCGACGGGCGCCGGAACGGGCACGTCGGCCCCGCCGGCCATGATCTGCCACGCCCGGGCCGTCGCCACGCTTCGATCGGGGGAAAAAAGTGTGGCGTCGATCATGCGGACCCGGCGTCCCGCGCGCGAGATGGCGGCCTCCACCCGGCAGGGACGGCGCGGGATGACCCCGAGCAGCTCGACGGTCATGCGGACGATTCGGTAGCCGGGGTCGGGATCGACGGCGCGGATCGCGCGCGCGAGCAGCGCGCACGGCGGGCCGCCGTGCTGGGCCTGGCGATCCCAGGGACTCTCGGTCGCCCGCGTGGGCTCGAACGTCCCTCCACCGGTATCGACGTAGTACGCCGTCTCGGCGGCGCTCACTCGGCGGCGGCCGGCTCGACGAGCCCCGACACCTGCGTGAGCCCACGCGAGCCCAGCCCGCCGTCGCTGTGGATGATCGTGCCGGTGATCGACCGCGTGCGCTCGCGCGAAGCGAGCAGCAGGTAGGC
The DNA here is from genome assembly GCA_036266975.1 of Solirubrobacteraceae bacterium. Taxonomy (GTDB): domain Bacteria; phylum Actinomycetota; class Thermoleophilia; order Solirubrobacterales; family Solirubrobacteraceae; genus DATAWZ01. The sequence continues at coordinate 60,607 of DATAWZ010000046.1, forward strand.
CCAGGCGTGGTCGGCCGGAGTGGGCACGACCTGCAGCGGGTTGGTGGTCTGAATGAGCGCCTCCACGTCGGGGATGTCCTGTAGCCGCATTCCCTCCATCCCCAGCGTAGAAAGGCCGCGCAGCGCCGTCGGGGTGCCGCCCGGGGCGACGCCGTTGACGCGCACCTTGGGCGAGAGCTCGTAGGCGAGCTGAACGATCAGCCCGCGCACGGCGAACTTCGAGCCGGTGTACAGCGAGCCGCCGCCCGCCGGATAGAAGCCGGCGTTGGAGACGGTCAGCACGATGTTGCCCTCGCGCTCGAGCAACTGGGGCAGCGCCGCCTTCACGCCGAGCAGGTAGCTCTTGACGTTCAGCGAGAACAGCTCGTCGAAGGACGCGGCGAGCTTGTCGGCGGGCAGGTCAACGATGCTCGTGAAGTAGTCCCACACCCCCTGGCAGCAGACGAGCACGTCCACGCCGCCGAACGCCTCGGCGGTCGCGGCGACCGCGTGCTCGTTGGCGGCTAGGTCGGTGGCGTCGCCCTCGATCACGGCGACCGCGTCGCCGTGATCGGCGCTGATCGCCGCGAGCTTCTCGGCGACGATGTCGAGTACCCCGACGCGCGCGCCCTCGGCGACGAAGGCGTCCACGACTCCGCGCCCGATGCCCGATCCCCCTCCGGTGACCAGCACCGACTTCTCGCTCAGCCAGCCCATCCCTCGCTCCCTCCGTTCAGGCGTCGGGTCTCCATCCATGCGTGGAACTCGGTGCGCGCGCCCTTGTCGCGGGCGATGTCGGCGAGCAGGCTGAGCAGCTCCTGATCGACCTCGCACAGCAGCGAGAGCGCGACCGGGTCCAGGTAGATCTCGCCGTGGTCGCGCAGCGAGCGCACCCGCAGCCGCGGGCCGTTGCCGTCGTCGCGGTCGAGGTCGACCCAGACCGTGGCGTACTCGTTGGAGAGCTTCGCGATCGTGTCGGTGTCGTCGTGGGCACCGGGCACTAGGACCACTCCTCGGTCGGCACGGTGCCGAACTGCAGCAAGGCGGCCTCCAGGCCGCTGAAGTGCTTCATCGCCTTCAGCAGGCTGCCCTGGAACTTGACCGGGCCGGTGACCGCGCGCTTGGCGCCGATCTCGCCGTGGGCGACCTTGCGCCAGGTCTCGAGCGTCGCCGAGAGCTTGAAGTTCGGCTCCACGCCCTTCTTGACCGGGCCGGCATAGTCGCCGATCCCCTCGATGTCGAAGTGGAACTGCACTGCCGGCCGGCCCAGGTCGGTGACCTCGAGCTCGACCAGCCCGCCGTCCAGCCCCTTGGTGCCGCTCATCGCGGTCTCGTTCTTGTTCCACTGCTCGAGGTACTCCTCGATCCAGGGAATCGTCAGCAGCGGATGGGGCATCAGGCGGCCACCTCTGAATGTGAGGGTGGCGCCGCCGACGAAGTCGGCGAGCCCGGCCCCTCGTTCTCTGCATCAGCTCTGACGAGGTCGAGCACGAGCCGGTTGAAGTCGCGCGAGCGCTCGAGCATCGCCCAGTGCCCGCACTCGGCGAACACGTGCAGGTCGGCCGTGCGGCAGCTGCTCCAGCAGCCACAGCGACGCGTCCATCGGGATGATCCGATCGTCGCGACCGTGCACGATCAGCGCGCGCGCCTGGATCGACTGCACCCGCTCGGGCGGCAGCGCGAGCTCGCGCACCGGCTGGCCTTCGGGGTCGCGGAACATCGCCTCGAAGGAGCGCTTGACCTCCGGGCGCATCGCGTCGCGCACGCGCGCCTCGATCAGCGCGTCGACGCCCCCGAACCCGTCGAGGTCGTAGACGAAGTCCTCGAGGATCGCGCGCATGTTCTCGGGCGTCGGGTCGCCGTAGAAGCCGAGCAGGCGCATCAGCGCCTCGCCCGGCTTGAACGGAGCGCCGGCGCTGCCCATCAGGATGATCGTGCTCACCCGCTCGGGGTGGGCGAGCACGAAGTTCAGCGTGAGCGCGCCGCCGAGCGAGTTGCCGACCAGGTGTGCGCGCTCGATGCCGTAGTGGTCGAGCAGCGCGACGAGCTGCTCGACCCGCAGCGCCAGCCACGCCGCCGGACCGTAGGGCACGGGGTCGGGATGCGTCGTGGCTCCGAACCCGACGAGGTCGGGGGCGATCGCCTGCACCTGCTCGCCGAGCGTCGGCAGCGTTCGCATCCAGTTAGCCTCGGCCTGGGCGCCCACGCCGCCGCCGTGCAGCAGCAGCACCGGGGGCGCGCCCACCTCGCCGCTGCGCAGCAGATGGGTCGTGTACCCGACGGTGGCGACGTCTTCGCGAACGATCTCCGCAGAGCCCATCACGCCACCGCCTCGGCCGGGGCCGGCCGGCACGCGGTCGTCCCGTCCATCGCCGGCAGCTGCCCGGGCATGTACTCCGGCCCCCACCAGATCAGCCCCTCGGCGAGCTCGGTCTCGTTCCACACGACCGGCTCCCAGTCGGGGTCGAAGATGTGGTAGCCGCCGGAGAAGAGCTCGACGCGGTGGCCGCTGCCCGGGTCCTTGACGTAGCAGAAGAACGCCTGGCTGATGCCGTGCCGCCCGGGGCCCAGGTCGACCGGGATGTTCTCCTCGGCGAGGATGTCCATCGCGCGCAGCACGTCCTGCCAGTTGTCCAGGTAGTAGGCCACGTGGTGGAAGCGCCCGGTGTCCCCGCTCGGGTTGCCGAACAGCGCGACGTCGTGCACCAGCGAGGTGACCGACATCCAGGTGCCGACCATCGGACCCGCGGTCAGGCGGACCATCTCGCGGTGCTTGAAGCCGAGCTCGTTGGCCATCCACTCGGCCGGCGGCTCGGGGTTGGCCGTCCACAGGTTGACGTGGTCGATGCAGCGCACCGAGGCGCCGCGCGCCCACGACTTCGCGGTCTGGTTCTTCAGCCGCGAGCGGCGCTCCTCGGGCAGCAGGGGCTTCTCGATGTCGTAGTAGATCTCGAACGGGTGGTCGCCGCCCTCGGGCAGCAGGAAGCGGATCGCCTCGCCCTGCCCGGTCTCGGTCCCGGGGTCGATCCGGTCGAACTCCACGCCGGTCGCGCTGAAGCGGTCGGCGTAGGCGGCGACGTCCTCGGGCGCGCTCGCGCGCCAGCCGACGTGATCGATGCCGGCCTCCGCGCCCTCGGCGAGCGAGAGCGAGTGGTGCTCGAACTCCCCCCAGCCGCGCAGGTAGACGCGCTCGGCGTCCTGCGCGACGGTCTCGAGCCCGAGCACGTCACGGAAGAACCACAGCGACTTCTCGATGTCCGGCGTGATGATCGCCACGTGACCCAGCTTGGCGATTGCAGGCATGGCTGACGCTCCTTTCTCCCCTAGAAGAGGATCGAGATGTTGTCGGTGTGGAAGGCGACGTTGTCGAAGACGATCTCGCGCTTGCGGATCTGCCAGCGCTCGTCGCCCAGGCGGCGCAGGACATCGGTGCGCGACCCCACGAACCAGTGCTCGATCGACTCCAGGCGGCTGCGGTAGACGACGAAGTTCGAGTGGGCGTGCACGTCGTCGCCCTCGAGCGGCTCGACGCGCACGTTGCTGATGATCCGCCGCGTGCGCGAGGGCGGGATCTCGGCCCACGCGCTCTTGACCTGCACGCCGGCGACGCGCAGCTCGAGCTGGCCGTAGTCGTCGTCGAAGAGGTGCAGCCCGTCGCGGCCGACGACGTCGTCGGCCCCCTCGCGGGTGATCCGCACCGGCGCGGTGTACTCGATCGCCATCGAGAACAGCGCGAGCCAATCGTCGTAGCGGCGCTCGTCCAGCAGCTGCGCCTCGTGGTAGAGGAACTGCTCGACCTCGTACTGCAGCTGCATGCGCGCCGCCAGATCAAGCACGACCTGCTCAGCCATAGGACACCTCCGACAGTCGTGTGCGCACATCGGCCGAGCTCTCGCTGGCCATGTAGGTCAGCCAGTGGCGGTAGAAGTGGCGCTGGTTGGCCTCCGACCAGATCCCGCCGCCGCGGCCGGGAACCGTACCGCCGATGACCTCGCGTGCATCGAGGTCCCGGCCGAGGCCGAGGCGCATGTTCGTCTCCAGGTTGCGCCCGACGTAGCCGCGCATGCCCTGCTGGCACTCGCGCCAGTTCTCGCCGTCGTCCTGCTCGAGCAGCCCCGCGGGGCCGAAGGCGATGACGTACTGCTTGCGCATCGCGTCCTTCTCGAACTCGTCCAGGCTCGCGTCCACGCAGCCCCACTGGTGGACCATCATCTTGTTCGGCCCGACCGGCTGCTGGACGCGCACGAGCAGCATGCTCTCGACGTCCAGAATCGAGAAGTTCGGGAAGATCGACGCGTGGCCGATCGGGATCAGCCGCGCGGCCTCCAGGCCCACGCGCTCGGCCATCGCGCGCCGGCGCTCCTTGAGCGGCTCGGTCACCGGGTTGGGCATCGTCCAGAACGAGTGGATCGTCTCCTCGCTCTCGAAGTCGTCCTCGATCGGCCGCGAGAACTGGTTGCCGCAGTAGCCGGCGCCGGCCGAGACCTCGTAGCCGTGGTCCTCGACCTCGTTCATCATCCCCAGCTCGGCGGTCCGCTGGTGGGCCGAGGAGACGTGGTACATGTCGCACGCGAAGTTCTCGGCCGCGTGCTTCCAGTTGCCCTCGATCGTCCAGCGGTGCGTGCCGGGGATGATCTCGATCCCCTTCGGGTCGCGGCCGAAGATGAGGTCCATGTAGACGGCGAAGCCGCCGAGGTATTCGAGCAGCTCGGGCGCCTCGGGATCCCACGTGGCGAACAGCAGCCCGTGGATCTCGCCGAGCTTGGCCACCGGGAACAGCCCGAAGTCCTCGCGCTGCATCACGCCCTCGTAGGCGCGCCGGTACTTGGGCACCCCGCGCAGGTCGCCCTCGTTGGAGTACGTCCACGCGTGGTACGGGCAGCGGAAGAAGCTCGTGTTGCCCTCCTCCGCGCGGCACACCCGCATCCCGCGATGTCGGCACGAGTTCAGGAACGCGCGCACGATGCCGTCGGCGCCGCGAACGACGATCACCGGATCCTCGCCCATCATCGTCGTGATGTAGTCGCCCGGCTCGCGCAGCTGCGAGACGTGCCCGAGGTACAGCCACGCGCGGGCGAACACGCGCTCGAGCTCGAGCTCGTAGACCCCGGGGTCCACGTAGACCCGCCGGCTCACCCAGCCGGCGTCGGGGTCGGCTAGGCCGCCCAGGTCGAGGGTCACGCCCGGGGGAATCGTCTGATCGGAAAGGAAGAGGGGCCCGGCTCGCCGTCCTTCGGCCGGCTGCGCCACCCTCTTGTGCGTCGCCATCAGTGGCTCACCTCCGTGAGTCGTCCACGCAGCTCATCCCAGCCGTCGCTGCCCATGAAGGCCATCCAGTGGCGGAAGAACTGGCGCTGGTTGGCCTCCGACCAGATGCCGCCGCCGCGACCTGGGAACTTGTCGCCGAGGATCTCGCTGGCCGGCCGCTCCCTACCGCGGCCGAGGTCCATGTTCGAGTCCAGCCGGCGCCCGATCCAGCCCCGCATCCCCTCCTGGCACTCGCGCCAGTTCTCGCCGTCGTCCTGCTCGAGCAGTCCCGTGGGCCCGAAGGCGAGCTCGTACTGGCGGCGCAGCACCTGCTTGAGCTCGGGGTCCAGGCTCGCGTCCACGCAGCACCACTGGTGGATCATCACCCGGTCGGGGCCGAGCGGCTGCTGCACGCGGACGAGCCGCAGGTTCTCGAGGTCCAGGAACGAGAAGTTGGGGAAGATCGAGGCGTGGCCGGAGGGGACCAGGCGCGCGACCTGCTCGTCGTGCTTGGCCGCGACCGCCTTGCGCTGCTCCTTGAGCACGTACGTGTACGGGTTGGGCATCGACCAGTAGCCGTGCAGCGTCTCGTCGCCGTCGCCGTCCTCGCTCACCGGCCGGGTGATCTCGTGGCCGATGTACCCGACGCCGGCGGACACCTCGTAGCCCTCGTCGGCGAACTGGGTCATCAGGCCGAGCTCGGCCGGGCGGAGGTGCGCGCCGAGCCCGTGATACATGTCGCAGGCGAAGTTCTCCGACGGGTGCTTCCAGTTGGCGTCGATCGCCCACTTGTGCGCGCCGGAGAGGATCTCCACGCCCTGCGGGTCGCGCCCGAACCCGAGGTCCAGGTAGAACGTGAAGTCGCCCAGGTAGTCGAGCAGGTCCGGGGCCTGCCGGTCCCACGTGGCGAACACGAGGCCCTGGTAGTCGGCGAGCTTGGCCACCGGAACAAGGCCCCAGTCCTCGCGCTGCATGACCCCCTCGTACGCGAGCCGGTACTTGGGCACGCCGCGCAGCTCGCCCTCGTTGGAGTACGTCCACGCGTGGTAGGGACAACGGAAGAAGCTCGTGTTGCCCTCCTCCGCGCGGCACACCCGCATGCCCCGATGCCGGCACGCGTTCAGGAATGCGCGAACGATGCCGTCGGCGCCGCGCACGACGATCACCGGATCCTCGCCCATGAACGTCGTGACGTAGTCGCCCGGCTCCCCCAGCTGGGAGACGTGGCACAGGTAGAGCCACCCGCGCGCGAAGACGCGCTCGAGCTCGAGCTCGTAGATGTCGCGCTCGACGTAAACGCGGCGGTTGACCCAGCCCGCGTCGGGATCGGCAAGCGTCGTGACGTCAATCGTCGAGCCGCCCGGCGGCAGCGTCGCGCGTGTGGCCATCGAGGCCCCTCCCTCCTGGTCGTCCGGCTCTCCTCGTCTTCCGCAGCCGAGGCGCGGGACGCCTACGTTCCCAGGGACGCGATCGCAGGTCGAGAGCCGTTCGACTAACTCGGACGGCGCCGCCCGCCGCGTTGGCGTGGCGGCATGCGCTGCCGGCCGCGCTTTCCGCGGCCGGCGCCCACTGATTCGACGTTCAGACCGAGCGCCGCGTCAGCGGGCGCTCTGGCCGTTGGCCATGTGCTCCTTGTACTCGCGCGCGATCGCACCCATCACGCGGAAGTCCAGACGCTTGTGCAAGGGAACAAGCGCAAGGAACTTGCGAACCGTCCCCTCGTAGGTGATGTTCCCGCGGGCGATCTCCATCGTCAGGTGCGAGCGCCCGGTGTAGACATCGAGCAACTGCTGCGCCGTCAGGTAGATGTCGATCTCGCTGTCGCTGCGCGGCTGCGTGAGCACCTCCACCGGAGCACGATCGAGCAGCAGCGTGAAGCCGAGTGGCTCGGCATCCGTGAAGTGCCAGGACAGTGAGGTCTGGGCGAGCGCGAAGCGGTGAGCCAGTCGCGGCTCAGCGCTCGTGTAGAGCTGCACTGAGCCCTGGATGATCCGCTCGGCGAGCCAGCGAGCATTGGGGTCGGCGCCCGCGCCGGACGGGGGCGGGGGGTAAACCTCCTCGCTGACCTTCTCGTAGTCCTCTCCCATCGCAACAGTCTCCCTCTTTGGAATCGGCGGCCGTGTTCGCATTCTCACCGGGCCCGATGCGGCTGTCAACCGCAGGGGCCCGGTACAAGGCGTACGGCGCGATGCTACAGCCCCGCGCTACCGAGAGTCATGCGGACTGCCCGCGGCACTGTGCGTATTCCCCACCATCGGGTGATGCGCCTGCCACCGTCGAGCAAGGAATCAGCGGTTATGCTCGCCCCGGGGAGGCCGTTAACGCTCGTTTCGAACGTCGAGGGAGAGGACCGCATGACCACAGACGCACCCGCCGGATACATGTTCGCCGGCACCGGGCAGAACGTCTTCGAGCACGAGCCCGTCGAGGGTCCGACGCGCTGGCTTGACTCGCCGCAGGACGTGATGGCGTTCGTGACCAGCGGGGACGTGAGCGACGCGATCGTGATCTCCCGCGCCGGGACGACGACGTTCATGGCGCCCGCGCTCACGGTCGGGGTGCGCGGCCTGATCACGCTCAACGGCGGACCGGAGAGCCACCTCGGGATCGTCTCCCGCGAGTTCGGAATCCCGTGCGTGATGTCGGTGAGCTTCGCCGACGGGATCCAGACCGACCGCGGCGAGACGATCCCCGCCGACGGCACGATCGTGCGTCTGGAGACCGACCGCTCGCCGATGGCCAACGTCTTCGTCAAGGACGCCTGATGAGTGCCGAGGACTTCCTCCCCTTCCTCGAGAGGTACCTGGCTGAGGTCCCCGGCGGCACGGCCGGCGACGAGCAGATGCGTCGGCGCATCAAGGTGCCGTTCATGGACTGCACCGATGCCGACGTGCACCGCGACGCGATCAGCGACGAGGAGATGCAGGGCTGGTTCGAGTACGCCAACTGGAACCTGTGGGAGCTGATCGCCAACCGCTCGACCGAGGGCGAGTCGGGCCTGATCCCGCGCCAGCAGTACGAGACCGTGTCCTTCGTGCAGCAGTGGTCGACCTATGCGGACGCGTTCCGGCTGATCACCGACCGGATCGGCGTCGACGGCGTGATCGACATGGGCCGCACGCCCACGCGCGAGCTCGGCTCGAAGATCAACGTCACGCGCAACTGGGCGCTGCCGTTCTGCGCGCTGCTCGGGCGCGGCATCGCGATCAGCCTCGGCCTGCACGGGCCCGCCGAGCGCCGCGCGGACATCGAGGCGATCATCCAGTTCGGCCGCCGGCTGCAGTACGGCACCTGGGGCGTGGGCTGCGGCCTGGTCTCCGGGCGCGGCTTCCGGCAGCCGCTGCTCGCCGAGGAGATCGTCGAGCGCCTGCTCGCCGACGAGCAGCGGCTCTCCGAGGACGAGGACCTGCATACCGCCTTCAAGCGCTTCAACGCGACGACCGAGCTGTTCGGCTTCCTGCTCCACTACGACTGCCGCGCGGGGATGTGCGACAGCGGTCCCTACCCGGTGCCGGGTGGCGGCTTCATGCTCGTGCGCGACCACTGGCTGCACGAGCCCGCCTACCCGTGGAGCGACGTCGCCGAGGGGCTGCCGTACTGCGTGACCGAGGCGATGGTCTTCCGCCCCAATGAGCCGGTCGACATCCGCATCAACGACATCACCACGACGTTCGCCAAGCCGACCGACTACCACCGCCACCTCAGCGGCATCGCGGTCTACGCCAAGGACCGCGAGGACACGCCGCAGTCCGAGCTGCGACTGATCGCCGCCGAGGAGATGCGCGCGATCGCCGCCAAGTGCTCGCAGGCCACGCTCGAGCTGTACCCACGGATCGGCGAGCGCTCCTACGAGGAGAAGATCCGCGACGGCGTGATGGTCTACACGACCGAGATGATGATGCCCCACGCCAGGCTCGCCGGCGTGTGGGAGGACATCCGTGATTCGATCTACCAACCCGCCCCGCTCACCGAGCAGGCGTGGGAGACGCTCTCCGGCCCGAAGGCCGCCGAGGTCCTCGCGCCGGTGTTCCTGCTCGGCAAGGGGTTCCCGTCCCTGAACCGGGTGGAGGCCTGATGACCACGATCACTGAGCTCGAACCCGTCCACGACTCCCGCCACGCCCTGCGGCCCGGGCCCTACGCCCGCGAGTCGCTGGTGTTCATGCTGCAGCTGCCCGAGCACGACGTCGCCTCGTGGCTGTACACCTGGGTCAACGGCGAGGGCCGCGCCGGGCGGATAGGCGCCGCCTTCGGGCCGGCGGTCAAGGACGGGCCGATCTTCGAGGCGGTCGACGGCATCGCCGTGCCCGACTCGATGGGCTTCGACACCTGGAGCGTCGGGCGGCTCGACGTGCGCCACGGCGAGGCGCTCGAACGCGCGCAGGCGGCCTACGTCGGCGAGCGCATGCAGATCGAGTACGAGTTCGAGGCGATGCACCCGGCCTACGCCTACGGCTCGCACCGGGACGGCTGCCCGCCCTACGTCGCCGACAACCGCTTCGAGCAGTCCGGCCGCGTGCGCGGCGTGCTCACCGTCGACGGGCGCGAGTTCCCGTTCGAGACCTACGGCCACCGCGACCACTCCTGGGGCACGCGGGACTGGGGCGCCGCGCAGCACTGGAAGTGGATGGAGTGCCAGGCCGGCGAGGACACCGCCGTGCACTTCTTCGACATCTCCGCCGTCGGCCGGCGCCAGTTGCGCGGCTACATCCATCGCGACGGGCTCACCAGCCCGATCGTCGACGTCGCCTCGCGGTTCGAGACCGACCCGCAGCTGTGGCACACGTCGATCAGCGCGCAGGTACGCGACGAGGCCGGCCGCGAGGTCCAGGTCGACGGGACCACGTTCGCGCGCGTGCTCCTCCCGGCCAGCCCGCTGCTGCACCTGAACGAGTGCTCGATGGCGGTGACGATCGACGGGCAGCCCGGCGTCGGCCACGTCGAGATGGCGTGGCCGCCGGATTACATCACCCACGTGGTCGAGAGCGGCCTCGCCGGCTAACAGGGCCTGAAGCTCGACCCCGGCCGGCGTGCAGGTAGCCGGGGACCCGGTCGTGGCGGTGACGGTCACCGAGAGCCACGGCGGCGTGCCGCCGCCGCCCGGCTCGAAGTCGAAGTCGATGGTGTGACCCAACTCCTCGCCCGAGGGCACGTCGGTCGGATTGGAGGCAGTGCGCACAGGGAGCGCAGCCTCGGTGATCCCGCCGTGTGGCGCTCCGCCCGGCACCGGCACGAAGGTGAACTCCCGGACGTCCAGCGGTGCCGTCGTCGTCCGCTCCAGGGTGAGCATCGTCTCGCCGGGGTCCGTGCCCGGCGTGCAGCTGATCCCGAACTGGATCGGACCGCTGCCGAGCACGGTGTGCTCGGTGCCGGCGGTGCTCATCGGGCTCACGAGCCCGACCACGTCGGCCCCCCGGGACCGCTTGCGCCGGGGGCTCGCGTGCGCCCGGGCTCCCGGGGGCCCGGTGGCGCCGCGCGGTCCGGTCTTCGTCTTGGACTTCTCGGCGCCGTGGGCGCAGTGCATCGGGTGCTCGGATGCGACGAGCTCACGGTGGATGCTCCTCAGCAGCGATCGGGCCGAGGCGACTCGGGCGGATGCGAAGCCCGAGCAGCAGGGCGGACGAGCCTGCCGCCACGCGCCGATAGCGGCGACATGAAGGCGCCCCCTTCGTTGGATGGACCGGCGCCTGGGCGGCGGCCGGGCGCCGGGTACGCTAGCGCCCGGTGAAGCGCGCCGGGCGCTTGGCCAGGAACGCCGACACGCCCTCGGTGAAGTCCGCCGAGCGGGCCATGCGCTCCTGGACCTCGCCCTCGAATTCCAGCTGCTCGGCCAGGCCGGGCAGCTCGAGGTGGTTGAACTCCGCCTTGATCCCGGCGTAGGCCTGGGTCGGTCCCGCAGCCAGGCGCCGCGCGAGCGCGAGCGCCTCCTCGTGCAGCTGCTCGTCGTCGATCACGCGGTTGACCAGCCCCCACTCCAGGGCGGCCTCGGCGGGGATCGGGTCGGCGAGCATCGCCATCTCGGTCGCCCGTCCGCGCCCGATGCGTGAGTACACGAACAGCGAGGCGCCGCCGTCGAGCGCGACGCCGATGCGCGCGAAGCCGAGCATCAGGTAGGCCGAGCGCGCCATCAGCGTGAAGTCGCATGCAAGCGCGAGCGACGTGCCGTAGCCGACGGCGGGGCCGTTGACCGCGGCGATCACCGGCTTGGGCAGCGCGCGCAGCGAGAGCACCGGCGGCGCGTACCAGCGCCGGTGGGTCATGCGCAGGTTCGCGCCGCCGTCGGGGTGCGTCTCGAACCCGACCGCCATGTCCACCCCGGCGCAGAACCCGCGCCCGGCGCCGGTGAAGATCACCGCGCGCACGGCGTCGTCGCGCTCGGCCGCCTCGAGCGCCGCGACGGTGGCGACGCTCAGCGTCGGGGTCCAGGCGTTCAGGCGATCCGGACGGTTCAGGCGCAGCTCGAGCACGCCCTCGCCGTGCTCGATGACCTCGAGCTCGTCGGTCATATCAGTGGCCGCGGTACGGGCTGAAGTCGGGTGGGCGCTTCTCGTTGAAGGCCATGTACCCCTCCTTGGCCTCGTCGGAGGGCGTGAACAGCTCGAGCGTCGAGAACGCCATCTGCCCCATCGAGACGAACTGCTCGGTGTCGGTGTTGAAGGACTGCTTGAGCACCTTCAGCGCGGTCGGCGAGAGGCGGTTGATCTTCTCGCCCCACTCCTGGACGGCCGCGCGCAACTCGGCGGCGGGGACGACGCGGTTGGCCAGGCCCCACGCGAGCGCCTGCTGGGCGTCGTACTGCTCGCACAGGAACCAGATCTCCCGCGCCCGCTTCTCGCCGATCACGCGCGCCAGGTAGGCGCTGCCCAGGCCGGCGTCAAAGGAGCCCACGCGGGGGCCGACCTGGCCGAAGCGGGCGTGCTCGGCCGCGACGGTCAGATCGCAGACCACGTGCAGCACGTGGCCGCCGCCGATCGCGTACCCGTTGACCGCGGCGATCACCGGCTTGGGCACGTCGCGGATCACGCGGTGCAGGGTCTCGATCTCCATGATCCCGGTCGCCGACGGGCCGTAGTCCCCGGTCTCGGCGCGCTGCTTCTTGTCGCCGCCGGTGCAGAACGCCTTCTCGCCGGCGCCGGTGATCGCGATCGCGCCGACGTCGTTGCTCACCCACGCGCGCTTGAACAGGGCGATGAGCTCGTCGACGGTGTGGGCGCGGAACGCGTTGTGACGCTCGGGCCGGTTGATGGTGATCCAGGCAACCCCTTGATGCTCCTCGTAGAGGGTGTCGGTGAGCTCGGGCATCGTGCTCCTGTCGTCGAACGAAGTTGGTTAACGAACGTTATCACTGGCGTGGTATGGTGCGCGCGTGCGGCTCGAGCCGACCGACGAGCAGGACTTTCTGCGCTCCTCCGTGCGCGGCGTCGTCGACCGCGAGGCGCCCTCCGGCACGGTACGCCGATGGGCCTTCGAGGAGGGCCCCGGCGAGGCCGAGGCGATCGCCGTCCGTCAGGGCTGGAGCGGAATCGGCCTGGACGAGGAACTCGGCGGACAGGGCGGCGGGATGATGGAGCTCGCGATCCTCGCCGAAGAGCTGGGGCGCGGCGCGGTGCCCGCCGACCGTCTCTACGCGGGGCTGCTCGCCGCGCTGCTGCTGACCGAGCTCCCCGACTCGGGCGAGCTGGTCGGGCAGCTGGCGGCGGGCGAGCCGGCGGCGGCGCTCGGCGTGCAGGCCACCCGGATGGTCGACCGCTCGGGCTCCGACCTGGCGCTCTGCCTGGGCGCTCTCGGCGCCGAGCGCGTCGTGCTCGTCGACGAGTCGGGCGCGGTCTCGCTCGCGCCGCTGGCGGCGCAGGAGCGTGCGCACGTCGACCGCACGCGGTCCTTCGCGGCGGTGACCGTCTGCGGCGAGGGCGAGCGGCTCGGCTCGCTGCCCGCGGGCGGGCTGCTGCGCGCCGCCGAGCGCGCAGCGGTGCTCGTCGCCGCCGACGCCCTGGGCGCGATGCAGCGGATGCTCGACATGACCGTCGAGTACGTCGCCGACCGACGCCAGTTCGGCGTCCCGGTCGGCTCCTTCCAGGCGGTCAGCCACCAGGCCGCGCAGATGCTCGTCGACGTCGAGGCCACGCGCTCGGCGGTGCTCTACGCGGCGTGGGCGCTCGACGCGGGCGAGCGGGACGCCTCGCGCCACGCGTGGATCGCCAAGGCGGCGGCTGCCGAGGCCGGGATCCGCATCGCCGACCGCGCCCTGTTCCTGCACGGAGCCATCGGCTACACCTGGGAGCACGACCTGCAACTGGTGTTCAAGCGCGCCAAGAGCGACGCCTGGCTGTTCGGCACGGCCAGCGCCTACCAGGACCGCCTCGCCGACGAGCTCGCGCTCGTCTGAGGCTCAGCGCCGTCAGGTCACGACAGCGGTCGCGACCGCGCGCAGGGCGTCCTCGCCGGTCTGGCGGACGACCCGCAGCGCGCACTTGGCGATCCGCTCGCCGGCGACCTCGTCGATCTCCTCGACGACGCCCTCGAGCGCGAGCGTGTCGCCGGGGAGCACCCGGCCGGTGAAGCGCAGCGAAAGCGAGCGCACGTTGGCGGCGCCGAGCCAGCCGGCCACCTGAGCGGCGAGCATCCCGCCGGTCAGCAGTCCGTGCGCGAACACGCTCGGCTGGCCGGCCGAGCGGGCGAACTCCTCGTCGTGGTGGATCGGGTTCATGTCGCCGGCCGCACCGGCGTAGCGGACGAGATCGGTGCGGGTGATCGGCCCGATGACGCGCTCGGGCATGCGGGTGCCCACATCGGTCATCCGGCCGTCTCGATGATCGTGTCGGTCTGGCGAGCGACCGGCGTGCCGTCCGCGCGCGTGAAGTCGATCTGGACCGAGACGAGCGTCATCGTCCCCCCGCGCTTGCCCTCGCGGCTGGTCACGCCGGCCACCCAGCGGCGCGCGGTGATCTCCTCGCCGACCCCCACCGGCGCGAGGTACTCCCAGCGGACCTCGCCGTGCACGACCCGCCGCAGGTCGAGCCCGAGCGCCTCGGCGATCGAGCCCTTCGGGCGCCAGTGCTGGACCAGCACCGGCCAGTTGAGCGGGACCGCCCGCCCGTCGAGGGCGATCGGGTCCTCGTCCTGGACGGCGATGGCCAGCTCGCGCAGCTTGGAGCGATCGAGGGGGAAGCGCTCGACGCCGAGCTCGGTACCGATCAGCGAGGCGTCCGCGGGCATCTCCCTGAAGTGTAACGATCGTTAACCGCAAGCCGCTACCCTCTGGCCAGTGAGCCGGCGCGATGAGATCCTCGAGGTGGCCGCCGAGCTGTTCTTCGAGCGCGGCTTCCACGGCGTCGGCGTCGACGAGATCGGCGAGCGCGCGGGGATGTCCGGGCCGGCGCTCTACCGGCACTTCCGCAGCAAGGACGAGCTGCTCGCGGCGCTGTTCGACCGCGCGATGGACCTGGTGAGCGCCGACCTGCCCCCCGAGGACGGCGAGGACTCCGACGCCACGCTCGACCAGCTGATCCGCCGTCACGCGCGGTTCGTCGTGGAGCACCGCCACCTGGTGAGCATCTACGCCCACGAGCACCGCTCGCTCGTGGACCCGTGGCGCAAGCCGTTCCTGCGCCGCCTGCGCGCGCACGCCCGCCGCTGGGAGCTGGCGATCGCCGCCGCCTGCCCCGACGCCGCCGACGACGACGTCTCGCTCGCCGCCCAGGGCTCGATCGGCCTGCTGCATTCGGTCATCTACTGGCCGCCCGGCGTGCTCAAGGCGGACGACGTCATCGACCGTCTGTGCGCGCTGGTGCGCGGCGGCATCGGCGGTCTGGCGACGCTCACGGCGCCACCGTGAGAGCATCTCTCCTCGACACCCACGTTCGAGGAGAGGAGCACGAGGATGACGCTGGACCCACAGGTGCAGGGGCTGCTCGAGCAGTTCCAAGCGATGGGGCTGAAGGACTTCTGCGACATGAGCGTCGAGGAGGCCCGCCAGACGCTCGCGCTGTTCATCCAGCTCGAGGGCGACGCCGAGGACGTCGCCGAGGTCAAGGACCTCGAGGTGCCCGGTCCGGGCGGCGACATCCCCGTGCGCGCCTACCGCGTGTCGGGCGAGGCACGCCCGATCATCGTCTACTACCACGGCGGCGGGTTCGTGCTCGGTGACATCGAGGTCGCCGACAAGCCGTGCCGTCAGCTCGCGAACGCTTCCGACTGCCACGTGGTGTCGGTCGACTACCGGCTCGCCCCCGAGGCCAAGGCGCCCGCGGGAGCCGAGGACTGCTACGCGGCGACCGCATGGGTGGCCGAGCACGCAAGCGAGCTGGGCGGCGACGGGCGCCTGGCCGTCTCCGGCGACAGCGCCGGAGGCAACCTCGCCGCGGTCGTCCCGCTGATGGCGCGCGAGCGCGGCGGCCCGGACATCGCGCTGCAGATCCTGCTCTACCCGATCGTCGACGCGGTCAACGAGTCGTCCTCGCGCAGCGAGAACGGGGAGGGCTACCTGCTCACCCAGGCCTCGATGCGGTGGTTTGAGGATCACTATCTCAACGGCGCCGACGTCGACGCCTCCGACCTGCGTGTCTCGCCGCTGCACGGCGACCTCTCCGGTCTTCCGCCGGCGATCGTCGTGACCGCCGGCTATGACCCGCTGCGCGACGAGGGCAACGCCTACGCGGCCAAGCTCAAGGAGGCCGGCGTCCCCACGGTGCACCTGCAAAACCCGGGGATGATCCACGGCTTCATGTGGCTCGGCGGCGCCATCGGGCACACCGCCGGCGTGTACGAGGAGGTCGGCCAGCACGCCCGCGAGACGCTCGGCGCGGTCAAGGCCTAGCCCCACTCACGGGGACCCTCGCCCGGCTTCGAGCGCCCGCTCGAGCCGGGCGGCGGGACTCCTCAGCCGTTCCAGCTGACCGGCCCGGCGCGCAGCACATGGCTGCCGAGCGGCCGGCCGAGCACCTGCTGCACGTCGCGCGTGCACTCGAGCAGCTTCTCGAGCGAGACGCCGGTGTCCACGCCCATCTCGTGGAACATCGAGATGAGGTCCTCGCTGGAGACGTTGCCGGCCGAGCCGGGCGGGACCGGACAGCCGCCGAGCTCGCCGAAGCTCGACTCGAAGCTCGTCACTCCGCTCTCGAGCGCGGCGAGCGCGTTGGCCAGACCCTGGCCGCGCGTGTTGTGGAAGTGGGCGAGGAGCTCGACCCCGTCGAGCTCCTCGCGCGCGCGGGTGAAGGTCTCGCGCACCTGGCGCGGGTTGCCCATCCCGGTGGTGTCGCCGAAGCCGACCTCGTGGGCGCCCGCGGCGGCGAGGCGACGGACCAGGCCGAAGAGGTGCTCGATCGGCACCTGGCCCTCGTAGGGGCAGCCGAAGGCGGTGGCGATGACCGCCTCGCAGTGCAGGCCGGCGTCGCGGATACGGGGAATCATCCGCTCCAGACCCTGCATCGACTCGTCGATCGAGCGGTTGACGTTCTTGCGGTTGTGGGTCTCGGAGGCCGAGCAGAACACGCCGACCTCCTGAAAGCAGTCCCGGTGGTGCAGCGCGTTGTCCAGGCCCCGCTCGTTGGGGACGAGCACGCTGAGCGAGACGCCGTCGGGGCGGTCGATCCCGTGCAGCACGTCGATCGCGTCGCTGAGCTGTGGGATGACGTCGGCGCGGACGAAGCTCGTGACCTCCACGTTGCGCACACCGGTGCGCATCAGCCCGTCGATCAGGCGGATCTTGTCCTCGGTGGGGATCCGTTCGGGCTCGTTCTGAAAACCGTCGCGCGGCCCCACCTCGCGCACCTTGACGTGGGCGGGCAGGTCGCTCGGATCGGTCATTCAGCCTCCGCGGCAGTCGTGAACTTGTCGAAGTGGATGTCGTCCTCGGCGACGCCGTGGGTGCTGGTCAGATCGTCGATGGCGGCGTCGATCATCGGCGGCGGCCCGCACATATAGACCTCGGGGTCGGTCAGCTCGCCGGCGGCGAGCGCCGCACACGCGGCTTCGTGGACGAAGCCCTGCGCGCCGTCCCAGCCGTCGTCGCCGGCGGGCTCGGAGAGGACCTGGATGAACTGCAGCTCGGGGATCTGCTCCACCAGCGCGGCGATCTCCTCGCCGTAGAAGAGGTCGGCCCGGGCGCGGCCGCCGTAGAAGAAGGCGACCTTGCGTCCGCCTCCGCGGCGGGCCAGCTCACGCAGCAGGCCGAGGACCGGCGCCATGCCCGAGCCGCCGGCGATCATCAGCACGTCGCGGTCGCTCTCGCGCAAGCGCAGCGACCCGTAGGGACCGTGGAAGTCGAGCTCGTCGCCCACCTTCAGGCTCTCGGCGAGCAGCGATGAGAAGGCGCCGCCGGGGTAGTGCTTGATGATCAGCTCGATCCGCCCGTCGGGCAGGTTGGCCATCGAGAACGAGCGGCGCGTCTCGGTCCCCGGGATCACCAGGTCGACGTACTGCCCGGCCTCGAACCCGAACGTGTCAGCCGGATCGGTGACCTCGAGCTCGAGGCGGTAGATGTCGTGGGTGAGCGAGTCGATCGCCGTCACCCGCGAGCGGCCCTCGACGATCGGGTGCGCCAGGCGGTAGTCGTCGTCGACGTGCAGCAGCTCGACGACGAGATCGGAGTCGGGCATCGCGCGGCACAGCAGCGTGTATCCCTGGGACTCCTCGGTGTCCGACAGCGCGAACGAGGAGTAGCGCTTGAGCGTGACCTCGCCCTCGAGCAGGAAGCACTTGCAGGCCGAGCACTGGCCCTCGCGGCAACCGTGGACGAGGTTGAACCCCTGGCGGAAGGCGGCGTCGAGGACGGTCTCGTCGTCGCCGCACTCGATCTCCTCCTCGATCGGCTCCAAGCGCACGCTGGGCATCTCCTGAAGCCTAGCGACGGCGAGCGCCCTCGCGCAATCGCACCGCCGCCCGATCTTCACCCCTCGAACGGGAGAGGTCGAACGGTTCACGCCGTCCCCCAGAAGGGGTAGATTCCTCACTGGCGAGGGAGCTCCGGCCCGCTCGCCGGCGAGAGAGGAGCGGCGCCCGTTGGCCATCGTCGACAAAGAGACCGAGTTCGGCTGCCCCGCGCGGGCGACGGGGACTCGGCGCGGCGACCTCGAGCGGGTGCGGCGGTCGGCCGCCGACGCCCTGGCCGACCACCGCGAACCCTCCGACGCGCTGCGGGCGGTGGACGCCCTGGTCCTGCAGGTGCGCGAGCGGCTGCAGCGGGCGACCGGCACGCCGGCGCGGCTGGCCGAGCTGGCCGCCTGGCTGCTCGAGCTCGGCTCGCTCGACGGACAGCTGCGCGAGCACGCCGCGCGCGCGGCCCGCGCCCGGCAGGTCGCGGTGCGCAGCGCGATGCGCCGCCTGGCCGCGCTCGGCTCGCCCTCGGAGCTGATCGACGCCGCACCGGTCGAGCTGTGTCGGTCCTGCGGGTTCAGCCGGGCGATGATCTCGCGCGTGCGCGGGTCGCTGTGGGTACCCGACGTGCTCCACGTCGAGTCCGGCGTGGACCCCAACGCGGACATCTTCTTCGACTTCGTCGCCACGGCGGAGATCCCGCTCTCCCACATGGTGCTCGAGAGCGAGCTGGTGCGAAAGCGCACCGCCGTGCTCGTCCTCGATCCCCGCGGCGACCCGCGCACGCACAAGGCGATCGTCGCGGCGGCGCGCTCGCCGAGCTACGTCGCCAGCCCGATCACCTCCGGCGGACGCGTGATCGGATTCCTGCACGCCGACCGCTTCGGGATTACTCGGGCGGTCGACGCGAGCGATCGTGACGCGCTGAGCGACTTCGCCGACCACTTCGGCCCGGTGTTCGAGCGCGCGGTGCTGCTCGAGCGGCTGGCCACCCAGCGCGAGGAGGTCCGCCGGGCGTTCGCCTGGGCCGAGCAGGCGCTCGGGGAGATCAGCGGCGAGCTCGCGCTCGACAACGCCCGCCCCGCTCCGCGTGAGGCGCCGCCGCCCGGCGTCATCGCCGCGAGCGCGGCCGGCGCGGCCCGCCTGGAGAGCCTGCTCACCGCGCGCGAGCGCGAGGTCCTCGACCTGATGGCGCGCGGGGCGCGCAACCGCCAGATCGCCGAGCGCCTGGTGATCTCCGAGGGCACGGTCAAGTCACACGTCAAGAACATCCTGCGCAAGCTGCGGGCGGCCAACCGCGCCGAGGCGGTCGCCCGCTACGTGCGGCTCAGCGGCCGCGCACCGGAGCGCCGATGAGCGCCGTCGTCGTCCAGGCCGGCCGGCCGCGCGCGGCGCTCGAGCGCGCGCGAGTGGCGCTCGCGCGCGGCACCGCGCCCGCGGGCGGCGAGCTGCTCGCCGATGTGCGCGCCGAGCTCGGGCGCCAGGCGCAGGACACCGTCGAGCGCCTCGCCGGTGAGCGGCCGGACGTCGAGGCGCTCACCGCGCTCGTGCTCGAGCTCGACGAGATGCTCCGGCGGGTGCGCCACCGAATCGCCGAGACGAGGCTGCGCCGCCTCGCGCGCGTCGACGAGGGGCTCGCGCGGCTGCGGGCGCTGCCCAGCACCGGCGACCTGGCCGAGCGCGTGTGCGAGGAGCTCGTGGTCAGCTGCGAGCTGCGCCGCGCGCTGCTCTCGCGCGTGGAGGGCGACCGCTGGACGCCGTGGCGGGCCTACTTCCCTGACGACCCCACCTTCGAGGCGCAGTTCGTGGAGCTCATGAGCCAGGTCAGCAGCCCGTTCGTCGAGATGCGCCCGCTCGCCGAACGCCGCCCGGCGCTCGTGCGCGACGCGCTCAGCCACCCCCGTACCCACGAGCCGATCGTACGCGCGAGCCGCACCAACTCCTACGTGGCGATGGCCATCGCCTGCGGCGGGCGCATCATCGGCTTCCTGCACGCCGATCACGGGCCCGACGGCCCGCGCTGCGACGAGGTCGACCGCGACGCGCTGTGGGCCTTCGCGACCGGCTTTGAGCAGCTCTACGAGCGCCGCGCGCTCGAGGAGCAACTGCTCACCCAGCGCGAGCGCGTGCGCGAGCGCCTGCGTGGCGCGGAGTCGATCATGGACGCGCTGTGCGACTCGCAGATCGAGCTCGCCCGACGGTTCGACGCGCGCGAGGCCGAACGCGTCAGCGTGCCGCGCTCGACCCGCGCTGAGCTCGACGAGGTGATCACCCCGCGCGAGCGCGAGGTGCTCGAGCTGATGGTCCGCGGCGCCTCCAACGCGACGATCGCCGACCGGCTCGTGCTCACCGAGGGCACGGTCAAGTCGCACGTCAAGCACATCCTGCGCAAGGTCGGCGCGGTCAACCGCTCCGAGGCGATCGCCAAGTACGTCGGGCTGTTCGACGACGAGTAGCCGGGCTCACGGCCGGCCGGCGGACGGCGCCGGCGCGACGACGGCGAGCACCTGTCCCGTGCGCCCGCCCGCGCCGGCGATGCTCGCCTGCACGCCGCCCCACGACTGCGCGAGGAAGAACAGCGTGCGCCGATCGGCGCCGCCGAGGATGCAGGCAAAGCAGCCGCGATCGTGCTCGATCGTCTCGAGCACCTCGCCGCCCTCCGCGACCCGAACGCAGCGCTTCCCGGGAACCTCGGCGAACCAGGCCGCGCCGTCCTCGTCCAGGCAGATGCCATCGGGGGCCGAGCCCGGGAGCTCGGCCCAGATGCGGCGGTCAGACAGGTCACCGTCCTCGCCGATATCGAACGCGGTCAGGCGCCCGACGTAGGACTCGGCGACGATCAGCGTCCGTCCGTCGGGCGTGATCGCCATCCCGTTCGGGAAGGCGAGGCCGTGCGCCACCTCGCGCGCGCCGCCGTCCGGCGTGACGAGCGCGACCGTGCCGGGACGGAACTTCTCGCCGGGGAACTCGAAGCCGGTGTTGTTCACGTACGCGTTGCCAGCGCCGTCGACGACGATGTCGTTCCAGGGGTGCCGCGAGAGGGCGCCGAGGTCGGCGTGCCTGACCAGGCGACCGTCGTGCTCGCGGCGCAGCAGCCGCCCGTCACGGCCGGCGACGACGAGCAGCCGGCCGTCGGGCAGGAAGTCCAGGCACATCGGGAAGGCCGGGAAGTCCACGCGCAGGACCAGCTCCTTCGTGCCCGCCTCGTCGACGGTGAGGATCTCCCGGGCCCCCCAGTCGGCGAACCACAGGCGGCCGTCGTGCCAGCGCGGGGACTCGCCGAAGGCGACGTCCTCGGCCACGACCTGTATGCGCCTGCTCGGGGTCATCGTGCGCTCCGATTCTGATCGCTGGGACGGCCGCGGCCGCCTGCGGCCGCGGCCGCAGTTCTGCGTGAAGCGCGGCGTGCGGCCGCGGCGTTAACGATCGTTGACAGGGCCCTGGTAGAGTCGCCGCGATGCGGGCCGTCCAGGTCGTCAGCCAGGATCGCGAGGATCCGGTCGCCGGCGTCCGCGTGGTCGACGACGCGCTCGAGCCGAGCATACCGCCCGGCTGGGAGGTCGTTGACGTCCGCGCCGCGGCGCTCAACCACCACGATCTGTGGGCGCTGCGCGGCGTCAGCCTGCCGGCCGAGCGGATGCCGATGATCCTCGGCTCTGACGCCGCCGGCGTCGCCGCCGACGGCCGCGAAGTGATCGTCCACGCGGTGATCAGCGACGACGGCGACCGCGTCTCGCTGCTCTCGGACCTGCACCCCGGCACGCTCGCCGAGCGCGTCGCCGCGCCGAGCGCGAACCTGGTCGAGAAGCCGCCAGCGCTCACCTTCGAGCAGGCCGCGTGCCTGCCGACCGCGTACCTGACCGCCTTCCGGATGCTGTTCGTCCGCGGCGAGTTGCGTCCCGGGCAGCGCGTGCTCATCCAGGGCGCCGGCGGCGGGGTCGCCACCGCAGCGGTCATCCTCGCCGCCCACGTCGGGGCCCACGTCATCGCCACGAGCCGCCGCGGCGAGATGCTCAAGCTCGCCCGCTCGCTGGGGGCGCACGAGGCGCTCGCGACCGGGACGCGGCTCGAGCGGCCGGTCGACCTGGTCATCGAGACCGTTGGCGAGGCGACCTTCGAGCACTCGCTGGCCAGCGTGCGCCCGCACGGGAAGGTGGTGATCGCCGGCGGGACGAGCGGGACGATGCCGACGCTGCCGCTGCGGCGCGTCTACTTCGGCCATCTGGACATCCTCGGCTCGACGATGGGCACGGTCGAGGACCTGAGCGCGCTCGCCGCGATGCTCGCGGCGAGCGGCGCCCGCCCGGCGATCGACTCGGTGCGCCCCCTGGCCGAGGCGCCGGCTGCGTTCGCGCGCATGCAGGCCGGACAGACCGCCGGCAAGCTCGTCCTGCGCGTTCCCTGACCGTCGTGGCCCGATCAGGTCGCGCCGAAGAACTTGCGTGTGTCGCGCATGAGCGAGCCGAGCAGCACGCCGTTGGCCGGCCCCTTGCCGAGCAGGCTGGGCTCGTAGGCGATCCGCCACGTGAAGCGGCAGCTCGAGTCGCCGGTCGGCTCGAGGAGGTAGTCCTCGGCCAGGCGCCGGAACAGGGGCAGGTTCGCCTCGGTGACGTAGAAGGACTTGCGCCGGCCCTCCTCCCAGGCGAAGAAGTACTCCTTGGCCTTGAGCATGCCGCCGAGCACCTTGACCTCGCGCGTGGTGCCGACCCCGAAGGGCCGCGGGGAGGTCCACTTCACCCCGGACAGGACGCGGCACCAGTGCAGGGCGTCGTCGGCGGTGATCGCCTGCCAGACCTCGGCGGCCGGGCGGGAGATCGCGAAGACTCCGGTCGTGTTCTGCGGCGGGGAATCGATGAACGCCTGATCGGCGGGCTGCAGACGGGCCACGGGCTGCTCCTCACTCAGGGACGGAAGGCCCCAATCATGACGTCCCTCCGCCGGAGGAGTCGGATCCCCCGCCATGGAGGCGCAGCGCTCGCCCGGCCGGCGTTAGGCTCCCGTCCCTAAGAGGAGGCGAGATGACCCCGGCCACCAGCACCGAGCTCCAGTCCGCAATCGAGCGCGCCCTGTCGGCCCGCACCCTGTGTGAGACCTTTCAGATCACGGCGGACGCGAACGCCGACCGACCCGCGCTCGTGGTCGCGGGCGAGAGCGAGCTGAGCTGGAAGGAGTACGCCGATCGCGTGCGCACGCTCGCGGCCGGGTTGTGGAGCCTGGGCGTGCGCCGCGGCGACGCGGTGGCCCTGCTGCTCGCCAACCGTCCCGAGTTCCACCTCGCCGACACCGCCGCGATCCACCTCGGCGCGGCCCCGTTCTCGATCTACCACACCAACCCGGCCGAACAGATCGTCCCGCTGCTGGAGAACTCCGGCGCGCGGGTCGTGATCACCGAGCCGGCCTACGCCGAGCGGATCGCCCAGGTACGCGCCCTGGGCTCGACCCTCGAGCACGTCGTCATCGTCGACGGCGACGGAAGCGACGGCACGCTCACCCTCGCCGAGATCGAGCAGGACCCGGCCGATGTCGACTTCGACTTCGAGCAGTCCTGGCGAGCGGTGGAGCCCGACGACTGCGTCACGCTCGTCTACACCTCGGGCACGACCGGCGCCCCGAAGGGCGTCGAGCACACCCACGGCGGCTTGGTCTTCGGGCTGAACTCGATGCAGGGCCTCTCCCCCGTCTCCCCCGCCGGCCGCGTCGTCTCCTACCTGCCGATGGCGCACATCGCCGAGCGCTACATCAGCCACTACAGCTCGATGGGCTTCGGCTACACGATCGGGTGCTGCCCGGACCCGTCCACGTTGGCCGCGACGCTCGCCGCGATCCGGCCGACGCGGCTGTTCGGCGTGCCGCGCATCTTCGAGAAGCTCCGTGACGGGGCGCTGGCCATGATCGAGGCCGACGAGAAGATGACCGGCGCTTACGCGCTCTCCCTGGCCACCGTGCGCGCCCGCCACGAGCAGGGGCTGCCCCAGGAGGGTCGCGCGCCGTGCTCGGCGCCGGAGGCGCTCGCCCCGGTGCGCGAGAAGCTGGGACTCGACCAGGCCGAGTGGATCGGCGTGGCCGCCGCGCCGACGCCGCTGTCCGTGCTCGAGACCTTCCACGCGATCGGCCTGCCGATCACCGAGTTGTGGGGGATGTCCGAGACCGTGCTGTCGACCTCCAACCCGCCCGGCCGGGTCAAGCTGGGCACGGTCGGCATCCATCTGCCCGGCGTGGAGGTGAAGCTCGCCGACGACGGCGAGATCCTCGTGCGCGGCCCACAGGTCACCCGCGGCTACCGACGTGACCCCGAGCGCACGGCCGAGGCGCTGATCGACGGCTGGATGTACACCGGCGACGTCGCGATCAGCGACGCCGAGGGCTACCTGAAGATCGTCGATCGCAAGAAGGAGCTGATCATCAACTCGGCGGGCAAGAACATGTCGCCGACCCATATCGAGGGCACGGTCAAGGGCGAGAGCACCCTGATCGCCTACGTGGTGGCGATCGGCGATGCGCGCCCCTACGTGACCGCGCTGATCGTGCTCGACCCCGAGGCCGGGGCCCGCTACGCCTCCGAGCGCGGGCTGCCGGAGAGCCTGGACGCGCTCGCCGCCAGCGAGGCGGTGCAGCAGGAGATCGCCGGCGCGGTCGCGCGGGCCAACGAGCACCTGCCCCGGGTCGAGCAGATCAAGAAGCACACGATCCTCGCCACGCCCTGGCTGCCCGGCGGCGAGGAGATCACCCCGACGATGAAGCTGCGACGCAAGCCGATCGCCCAGCGCTACGCTCAGGAGATCGAGGAGCTCTACGCGTGAGCACCGCTCCGAGCGGTCCGTTCCGCCCCGACGCCCTCGCGGGAAAGCACATCCTCATCACCGGAGGCGGCACCGGTCTGGGCCGCGCGTTCACCGAGTACCTCACCGGCCTTGGCGCCGAGGTGGCGATCTGGGGCCGGCGCGCCCAGAAGCTCGACGAGGCCGTCGCCGAGATCGGCCCGCGCGTGCACCGCCAGGCCGTTGACATCCGCGACGGCGACGCGGTCGACGCCGCGGTCAGCGAGCTGTGGGCCGAGCACGGCCCGCTCACCGGCCTGGTCAACAACGCCGCCGCGAACTTCATCGCGCCGACCAGGGGCATCAGCCATCGCGCCTACCGGGCGATCACCTCGACGGTCATGGACGGCGCCTTCCACACCACCCACTCGGTCGGCCGGCGCTGGATCGAGGCGGGCCTGCCCGGCTCGGTCGTGTCCAACCTCGTCACCTGGGTGTGGACCGGCTCGGCCTACGTCACACCCTCGGCGATGGCCAAGACGGCCGTGCACGCGATGACGATGTCCCTCGCGGTGGAGTGGGGGCGGTACGGGATCCGCCTGAACGCGGTCGCGCCGGGACCGTTCCCGACCGACTACGCGTGGCAGATGCTCAACCCGACCGAGTCGAGCTCGGTCGGCGCCAGCCAGCCCGACGAGGTCCCGCTCGGGCGCTTCGGCGACCCGGTCGAGCTCGCCAACCTGATGGCCTTCCTGCTCGGCGACGGCTGCGACTACCTGACCGGCGCGACCATCCCGATCGACGGCGGACACCACCTCGCGGCGCCGTCGACGTTCGCGGGTCTGAACCGGGTCAGCGACGCCGAGTGGGAGGAGATCCGCGCGGCGAGCCAGGCCGCGAGCGCGCAGAGCAAGGCGCAGCGGAGCGCATGAGCGGGGGACACACCCGTTCGGGGCACCCCCCATGGCGGGGGGCAGCCCGAGCGGAGCGAGGCGAGTCGGGCCCCGCGCCTTCCCGATCATGAGTGAAGTGCGAGCGGTCGTCTTCGACGTCGGAGGCGTCCTGTGCCCGAGCCCGCTGATCGGCTTCAGCGCCGTCGACGAGGCGTGGGGCGTGCCGGGGGGCACGGTCGAGGCGGCGTTCCGCGGCGGGGCGGAGTTCATGGAGGCCGAGACGGGCCGGATCGGCATCGACGCGTTCTTCAACGGCCTGTGCGCGCGCGTCTCCGCCGCCCACGGTGTCGCCGCCGATCCCGCGCGCCTGTACGAGATGTTCCAGGAGATCTTCGGCGAGCCGGTCCCGGAGATGATCGACCTCGCCGTCGAGCTCCGCCGCGCCGGCTACCTCACCGGGCTCATGAGCAACATCTACCGCGAGCGCCGCAGGTGGCTGTACGCGCTCGTTCCGGGTGGCGTCGACGTCGTCGTGGACTCCTCCGAGGTGGGGATGCGCAAGCCCGACCCGGCGATCTACGAGAAGCTGCTCGAGATGCTCGCCGTCCCCGCCGGCGCGGTCGCGTTCGTCGACGACTTCGCCGAGAACGTCACCGCGGCCGAGGCCCTCGGCCTGCGCGGGATCTTCTTCGAGGACCCGGTTCAGGTCCGCGCGGCGCTGATCGCCGCCGGCGTCGACATCCCGCCGGCGGCGTCGCGACGCTGATCAGCTGCCGGCGGGCACCGCCGCGGGCTCACGGTAGATGAACTGGGGGTTGCGGAACGCGTCGACCTTGTGGTTCACGCCGCACTGGCTGAACATGAGGAACTCGCGGCCCTGATCGTCGGCCATGATCGCGTAGTGGTCGCGCATGCTCGCGGCGAAGCCGGGAGACTCCGGGGAGACCTCGGCCTCCTGCATGCTCGTCACCACCGTGCCCGCGCGACGCACCTGATCGCCGACGATCCGGTGGCCGTCCAGGAACTCCAGCTCGACGTGGCGCGGCCACATGTTCGAGTCCTTGTGGTAGACGCCGCCGGTGCAGGGCGAAAGCGACGTGGCGTCCGAGTACCAGCCCGCGACCGGCTGCGGTTCCTCCTTGGAGAACTCGTGACTGCGCAGGGCGATGATCGACCAGACCGACTCGTCGGGCATGACCGCCGCGAGCAGGTCCCAGCCGGAGTCCCACATCGCCTGGGTCTTGCGCCGGCCCCAGCCCCGGTCACGCCAGCCGATGCCCTTGAACGGCAGCTCCTTCTCGCCCTTCCACTTCAAGGTGCCCTCGGCGATGATGACCTGCTCGGTGTGGCAGTAGAACTGGCCGTCGGTCTTGCCCGTCGCGTAGTAGCCGTGGAACATCGTGTCCCACAGCGGCGCGAAGTGCTGGCCGGTGAGGATCAGGTCGAACTCGAGGTCGTCGAGCGTGCCGATCCAGCGCAGCTTGTGGTTGGAGTCCCACGAGAGGTTGATGTTCTCCAGCCGCGAGAGCTGGTTGCCGACATGGTGCTCGTCGTGGGTGCCGTCCGCGCGCACGATCTGGTCGGTCATGCGGTTGCCCTGCGCGGCGGCGATGCAGCAACGCGTCGAGGGGGAGCGGTTCGCGCTGCGGGTCATGTGCATCGTCAGGTTCGCGCCGATCGTGGCGTCGCAGAGCGAGATGAACCACGTCTCCTTCCACGGGAAGGACTCGTCGCCGTACGGCTCGTGCAGGAGCTCGTCCTCGGGGCGCGGATGCCAGTCGGGCGGAATGCTGCTCGTCATGGTCTTCCCTCCGTCAGATCTCGTCGGGGTAGGCCCTCACGTCATATCAGGCGGGCCGCCGCCGGTGGTGGCGGCGGCGTGAGGCGATGGTGAACGCGAACAGGGCTCACCGCGAGGCAGGCTCGTCGAGCGCCGAGGCCACCGCGGGGGCCCGCAGCGCCTCGGCGAGCTTGGACCGCGAGGAGACGCCGAGCTTGCTGTAGACGCGCTGCAGGTTGTTCTCGACCGTGCGCACCGAGAGCACCAGCTCCTGGGCGATCTCCCTGTTGGACATGCCCGCGCTGGCGAGCAGCGCTGCGCGTTGCTCGGCCGGCGTGAGCCGCGCGCGCGTGTCCACCGCACGCAGCGAGGGCGTGATCGCGCCCTCGCAGCGACCGGCGAGGATCGCCGCGCGGTGCTCGGCGGCCGCGGCCTCGCGCGTGGCCCGCACCGACCGCCACGCGTCGGCGGCGCTCGCGGCCGCCTCGGCGGCGAGCAGGTCGGCGCCGAGCTCCTCAAAGCCGTCGACGCTCGCGGTCAGCGCGGCCGGGTCCCCGCTGGTCAGCGCGCGCGTGTGCGCGGCGCGCTGGACGACGAGCTCGCCGTCGAGCCTCGCGGCGAGCGCGTCCAGCCGGTCGGTGACCCGCGGCGCAGCGCCGAGCCGAGCGATGTCGTGCAGCGCAGCGGCGGCTCCCATCCGGTCGCCGACCCGCTCGCCGAAGGCCACGGCCTCCTCGAGCCGCTCGCGGGCCTTGGCGCGCCTGCCGCCGGCGACGAGCGTCCAGGCGCGCGCCAGCAGCAGGTCGGCGCCCGTCCACATCGGCGGGTCGATCTGTAGCTCGTCGAGCTGATCGAGGGTGCGCGTGGCCTCCTCGTGACGCCCGCCGAGCGCGAGCGCGAGCGCGAGCACCGCGAGCAGGCTGTGCTGGATCGGGAACCGGCCGAGCTCGCGCAGCAGCGTGAGCGCCTCGCGCGCCTGGCGCGCGGCCGTCTGCACGTGGCCGCGGTCGTGCACGGTCCGCGCGAGGTGCCACAGAAACCAGGCGCGCGCCTCGCGACAGCCCTCCTCGAGCCCCTGGCGGTACTGCTCGGAGGCCAGGCGCTCGGCCCCCTCGAAGTCGCCGCCCATCGCGAGCGCCTCGCAACGTCCGTGCAGCCCGAACCAGGGGTACCAGTCGCTGTGCTCGGTCAGCTCGGCGCTCGCGGCGTGGGTCCGGTCGGCCACCTCGAGCGCCTCCGAGAGGCGCCCCAGACGGCCGAGGCTGAACCCGGCGATCGCACCCAGGCAGGTGAGCGGGCGCCCGCGGCAGTCCGGCAGCAGCGGCCCGGCGAGCCGGATCGCGGCGTGCGGGCCCTCGCCGCCGAGCAGCACCGCGGCGCGGCGCGCGAGCACCTCGCTGCGCAGCGCCGGGTCGGCGATCGACGCCTCGGCGTCCTCGGCCACCCGCAGCGCCTCATCCATGCGTCCGAGGTACAGCCACAGGATGTCCAGGCGGGCGACCGCGAGGCGGGCGCGCTCGGCGTCGCTGGCCAGGTCATCGACGGTGGCCAGCTCGGCTTCGGCCTCCGCGGGCCGGCCCTGGAGCGCGAGCGCCTGCGCCGCGAGCAGCGCGGCGTCGAACCCGCCGCCGACGTCGCCGGCGGCGCGGGCGAGCCGCTCGGCCAGCTCGAAGTCGTAGTGCCAGCGCGCATCCGAGGCGGCGGCGAGCAGCACCGGCGCCTGCCCTCCTCCGCCATCCAGCCGCCACACGCCGATGCGCACGGGGTCTTCGCGGCGCCGCGCCCCGGTGTCCTCGATGGTCTCGGCGAGCGCGCGCGAGATCGCCCGCACGCGCACCGCGGGCGTCACCCGCCGCAGCACGTCGCCGTACAGCGGGTGCCCCAGCCGAATCTCCAGGCGACGCTCGGAGACCCGGCTCACGAGCAGGCCCTGGCGCTCGAGCGCGTCGGCGAGCGCGGGATCGCCGAGCTTGGCCAACTCGGCGCCGCCGAGGGGCTCTCCGTAGGAGACGAGCTCGAGCAGCGCCCGGGCGCCCTCCTCCAGCCCCTCCAGGCGCGCCTGCACGAGCTCGATGATGCGCTCGGTCGGTCGCGGCGGGGCGCTCAGCCGCCACACGCCGCCGTCCTCGCGCAGGCTGCCGTCGGCCAGCGCGCCCAGGACGAGCTCGCGGAAGAAGAACACGTTGCCCTGCGAGCGGTCGGCGAACTCGTCGGTGATCGCCGGGTCGATCTGGGCGCCGAGGACCGAGGTGAGCAGGTCCTCCAGCGCCTGCCGAACCAGGGTGGGCAGGTGCACGCGGTCGGCGTAGCCGCTCTTCCAGAGCTCGCGTACGGGCGCGGACACCGGCTCCCCGGCGCGCACCGTGCCCAGCACCGAGGCCGACCGACTCGTGACGAGCTGGTGGATCAGCCCCGCGGAGGCCTCGTCGAGCAGGTGCGCGTCGTCGACGAACAGCACGAGCCGCCGGTCGCCGGCCCGGTCGAGCAGCGCGCGCGCCGAGCGCGCGAGCAGGTCGGCGAGGTTGTCGGCGATTCCGGGCTCGCCGTCGGCCGGCAGCAGCGAGATGAGCGCGCCGAGCGGCGCCCGGGCGACCGACGGCGTGCCGGTGATCCACACCGCGCAGTGGCCGGCGCCCTCGGCCAGGCGCATCGACTCGCGCGCCAGGCGGGTCTTGCCGACGCCCGCCGGCCCGACCAGGATCACGCTCGCCGGCTCCTCGCCGGACAGCGCGCTGCTCAGCGTCCGCAGCTCCTCGCGTCGCCCGACCAGCGGCCATTCGGCGAGCATCGACCAAGTATGGCGCTCGGCGAGGCTCACGCCTTGGCGAGGTACAGCACGATCAGGACCGTGCCCACGAAGACCGTGAACCCGGCGAAGGCGATACGCAGTCCCTTCGGCGCCCCGTGCAGCTCCATGAACGAATGCCCGATCAGGTTCACCTTCGCGTAGGCGACGATGAAGCAGGCGACGGTGGCCAGCTTGGCGGGCCCGAGCCCGTCGCCGAAGCCGAACGAGAGCAGCGAGGCGAGCATCAGCACCGCCCAAGTGCCCCCGGCCGGGTGGGAGGTGAACCAGCTCTTGGTGGCGTTCAGCGTGCTCATCTCATCAGGTAGAAGACGGCGAAGATCACGACCCACAGCAGGTCGACGAGGTGCCAGTAACAGGCGACGACCTCGAGGTTGCGCATCTCGGTGCGGCCGATGTTCGGCCGACGGGTGACGCGGCGCATGTAGCCCAACCCGGCGGTGCCGAGCAGCAGATGGACCGCGTGGATCCCGGTGATGATGAAGAAGTAGGTGTAGAAGTCGTTGCTGCCCGGGTGGTGATGGTGGTCCAGCAGCCGGCCCCACTCGAAGCCCTTGTTGATCAGGAACCCGAGCGCACACAGCATCGCCAGGCCGAACATCCGGCGGCTGAGCTCGGGCTTGTTGCGGCGAATCGCCTGCAGGCCCTGCACCACGAACAGCGACGCGGTGAGCAGCAGCACCGTGTTGAGCGTCCCCGCCCACAGGGTGAGCGTGTGGCGGCCCTGCTCGAACAGCGCGTGGTGCTGGCCGCGGGTCCAGACGACCACCCCGAACATGATCGAGAACCACCACATGTCCATGAAGATGAAGACCCAGATCCCCACCTCCCCCGGCACGTGGCCGCGCGGGTCACCGCGCAGACCTCGGGGGCGCCCGTTGGGCGCCCCCGAAGTTGCGGACTGATGCGCAAACGGATCCCGGAAGGGGTCCTGCGTAATCACGCTACGTCGCGGCGACTGCGGACGCGGGCGCCAGCTCCTGCTCGTGGACGTAGCCGCGCTTGATGTTCCGGTAGGTCAGGTAGGTGAACAGCAACACCCACCCGCCGAATTCGAGGAACACCCACCAGAGGGCGATCGCGCCCTCCCAGCCCCACGCGCCGTGCTTCATGAACCACACGCCCGAGCCCGGCATGTAGCCGATGCCCGCGGCGATCGAGACATAGCCGCTCCAGCGCGGGAAGACCGACTCGGTCTTGTCCGTGAGGATCTGAAGCCCGAGGCAGACCGACCAGAACGTGAACGTCATCCACGTGCCGAGCAGCAACAGCCAACCCAGGTCGTACATCGTCTGGGTGATGTGCGGATCCATGCCGCTGATGAAGTGCCCCGCGACGAAGTGGCCGGGACGGTAGTCGGCGACCGCGAAGATCCCGCCCATCACGACGATCTGCGCGGTGCCCGCCGCCATGTTGACCAGCTGGAGGTACGTCCACGTGGGGAACGCCCCCTCCTTGCGCCGGGTCTGGGTGGCCATCCCGACACCCCAGGTGGCCATGAGGCCGTAGGCGACGGTCGTGAAGACCAGCCCGATCATGATCTTGGTCTGGTGCATCGCGAAGTACTCCTGCACGCGCACCGCCGACCACTGTGGACGGATCGCCGGCGGGAACAGGCGTGCCAGCCACACGCTGCCGATCAGGAAGCAGACGATGAAGAACGGCCCGGCGAAGACGCAGACCAACTGCGCCGTCCGGTTCATGCTGGATGCCTCTCGCTTTGACGCCTGGGGAGTCGCCCCCGCGCGCGACGAGAGGACTTCGGAGATCGCCAAAGTCTCTGTCCCTTCGCTCGTTAGCCAAAATCGCTGCCACGCAGCGCCTGGGGCCCTCGCCCCAGGATCCCTCACTACTCCTCGTGGGTACAGTAAACCCGCTGGGCGGCGGCGCGTACAAGAGTATTCGGCTACTCATCTTCGCTACTCATGCGTAGGGGGCCAGACTACTCCCCTGCCGTGACGAAGCCCTACCCCACGCCGTCCAGGAAATCGATCAGCGCCACGTTGGTCTCCGCCGGGCGCTCCTGCTGAACCCAATGCCCGCAGCCGGACAGGATCACGTCGTCGCGCATGTCGGTGCGCAGTTCGGGCGCGCGCTCGCGCGCCTCGCGTGACCAGATCGTCACGATGTCGCGGTCGCCGCCGATGAACAGCGACGGGCCGTCGAGCGTCCGGCCCGCGTAGGGCTCGAGCAGCTCCCAGTCGCGCTCGATGTTGCGGTAGTAGCTCAGCGGCCCGGTCAGGCCGCCACTGGCGAACGCCTGTGCGTAGTGGTCGAGGTCCTCGGCGCTGAGCCAGTCGGGCAGCGACGGGGGCGCGGCCAGCACACTCGCGAGGCCCGCCGTCCGGTCAAAGCACATCGCCCCGCCGACGACCGCGCGCAGCACCTCGTCGGGCAGCGCCGACAGGTCCGCGCCGGCGAGGGCGTCGGGCAGCGGCGGCGAGGCCGACAGGCTGTAGAAGATCGAGGCCAGGAACGCGCGCACGTCCTTGGCCGCCTCCTCCTCCATCGCGCCGGGGATGCTGAAGTACTCCTGGTAGAAGACGCGGTCGGGACCGGAGAGCTCGCGGTAGGTCTCGCCGGGACGGCGCTCGCCGAACGGATCGCCCGGCAGCGCGGTGATGCCGCGGCCCGCGAAGGGCACCGACAGCGCCGCCACGGCGTGAAAGACGTCGGGCTCGGTCCACGCCGCCGTCCACGCGATCGGCGCGCCCCAGTCGTGGCCGACGACCGCCGCGCGCGGGGCGCCGAGCGCTCGCACGAGCGCCTTGCCGTCGGCGACGAGGTCGGTGATCGCGTAGTCCTCGACGCGCCCCGGCTTGGAGGAGCCGCCGTAGCCGCGCATGTCGAAGGCGACGGCGCGGTAGCCCGCGTCGGCGAGCGCGGGCAGCTGATGACGCCAGGAGTACCAGGTCTCGGGGAAGCCGTGCAGCAGCAGCACGAGCGGGCCCTCGCCCGCGCTCACCACGTGCAGCTGCTGCCCGTTCGCCTCGACGACCTCGGACTGCACGCGTCCGTCGGTCGCCAACGATCTATTCCTCGACGATCGAGATGGCCCGCTCGGGGCAGACGCTCACGCCCTTGCGGGCGATCGCCTCCAGGCCCTCGGGCACCTCGAACTCGCCGCCGCGGTGCAGGGCGTAGCCGTTGTCGTCGGACTCGTAGACCTCGCCGTGCAGCACGTAGCAGCGCCCGTGGCCCGAGCACATCTCGCTGATCTGGACCTTCATCGCCGTACCTCCTCGCTCATCTTGTGCGCTCGCCCGCTAATCCGCT
The DNA here is from genome assembly GCA_036266975.1 of Solirubrobacteraceae bacterium. Classification (GTDB taxonomy): domain Bacteria; phylum Actinomycetota; class Thermoleophilia; order Solirubrobacterales; family Solirubrobacteraceae; genus DATAWZ01. The sequence continues at coordinate 94,158 of DATAWZ010000046.1, forward strand.
TCCTGCGACATGGAGGCGATCATGTCAACTGCGGCGTGCGCCTCGAGCGAAAGCCCATAGCCGAGCCCCTCGTCGAGCAGCCGCTTCCAGCGCTGCGTGAGCACCTCGCGCGCGTAACGGCGGGTGAGGTAGGGCTTGGCGGCCACCTCGCGCGCCACCTCGAGCGTCCGCGACATCAGCTGGCCGGCCGGCACGACCTCGTTGACCGCGCCGTAGTCCTGCGCGGTCCTGGCGTCGAGCGTCTGCCCCGTGAGCAGGAAGTAGCGCCCGCGGTTGGGGCCCAGGACGTGCGGCCAGACGATGTGGGCGCCGTCACCGGGGACGATGCCCGACGGGTAGTGGGGCCCGTCCTGGAAGCTCGCGGTCTCGGAGGCGATGACGATGTCGGACATCACCGGGATCTCCGGGTGAAAGTGCGCCGGCCCGTTGACGGCGGCGATCACCGGCACCGGGATGTCGATCAGGTTGCGCAGCAGCCGCCGGCCCTCGTAGAGCACGGTGTCCCACGCGCGCGAGGTCGACAGGTCGAAGCTCGTGAAGTCGATCTCCGCGCAGTAGTCCTTGCCGGTGCCGGTGAGCACGACGACGTGGTTCTCGACGTCGGCGCCGACGTCCAGGAAGCAGTAGCCGAGCTCCTCGTGCGCCACTGACGTCCATACCAACGGCCCGCCGTCGGTATGGAACGTCATGACGAGGATTCCGTCCTGCCGCTCGAGCTGGATGCTCTTGTAGCGGTCCTTGTAGTCATCGAGCTTCGGCGCAACGACAGGGGACATCAAGGCTCCTTGTGTGAGACGCGAACGGGACGGACGGGGGCGGGGCTACCGCGCTACCAGGTGAGGTGGAGGTCCTTCATCGTGCGCAGGAAGCCGGTCTCGTAGATCGGCTCGGTCCCGTCCTTCAGGGTGAACTTGGGGATCCGGCGCAGCAGCTCCTCGAAGGTCGCCTTCAGCTCCAGGCGCGCGAGGTTCGAGCCGATGCAGCGATGCACGCCGACGCCGAAGGCCGAGTGCAGCACGCTGTCGCGGTTGATGTCGATCTCCGTCGGGTTGTCGATCACCGCGGGGTCGCGGTTGGCCGCGCCGTACATGAGCATCACGAAGTCGTCCTGCTTCATGTTGGTGCCGGCGACCTCGATGTCCTGGGTGCAGGTGCGCCCCAGGGCCACGACGGGCGGGAACGTGCGCACGAACTCCTCGACCGCGTTGGGGATCCGGTCGGGGTTGGCCGCGAGCCAGTCGCGCTGCTCGTGGTGGGTGGCCAGGTAGTGCACCGCGCCGGCCATCACGAACGTCGTGGTCGCGATCCCGCCGAACGTGAGGTCGACGAGGATCGACAGCTCGTGCTCGAAGGTCGAGCTCGTGCCGTCGGAGTACTCGACGCCGCCGGCGATCGTGTCGACCATCTCGCCGCGCGACTCCTGCTTCTTGCGCTCGGTCAAGTACTTGCCCAGGTACTCGAAGATGTAGGCGAAGTAGCCGGCGCGCGACTCCGGCGGCTGGGCGAAGGTGCCCATCTCGACGCTCTCGACGAGCTTGTCCAGGTCATCGACCGGCGTGCCCATGACGTTCTTGAAGAACGCCCAGCCCGGGAGCTTGGCCCCGAACTCGCTGACGAACTCGCATTCGCCCCTGTCGATGAAGCGATCGATGAGCTCGTTGCAGTCGTTGCGGATCGTCGTGTCGTAGTCGGCGATCGCCTTGGGCGCGAGGTGCGGGTTCAGCGCGCGGCGCCAGGCGGTGTGGATCGGCGGGTCGGATTCCTCGGGGTACAGGTAGGGCAGCCCCTCCGGGCGGTTGGGCTGATAGCCCTTCGCGCTCGAGAACGACTTCCAGTCCTGGCCCACGCGGCGGATGTCCTCCTGGCGGGTGACGAGCCAGTAGCCGGTGCCGACGTTGCTGCGGGCGACCGGACAGTTGCGCACCAGGTCATCGCAGATGTCGAAGAAGTGCTCGTTGAAGCCGGGGTTGTCGAGGTCGAAGTCGCGGTAGATGTCCATCCCGTACTTCGCCTCGAGCTCCTCCGGCGGAGTGTCGGGCAACTGACCCTGGGCTACCTGGACGTCACTCATCTCTCAACTCCCTCCTTTTGGGGGAACCCTTGTCCACCAAAAACAAGCGTTTGTGTTCGTACCTTACCGGGCGCGTCTGCGCAGTGTCAATTTGCTGTCCGGCCCCTACGTCGCCGCCGCGCGCCGAAGCTCGAGACTGCTCCGGATGAACTCCCGCGGACTGCTCATCCCGAAGATCCCGGTCAGCCGGTCACCGTCGAGGATGCGCGCCACGAACTTGCGCTCCGACGGCTCGCCGTGGATCACCTCGAGCGCGGCGCCCGAGGCGACGTGCCCGCTGAACTGCAGGCGCACGTCGTACTGATCGGACCAGAAGTAGTGGTCCTCGGCGGGCGCGTCGCCGTCGGCCTGCCCGAGCACGGCGTCGGCCGCGCGCATGGCCTGATCGCCGGCGGCCGTCCAGTGCTCGACGGCCTCGCAGCGGTCGTCGGCGTCGTGACGGCAGATGACATCGCCGGCGGCGAAGACGTCCGGATCCGAGCTGCGTCCGTGACCGTCGCAGACCAGGCCGCGGTGCAGCAGCACCCCGGAGTCCCGCAGCCAGCCGATGGTCGGACGCACGCCGACCCCGACGACGATGACGTCGACGTCGAGGCTCGTGCCGTCCTGCAGCTCGAGCACGCCCTCGTGCGCGGCGGCGACCGGCGAGCCGCAGCGGAAGACGACGCCGTGCGACTCGTGCAGCTCCTGGACCCAGCCGCCGAGCTCGGGTCCGAGCACGCCCGCCAGCGGCGCGGCCAGGCCCTCGATGACCGTCACCTCGGCACCGAGCGAGCGCGCGACCGCGGCGATCTCCAGGCCGATGAAGCCGCCACCGACGACGCCGACGCGCGTGCCGGCGCGCAGCATCTCGCGCAGCTCGCGGGAGTGGGCGGCGTCGCGCAGGTAGTGGACGCCGGGGACGCCCTCGAGCGCCGGAATACGGATCGGGTCGGCGCCGGTGGCGACCACGAGCTTCTCGTAGGGCACGCGCTCGCCGCCCTCGAGGATCACCTCGTGGGCCGCCGGATCGAGCCCCGCGGCCCGGGCGCCGAGCCGCAGCTCGACGCCGAGCGTCTCGTACGCCTCGGGCGCGAGCAGGCGAATGTCCTCGTCGGCGACCTTGCCGAGCAGGAAGTCCTTGGAGAGCGGCGGGCGGTCATACGGCGGCTCGGCCTCGCCGGCCAGCACCGTGAGCGCTCCCTCGTAGCCGCCGTCGCGCAGCGCCTGCACCGTGCGCACCGCGGCCAGCCCTCCGCCAACGATGACGATCGCCATCGGTCAGGACTCGGTGTAGGCGAGCGACTCGCTCGGACCGTCGTAGACCGCCTTCTGCACGCCCGGCTTGGCCTCGTTCGGCACGGACTGCGCGACCTTGCCGTCGTCGTCGGTGTCGAACACCGCGGGCGCCGCGCGCACGCGGTTGGCGTAGCCGCGGCAGGTCTCGCGGTTGGCGGTGATGTCGAGAGTCACGCGGCTCCTTCCCAGAAAACAAGCATTTGTTTTTTCACGCTATCCGGCGGTCGCGCCACTGTCAACCCTACGCGCCCGGGCGCAGACCAGCACCTCAATCTTTTCCCCATCGAATCCGGCTTCGGCCAGCACCTGCGCCGAGTGCTCCCCCAGTCGGGGCGGCTCGCGCCGCAGGCATGTGCCGTCGGCGTCGATCGGCAGCCGCAGCTGCGCGAGGCCGTGGAGCGGTCCCTCGGGGTCGCTCGGGACGAGCAGGCCGCGCTCGGCCACGAGCGGGTGCTCGAGCGCCTCGCTGAGGTTGTTCACGCGCCCGGCGCCGACGCCGACCGCGCCCAGGCGATCGATCCACGTCTGCACCGGCTCGGGCGCGACCTTCTCGGCGATCAGCGCGCGCAGCGGCTCGCGGTTGCGCACGCGGTCGATCGTCGTGGCGAAGCGCTCGTCGTGCGGCAGCCCCTCCAGGCCGAGGACCGGGCACATCCGCTCCCACTGGGCCTGGTTGGCGCCGGCGATCACCACCCACCCGTCCGCGGCCTGGAAGGCCTCGTAGGGCGCCGTGCTCGGGCCGCCCGAGCCCAGGCGCTGCGGCGGTTCGCCGGTGGCCAGGTAGCCGATCAGCTGGTGGCACTGCAGCATGAACGCGCTGTCGACCAGCGCCGCGTTGACGTGCGCGCCCTCGCCCCGGCGCAGCGCGGCGAGCACCGCGACCGTCGCCCACAGCCCGGTCGAGAGGTCGACGGCCGAGGCGGCGACGCGGGCCGGCGGCTGGCCCGGATGGCCGGTCATGTCCATCATCCCGCTGAAGGCCTGGATCAGCGCGTCGTAGCCGGGCAGGGTGCGGCCGATCGGGCCGTCGCCGAACGCCGAGATCGTCACATGAATGATGCGCGGGTTGCGCTCGCGCACCTGCTCAGGGGCGAGGCCCAGGCGCTCCGCGGCGCCCGGTCCGAAGGACTCGACGAGCACGTCGGCCTGCTCGATCAGCCTGCCCAGCGCCTCGCGCGCCTCGTCGGTCTTCAGGTCCAGGGCCAGGCTGCGCTTGCCGCGGTTGACGGCAATGAAGACCGTGCCCCAGTCGTGCCAGCGCGGCGGCAGCAGCCGAGTGTCCTCCCCGCTGCCCGCGCGCTCGACCTTGATCACGTCCGCCCCCAGCTCGGCCATGACCATCGCGCACAGCGGCCCGGCCAGGTTCGAGCTCAGATCGAGCACGCGCAGGCCGGTCAGCGTGTCGGCCAGGCCTCCCATCAGCGCCTGCGGTCGGGCGTCCACAGCGTCGTCGTGGACATCGTGACCTCGACCGACTCCACGCCGTCGACCTCGAGCACGAGGTCGGTGATGTAACGGCGCGTGCCGGTGAAGTGGACGCACGAGGGGTCGGTGAGCACGAGCTCGACGCGGACGTGGCCGTTCTCGCACGCGATCTCGTCGACCAGCCCCATGTCGACGATGTTCGTCGGGGCCCTCACGAGCAGGCTGCACGGCTCGGGGACGCCCCGCAGCTCCTCGAGCAACGCTTCGCGCGCGATCACCGGCGCGAGGCCTTTGCGGTGCGCAGGACGCTCCACGGCTCGGCGAAGCCCGCGTCGGTGGCCCCGGCGAACGCGTCGCCGGCCAGGTCTTGGCGCAGCTCGCTTGCGTCCAGGCCGTAGAGGCGCATGACGTTCTCGCCGAAGATGTTGCGCCGGTCCTGCTCGGTGAGCTGGGCGATGCCCTTCTCCTCGAGCAGCTCCCGCGGAAGCTCGTAGCCGGCGAACGGCTCGAGCAGCGGGCGCGGGTGCATGAGGTTGCAGCCGCTCGCGTAGAGCAACCGCTCCGAGCCGGCGGCGGCGAGCATGCTCGAGAGGATCTTCGCGAACAGCTCGGGCCGGGCGACGATGAACTGGAAGGTCGTCTCGAGCGTGGCGTACGTGTTCGGGTGGCGCGCGAGCAGCTCGCACGTCTGGTCCAGGAACGCGGTGCCGGCGTGGACGATCTGGAAGGTCATGTCGCTGAAGCGATCCAGCGGGGACTCGAGGTCGTCGATGCGAAACGCATCCTTGGGCGCCGGCGGAAGCCACAGCGCCGTGTGGACCGCGACGTGGCGGATGCCCATGTCGCGCGCGGCCTCGAGCAGCGGCGTCGCGTAGTCGGGGCCGTCCAGGCGCCAGCCCTCGCCGAGGCCGTCGTAGAAGAACGCCGGGTAGACCTTCAGGCCGATGACGTCCAGGTCGCGCACCTGGGCCTCGAGCTGGGCGATCGCGTCGTCGAGCACGGGCGTCTGGACGGTGGCGAACATGCGAAAGCGGCTGGGGTGCTCGTCGCGGAAGGCGGCGGCGCGCCACGGGTCGGTGACGTTGCCCAGGCAGAAGCCGAGGTTGGGCAGCGAACGGATGATTCCGAGGTCGACCTGGCTCTCGGCGAACAGGGCGCTCGCGAGCCCCGGGTAGGCGAAGTCGGTGAAGAACTCCTCCTCGGTGAGCGTGAACTCGCGCCGGTCCGGATCGCCGGCGAGGCGGTGCGCGGCGTAGACCGAGTCGAGCTGGGGCCGGGCGCTGCGGTCCTGGTTGGCGGGCGCGAGATCGTACGGATGGATGACCGCGTCGACGACCAAGGTGTCGTGAATCATGACTTGTGAACAATCATTTGTTTTTCTATGATCGCACGGTCGCCCAATGCAGGTCAACCGGGCCGTTAACCGCCCAACGCCCCAGGAGGGTCCATGGACTTCCAACACACCGACGAGCAGCGCCTATGGCGCGAGACGCTCCACTCCTTCATGGAGAAGGACGTCGGCCGAGAGTACACGCGCGAGCACGACGAGAGCCGCGAGTTCCCCGCCGAGGCCTACAAGAAGATCGCCGACGAGGGCTGGCTCGGGCTGATGCTCCCGGAGCAGTACGGCGGACTCGAGGCCGACCCGGTGATGTACGCGATCTTCTGCGAGGCGATCGCCAAGTTCAGCCTGGACACCGCCGCGTGCGTGATGACCTCGATGTTCACGGCCAACAACATCGCTCACAACGGCACCGACGCCCAGCGTGACGAGCACTTGCCGCCGTTCCTGGCCGGCGAGCGAAAGTTCGCCATCGCGATCTCCGAGCCCGAGGCCGGCTCGGACGCCGCGGCGCTGAAGACGCGGGCCAAGCTCATGGACGGAAACTGGGTCCTGAACGGCAACAAGGTGTGGTGCTCGGGCGCCCACCATCCGAACACCGTCATCTGCGTGATGTGCCGCACCGGCGAGGACAAGCACAAGGGCCTGTCGATGATCCTGGTCCCCAACGACACGAAGGGCCTGGACATCCGCAAGATGAACACCTGCGTGCGCAAGAGCCTCGGCACCACCGAGTTCTTCCTGGAGGACGTCGCCGTCCCCGAGTCCAACATCATCGGCGAGCCCAACCGCGGCTGGGAGTACGTCAACCAGCACCTCGAGTGGGAGCGGCTTTCGCTGGCGGCCTCGTACGTCGGCAACGCGCGCACCGCGCTCGACGACACGATCGCCTACACCAAGGACCGCAAGCAGTTCGGCCGGCCGATCTCCTCCTTCCAGGCGCTCAAGCACCGCATGGCCGAGAACGAGTGCGAGGTGAACGCCGCGCGGCTGCTCGTGTTCAGCGCGGCGAGCAAGATGGCCCGCGGCGAGCGCGCCATGAAGGAGGTCTCGATGGCCAAGTGCTTCGCGGCCGACGTCGCCTTCAAGGTCGCCTTCAACGGGATGCAGGCGCTCGGCGGGTACGCTCAGCTGCCCGAGTACGACATGGAGCGCTACTTCCGCGAGGCCAAGCACGGCATGGTCGGCGGCGGCACGCAGGAGATCCAGCGCTCGATCATCGCCAAGGAAATGGGGCTCTGATGCCGCAGTTCGCACTACTCGTCCTCACCGAGGGCGTCGCCGGCCGGGAGCAGGAGTACAACGACTGGTACACCGGCCAACACCTCGGCGACATCCTGGAGATCGAGGGCTACAACGCCGCGCAGCGCTTCGAGTTCGTCGAGGGGACGCTCTCGTCGCCCGCGCCGCAGCGGTATCTGGCGGTCTACGAGCTCGAGGCCGACAGCGTCGAGCAGGCCGAGGAGCGGCTGAAGGCCAAGCTCGCCGTCGCGTCACGCTCGGACGCGGTGTCGCCCGAGCGGACGATCTGGTGGGTGCGGCCGGTGACCGAACGCCGAACAGCGGGGTGATCGGAGGGGGTGTGGGGAGTTAGTTCCGCTATCCGTGACTAACTCCCCACACCCCCTGCGAGCCGAACGGATTCCGACCCAAGCGCGCGGCATTCTTTGCTGCCGTGGATCGGGAAATCGCCCGGCTCGCCGACGCCCAACACGGCGTCGTGCACGTCGATGACCTGCACGCGCTCGGACTGAGCCGCCAAGCGATCAGCCGGCGGGTGGCCGCGGGACGCCTGCGCCGCCTATATCGAGGGGTCTTCTCCTTCGGGCATGCCTGCCTTTCGCCGCAGGGCGAGTGGCTCGCGGCCGTATTCGCCGTCGGGCGCGAACGCTCATGGCTCAGCGGCGCCGCGGCCGCGACGCTGCAGAAGGTCTGGCGCGGCCGCCCGGCCGAGCAGATCGAGATCCTCACGACCGGCGACGGTGCGCGAGCGAGCCCCACGCTGAAGGTCGTACGCACGCGACACGTCGACCGCCGCGACGTCACGGTCATCGACCGGATCCCCGTCGTCACCCTCCCGCGCCTGCTCGTCGAGCTGAGCGCGACTCTCACCGCCGAGCAGCTGGCCAACGTCATCCACGAGGCGGCCTACCGAAGCCTCTTCGACGCCGGTGCGACCCGCGCGGCCGCGCAGCGCGCGACCGGCCGGCAGCACCTCGACGTCCTGCACCGCGCTCTCGAGCTCTACGAGCAGGGCAGCGCCGGAACCCGCAGCAAGCGCGAGGACCGAATCGTCAGAGCGGTCCTGGCCAGCCCGGAGATCCCCAAGCCGCTCATCGGCGCGCCGCTCACGATCAACGGCACCCGCATCGAGGTCGACCTCCTCTTCCCCGACGCCAAGCTCGCCGTCGAGATCGACGGCCCCGGCCACCGCCGCCCGCGCACCCAGCGCGAGGACCAGCTCCGCGACGCGCTCCTGCGCGCCATTCACTACGACATCCTGAGGCTCACCACGCCCGACCCGCAGATCGCGGTCGAGCTCGTCGCGGACCGGCTAGAGGCCCTCAGGCGGCGGCGCGCCGGTTGATCTCCTCGTGGAAGGTGGTCAGCCGGCCCTCGGCCGTGTTGAACGTGTTGCGCTTGTAGCCGACCGAGCCCATGATCGAGCTGATGCCGGCGAGCACGCCGAGATCCTCGGTGAGGCCGATCATCACCCCGAGCTTGGCCACGATGTCCATCGCGAGGGACTTCACCGTTCCCACCCTGATGGCCAGCCACTCGGCGATGACGTCGTTCCGGGCCCCGGCGACGATGAGCTCGAGGCGGGGGGCCTTCCCTTCGAGCATTCGAGTACGCCCCCAGGGGAGGCGAGCGCACTGAGATGGTGTGATGGGGGCGAAGTTCTCGGCGCCTGCTACAGGGACAGGATGTCTCGGACCTCGGTGAGGTAGAGCGTGCCGTCTTCGACGTCGGTGACGGTTACCTCGTGGCGGACGTAGCGCCGACCGCGCTTCTCGTACTTGTCGATCGCCTTGGCGAGGATGCGGACCGTTCGCCCGACCGTGATGGGTGCGTGGATTGTGGTGTCGTGGTAGGTGTGGATCGAACCAACTGCGAACGGTTTGCGGTGATCGAACTGCACGGAGAGGATGAAGTGCGAGAGCAGCATCGGCGGGACGATCGCTCCGCCGAACGGCGATTCGCCGTCGATGTGCCAGGTGTTCATCTTCCACCCCTCATACCAGGGGTTGTAGTCCTCGACCGCGTCGGCGTAGAGGACGATCAGCTCTGCGGTGAGCGGCAGCTCCCGCGAGAGCTCGTCGCCGATCTCGATCATGTCCCAGTAGGGCTGGGAGACCTCGTTGAGCGAGTTCACGAAATCCCGGGTCTGCTGGACCTGGATCGAGGTCATGGGCTTCAGCTCAGACATCGACATCGACCTCCGCGGTACCGACGGTCTTCTTCTGGCCGTCCTCGTTTGTTGCCCACACCTCGACCGTGAAGCGGAATCCGTTGCCCTTAGGGGCCTTCTCCTTGACCACCCCGTAGGTGGTGATGATCTCGTCGGCCAAGGTCGAGCTGATGTACTTGGCCTCGAACTTGGAGCCGACGAACATGTTGCGGCCGAAGTGGTTGACGAGCATCTCCCAGATGTACGCCGAGGACATCTCGCCGGTCTGGATCGGGGCGGCCAGTCCCGTCGACTGGGCGTACTCGACGTCCCAGTGGTTGGGGTTGAAGCGGCCCCACAGGCGTGAGCCCATGAGCTGGATCAGGGCCTCCTTCTTGACCCCGATCAGCTCGTAGCCGACCGGGGTGTCCCGGGTGATCAGCCCTTCGGCGGCGGGAGCGCCGGTACCGGTTGCCATGGACCTTCTCCTCCTCGTTGTCACTTCAGATCGAGCCGCTGGCACGCGAGCTCCGAGAGCAGGAACTTACGCGGTCGGCCGCTCGGGGGGAGTGCGATCTCCGCGGCGTCGATGAACAACACGTGCCTGAAGAGTATGTGGGCGCCTGCGGGCAGGCTCTCAGGTGCCGCGGACCCACGCCCTGGTCTCCTACCGCTCCGCACGAGCGTCCCAGGCGCAAAGGCGACTGCGAGGGCCGTCGTTCCTCGGAACCTGCCGCCGTTTCTCGATGGGGGCGCCGTTGCCAACTTCGAGAGCCCACGCCCGGACTCGAACCGGGGACTGCTTCGTTACGAGAAGGCCCGGTGGCTCGTCAGGCATGTCCGCAGCGCCTACGGACGTCCGGACGTGCTCACTGCCAGTGCGCCATGGGCTGCCCCGCGACCGGAGAACGCAACACCTGCACCGCAGCTGCGCCCAGTCCGCCCAGGTAGAGCGTCCTCAGGTCCGGTCCCCCGAACGCGAGGCTGGACAGGTTGCACAGACGCGCCCCACGACTCAGCGCGATCTGATCGAAGGTCAGATCGCCCCGGGCGTACGCCGCCACCGCGTCGAGCCCGCTGGGTGCGATGTCCTCGAGCAGAGGAGTCCAGGTCAGGTCCGGGGCCACGCGGATCAGGCGGTTGGTGATGACGCTGGTGACCCATAACGCTCCCTCGGCGTCGAACGCCAGGCCGTCGGGGAAGGTGTCCGCCGGGAAGCTGATGTGTACCGGATCGGACAGCACGCCGTCGGCCGCCACGTCGTACCGGGTGGTCCGGCAGGCAAAGGTCTCGTTGACGAACAGGTGCTTGCGGTCGGGCGAGACCCGCAGCTCGTTCGTCCAGTTCAACCCCTCCGCCGCCACGGTGATCGTGCCGCCTTGCACCAGGAGGATCAGGCCGCTCTTCTCCTCGGCGGTGTAGTGCTGGTGGTTGCGGGTCCTGGCGCTGATGGTGATCCACGCTCGGTCGCCGTCCACCAGCACGAAGTTGGCGTGCGGAACCCGACCGCCGTCGAGCCCCGTCGCGTAGCGGCGGGCCTCACCGGTGCGGCCGACCTGCCACACGCCACCGCCGCGGCCCAGGTTGGCGAACAGGAAGTCGCCCTCGGCCGTCAGCGCGATGCCGTTCGGCCGGAAGCCCTGCGCGATCAGGTCTGCCTCGACCGCGGGGCCCACGGTCCCGTCGGGCGCGATCCGTGCGATGCCAACCGTCCAGTCGCAGGTGTAGAGCGATCCGTCGCGCGCGGCCAGCACGCACTCCGGCCGGTTCAGACCGCTCCCGACCTGCGCGAGGTCCTCGAGCCGAAACGGCTCGATCTCAGTGAGTGTCACAGCGCCAGGTAGCCGCCGTCGACGGGGATCGTGACCCCGGTGACGTAGGACGACATGTCCGAGGCGAGGAACACGGCGGGGCCGGCGATCTCGTGCGTCTCGCCCACGCGGCCCAGCGGCACGCGCTGCAGGAACTTCGCGTTGAGCTCGCCCGTGGCCGTCATCAGGCCGCTCTTCATCCGCCCGGGCGCCAGCCCGTTGGCCCGGCCACCCGTCGGCCCGAGCGTGCGGGAGAAGTACTGCACCAGCGAGCGAATACCCGCCTTGGTGGCGCCGTAGGCGGCGCTCGATCGCGGTGCCGAGAACCCGGCGATCGAGGACAGGAAGATCATGCTCGCGCCGGGATGCTTCATCGCCTCCAGCACGGAGACGGACATGTCCCATTGGCCGGTGAGGTTGATGCTGACGACCTCATCCCACTTCTGCATCTGGTCGGGATCGCCCGGGCGGCTGCGGGGCGAGATGCCGGCGTTGTTGGCCAGCACGTCGATCGTGCCGTACTGCTCCGAGATGCGGGCCCCGAAGGCCATGACGGCCTCCCGGTCACCGATGTCCAGCGTCTCGGCGGCAGCCGAACCACCCGAGGCCACGATCTTCCCAGCCACCTGCTCGGCGGCATCGGCGAGCCGGTCGATGACGACGACGTGCGCCCCTTCGCCCGCCAGGGCGGTCGAGATCGCCGCACCCAACCCGCCGCCGCCGCCGGTCACCACCGCCGTCTTGTCCGACAGCAGAGTCACGACATCACGTAGCCCCTGTAGTCGTTCTCGCGCACGTCGTCGCAGTACGCCCGGTACCGGAGGTTGCCGCCGACGAACAGCAGCACCTCGCGCTTGTCGCGGCCCTCGAGGTTCTGGTTGACCCCGGTGAACCAGGAGTTGGTCTGGCCCAGCAGCAGCTTGTTCTGCAGCTTGTGAGCATAGGTCGTGTAGGACTCGGCCGCGGCGACCTCGGGTTCGATGCGCGTGTTCCCGTTCTGCTTCGCGTGGAGCATCATGTCGCTCAGCCAGTCGACGGCCACGGCCGAGCAGCGCGGGATGTTGCAGAAGGTGGCACCGCTCTGCGGACCGACCAGCATGAACATGTTGGGGAAGCCCGGGGTCTGCATGCCCATGTAGGTCGTGACGCCCTTGTCCCACTCGTCCTTCAGGGCGATGCCGCCGGTGCCCCGGATGTCGATGTGGTTCCACGATCCCTTGATCGCGTCGAAGCCGGTCGCGTAGATGATGACGTCCAGTTCATGCAGGCCCTCGGGGGTCACGACCCCCTCCGGGGCGATACGGGTGATCGAGGTCGAGTGCAGGTCGACGGCCGTGACGTTGTCCTGGTTGTAGATCTCGTAGTAGCCGGACTCGAGCGGAACCCGCTTCATCCCGAAGCCGTGGTCCTTCGGGATCAGGATCTCGGCGACGTGGGGGTCGTTGACGCGCTGCCGGATCTTGTCCGCCACGAATGTCGACACGTACTTGTTCGCCTCGGGGTCGGACAGGATGTCCTGGTAAGCCCCCAGCCACAGCGAGAAGCCCGGCCCCTGGTAGAGCTCCTCCAGTTTGGCGTCGCGCTCTTCCTTCGGGACGTCAAGCAGGTTCTGCGGGATGAACTCGTGCCCATAGCCGGCGAGGGTCTTGTCGCACTTGGCAATGAACTCGTGGTAGTTGGCCTTGATCCCGTCCATGCGCTCCTGCGTCATGGGCCCGTTGCCCAGCGGGGTGCACCAGGTCGGGTCACGCACGAACACCGTCAGGTGCCCGGCGACCTTGGCCATCGCCTGGCTCACCTGCACGCCGGTCGATCCCACGCCGATCACGGCCACCCGCTTGCCGCTGAAGTCCCGCTCGGCGGGGCCGAACCCGTTGGGATCGCGCGGCCAGGCGGCCGTGTGGATGCTCTCGCCCTTGAAGGTGTGGATGCCGGGGATCTTCGGCATCTGCGGCCAGGACAGCGGCCCGAGCGCCGAGAACACGAAGCGTGCCGTCACCGGGGCGCGGTGCGGCTGCACGAAGCCCAGCGTCCAGAGGTTGTTCTCCTCGTCGAACACCATGCTGCTGACCTTGGCGTTGAAGATGAAGTCCTTGCGGATGTCCATGATCTCGGCCGCTCGATGAAGGTACCTCAGGACGTCGGGCTGGGCGGCGAAGCGCTCCGGCCAGTCCCACTCCTGCATGAGCTCGTCGTTCCAGAAGTAGCCGTAGATCTCGCTCTCGGAGTCGGTGCGGCAACCCGGGTAGCGGTTGTGGTGCCATACCCCGCCGATGTCGTCGGAGCCTTCGACCCCCAGCGTCCGGTAACCCATCTCGCGCAGCCGATAGGCCTGGTACATGCCGCTGATGCCCGCGCCGATCACGACAGCGTCGAAGTCTGCGTCTCTCGTCATGTCAACTTCCTCTTCCTGGGCCTGTCGCCTTGTCTCCAGCAGTCGGTCATAGCGGGATTCTACCTAAAAAAACAAGCGTTTGTTGTTCCAACCGAGCGTCAGTGCTCGATCGGCCGGTTGTACTGCGGCGGACGCCCCTCGATCGCGGCGTTGATGCCCTCGGAGAGGTCGTCGGTGTACTGCAGTGCCGCGGTCGCCCAGTAGGTGGCCGCCATCGTGCCGGCGAGGTCCGAGTGCCAGCTCGCCCGCAGGGCCTGCTTGGTCGCCTCGAGCGCCCGCCGCGGCCGCGAGGCGATCTTCTCGGCGAGCGCGATCGACTCGGCCAGGAGCGCCTCGGGCTCCACCACGCGGTTGACCAGGCCGATCTCCAGCGCGCGCTGCGCGTCGACGAGGTCCCCGGTGAGCGCGAGCTCGGCCGCCATCCCGCTCCCGACCAGCCGCGGCAGGAAGTACGTCCCGCCGTTCGCCGGCGCCAGCCCGAGCTTGATGTAGGTCTCCCCCATCTTCGCCTTCGTCGAGGCGATGCGGATGTCGCAGGCGAGCGAGAGGTCCAGCCCGCCCGCGGTCGCGCCGCCGTTGACCGCGGCGATCGTCGGCATCAGGCACGCCTGCAGCCGCTGGGTCACCGGGAACAGCACGCGCGCGTTGAACGGCTCCTGCTCGACGCGCAGGCGCTCGTCGATGTAGCGCTTGAACGCATGCAGGTCGGCGCCCGCGCAGAAGACCTTGCCCGCGCCGGTGAGCACGAGCACGCGCGTGTGGATGTCCGCCTCGCACGCCTCGATCGCCGCGAGCAGGTCGCGCGCGAGCTCCACCACGACGCCGTTGCCGAACTCGGGACGGTTGAGCGTCACCAGCACCACCCCGTCGGCGACCGCCTCGTAGAGGACGGTCTCCAGCTCGACGCGGCCCTCCATCAGATATCGACAGGCGAGGGGCCCGGCTCGCCGGCCTGACGGCCGGCTGCGCCACCCTCGCGCTCGAGGACCGTCGCGACCGCGGTGGCGTACGCCCCGCCGAGCCAGCCGCCGCCGTTGACCGCCATCCCGACCCGGGCGTCGGGGACCTGCCGGCCGCCGGCGCGCCGGCGCAGCTGGGTGACGATCTCCACGAGCTGCGAGGTCCCGGTCGCGCCGAGCGGGTGCCCGCGGCTCATCAGCCCCCCGCTCGTGTTGACCGGCAGCCGTCCGCCGAGCTCGGTCTCGCCGCGGCGGACGAGGTGGTGCGCCTCGCCCTCCTCGCAGATGCCGACCTCCGCGTACTGGATCAGCTCCGCCGGGGCGGCCGCGTCGTGCAGCTCGAGAACGTCCAGATCGTCCGGCCCGGCGCCCGAGGAACGGTAGACCGCGCCGACCGCGTCGGCGACCGGCGAGGACCCGCGCCCGGTGCCGGCCGCCATCTCGCAGCCGCGCACGCGCACCGGCGCCGGCACGCGCGCCGCGCGCTCGGGCGAGACGACGACGATCGCCGCGGCGCCGTCGGTCAGCGGCGAGCACATCGAGAGCGTGAGCGGCTCGACGATCGTCCGGGCGCCGAGCACCTCCTCGATCGTCTGCGGCGTGCGGAAGTGGGCGAGCGGGTTCTCGCTCGCGTGCCGGCGGTTCTTGACGGCCACGCGCGCGAAGTCGTCGACCGAGGCGTCGGAGGACTCGAGGTACTCGCGCGCCTCGCCGGCGTAGACGTCCATCAGCACCGAGTTCGCCGCCACGACGCCCGGCTCGCTCTCGCCGATCTCCTCGATGTCGGTCGAGCCGCGCAGCGCGTTGAACGGCCGCGAGCGGTCCTCGTGGTTGAGCTGCTCGACGCCGATCGCCAGCGCCACCTCGCAGGCGCCGCTGGCCACCGACTCCCACGCGAGCTTGAACGCGCTCGAGCCCGACGCGCACGCGTTCTCGATGTTCATCAGCGGGATGCCGGCGAGCTCGGAGCCGCGCAGCGCGACCTGGCCGCGGATCATCTCCTGCTGGGTGACCACGCCGGCGGCGGCGTTGCCGAGGAAGATGCGGCCGACCTCGCGGGCCTCCACGCCGGCGTCCTGCAGCGCCTCCCGGGCGGCCTCCATCGCCATCGAGCGCACCCCGCGCCCGGGCTGGCGGCCGAACTGGGTCATCCCCACCCCACCGATCAGCACATTGGAATTGGGGCGAGGGGCCCGGCTCGCCGGCCGTTCGGCCGGCTGCGCCACCCTCGTGTCACCATTCATCGCGCCGCGCCTCCTCCGATCCGCGTCTCGTGTCCAGCCCAGTACTGCTCGCGCAGCGTGCGCCGCTCGACCTTGCCGTACGCGCTCACCGGCAGCTCGTCGACGAAGTCGACCGCCTTGGGCTTCTTGTAGCCGGCCAGGCTCTCCGCACAGAACTCGATCAGCTCGCGCTCGCCGAGCGAGGCGCCCGGCTCGAGCACGACCACGGCGTGGACCGCCTCGCCCCAGTACTCGTCGGGGATGCCGAGCACGCACACCGCCGACACGGCGGGGTGGGTGACGATCACCTCCTCGACCTCGCGCGGGTAGACGTTGTTGCCGCCGCTGATGATCATGTCCTTGGTCCGGTCCAGGATGAACAGGTAGCCGTCCTCGTCGATCATCCCGATGTCGCCCGTGTGCAGCCAGCCGCCGCGCAGCGTCTCGGCCGTCGCCTCGGGGTTGTTCCAGTAGCCGACCATCACGACGTCGCCGCGAGCGCAGACCTCGCCCTCGACCCCGGGACCCACTTCGTTGTCGTCCGCGTCGACGATCCGGCACTCGACGTCGGTGCGAATCCTTCCGGCCGAGCCGATGCGCCGGTCGCCGCGGGCGATCAGCTCGGCGTGCTCGGCGGCGGGCAGGCCGCTGATCGTCATCGGCGCCTCACCCTGACCAAAGATCTGGGCGAAGATCGGGCCGAACGCCGCCACCGCGGCCTTCAGGTCGGTGACGTGCATCGGCGCCCCGCCGTAGGTGATCGCCTGCAGGCTCGAGAGGTCGTACTTGTTCGGGACGAAGTCCTGGAGCATCTTGATGATCATCGTCGGCGCCATGAACGCGATGTGCCCGACGCGCAGCCGCTCGACGTCGGCGAACAGCTGCTCGGGGTTGAAGGAGGCGCTCGTCGCGATGACCTGGTGGGCGCCGCGCGCCATCGCCGGCAGGCCGACGATGCCGCCGCCGTGCGACATCGGCGCGACGTGCAGCACCACCTCGCCCACAGCGATGTTGTGCACGTCGGCGAGATGGTTCATGGCCAGGGTGCGGATCGTGCGGTGGTTCCACGTCGCGCCCTTCGGCCGCCCGGTCGTCCCCGAGGTGTAGAACAGCCACGAGAGGTCCTCGGGCTCGAGATCGAGGTGTCGCTCGAGCGCCGACCCGGCATCGAGCAGCGCCGAGTACGGCATCGTCCCGCCGTCCGCGCCCAGGCAGACACGCTCCGAGAGCTGGGGGCCGAAGTGCGCGAGGTTGGCCTTGATCCCCTCGTCGTACTCGACCCCGTGCACGAGCACGCGGGCGCCGGAGTTCTCGACGATGTAGGCCATCTCCTTGGGGTGTAGGCGCGCGTTGACCGGCACGACGACCAGCCCCGCGGCGAAGCACCCGTAGAGCACCTCCACGCACTCCGGCCCGTTGGCCAGGACGAACGCGACGCGGTCGCCCTTGCGCAGGCCGAGCCCGAGCAGGTTCCCCGCGATGGCCAGGACCCGCTCGTGCAGCTCGGTGTACGTCTGGTGCTGGTCGCCGAAGCTGAGCGCCGGCGCGCTCCCGCGCGCGCGCGCCTGCTTGGCCAGGAACGCGGCGGTGTTCATCGCCCCGCCCCTACGCGATCGCGAACCACGGGATCGGGCGCTGCTTGACTTCCTCCGCGGGGGCAGGATCGAAGCGCACCTTCACGTCGCAGTCGTACGCGTCGTAGTTGCGGTCCTCGCCGGTCGGGCGCAGCCGCCCGGTGAGCTGCGGGCCCTCGGCGAGCTTGATCACCCCGAGCGCGTAGGGCAGGTCCTCCTCGAAGCCGGTCGGCGGCACCGCGCGCACGACGGTCCAGCTGTGCAGGACACCCTCGCCGCTCGCCGGCGTCCAGCCGAGGTCCGCGGACTGGCAGAACGGGCAGTGGTGGCGCGGGTACAGGTTCGGCTTGCCGCACGAATTGCAGGACTGCAGCAGCAGCTCGCCGCGCTCCAGCCCCTCGCGGAACCCCTCGATGATCCCCATGACCCTCAGCCTCCGATCGCGGTCTTCTCGAGCAACAGCACCTGGGCGTCCATGTACGTGCCCCCGGTGCCTCCGATCACGCAGCGGCTCACGCCGTCGAGCTGGCGCTCGGACTCGGCGCGCCCGAGCAGCTGGCGAACGCCCTCGATCAGCAGCGCGGTGCCGCCGCCGACGCCGGTGTGCCCGGCCGACAGCAAGCCGCCGTTGGTGTTCAGGGGAAAGCGTCCCCCCGGGGCGGCGTGGCCGGCGGCGAAGAAGCGGGCGCCGTCGCCGGGCTCGCAGATCCCGAGCCCTTCGATGGCGATCGTCGTCACCGCGGCGTAGGAGTCGTAGACCTCGCCGAACTGGGCGTCGTGCGGCCCCCAGCCCGACTGCGCGTAGGCGCGCTCGGCCGCCGTCTTCCAACCCAGCGCGCCGATGTTGGGCTCCTGGCCGATGGAGTAGTGGCTCACGCAGCCGCCCGAGCCGGCCACGCGCACGGCGGCGTCGGTGCGCCCGCGGGCGTTCTCGGCGCCGGTCATCACGAACGCAGCGGCGCCGTCGGCGAGCATCGGGCACTCCATCGCGTGCAGCGGGTCGGCGACGACCTTGGAGGCGAGCACCCGCTCGATCGTCAGCGACTTGTCCTTGTACATCGCGTTGGGGTTGAGCTTGGCCCAGTCGCGCAGGCTCACGCACACCGAGGCCATGTCCTCGGGCGTGGAGCCGCTGTCGTGCATGTAGCGCCGGTGGATCAGGCCACCGACGGCGTTGAACGAGAGCCCGGTGGGACGCTCCCACTCGGCGGGGATGCCGTTGTGGCTGAGCATCGTCACCATCGCCGCCAGGTCGGCGGAGCCCCAGCGCTCGCATTGCAGGACGAGCACCGTGCGAGCGTGGCCGGAGGCGATCAGCCCCGACGCGGTGCGGACCGCGTTGTCGCTGGTCGAGCCGCCGGAGTGCACCATGAAGCTCGACTTGATGTGCCCGTGCAACCCCATCTGCTCGACCACGCGCGAGAAGATCAGGTCGGCCTGGTCGTCGAAGGAGTGCAGGCAGGGGATCAGCATGATCGTGTCGACCTCGTTCGGCGCCACCTTGGCGTCGCGCAGCGCGCGCAGGCCGACCTCGACGAGGTCGCCGATGAAGCTGCGGTCGGGGTAGCGACCCGACGGGATCTCGCCGACGCCGATGAACAGCGGGTCGTTGGGGTCGCCGTCCTTCACGTGCAGCTTGGGCATTTCAGTCATCAAGAGCCGGTCTCCTCCGCGCGAGCATCACCTGGGTAAACGAGAGCACCTCCTCGTCGCGCTGGTTGCGCGCCGAGTAGGCCATGTGGAGCGTGCCGTACTTCGGGTTCTCGCCCTCCTCGCAGGCGGCGACCTCGGCGCGGACGTGGATCGTGTCGCCGGGCAGCACCGGCTTCTTGGCGCGCAGCCCTTGGACCTCGAGCAGCGCGACGATCCCGTCGCCGTAGTAGTTGGTCATCCCGACGAGCCCGACCGCGATGCAGAACGTGAACGGTCCGTGCGCGATCCGGGTCCCGAAGCGCCCGGCCTTGCCGAACTCCTCGTCGATGTGCAGCGGATAGTGATCACCGGTCAGCCCCGCGAACGTCGTCAGATCGCCAACATCGATCGTGCGGCCGCGCGTGATCAGCACGTCGCCCACCTGGAAATCCTCGAAGAATCGCTCCGGGGGGTCGCGGAAGATTCGTTCGCTCACGACCGTCGCTCCCACAAACAAACAATCATTTGTTCTTGGAGTATATGGGAAAAGGCCCGAGGCGGTCACGCCCTCCCGAGCGTGGAAACCATTAGGAGCGCTGCAGCCCGAGCAACAGGGCGTCGGCGATGCGCTCGGCGATCTCCTCGGCCCCGGCGGGACCCTGCGGGGAGTACCACTCCATCGACCAGTTGAGCGCGCCGAGCACGCCGAGGATTGCGATGCGCGGCTCGAGCGTGTCGCGGAAGACGCCCGCGGCGACGCCGTCGGCCATGATCGAGGAGAACACCTGCTCGTAGGCGCGGCGCTTCTCGATGATGCGGTCCTTGTAGGCGCCGGTCAGGTGGCGCCACTGGTGGAAGATGCACAGCGCCCGCGCCGGGTTCTCGACCACCGACTCGATGTGCGCGCGGATCGCGCCGCGCAGGCGCAGGTCGGCCCGCTCGCTGGAGACCCGGATCGGCTCGACGAGCTCGAGTGCGCGATCCATGCCGTTCTCCACGATCTCGAGCAGGAGCGTCTCCTTGCCGTCGATGTGGGCGTACAGGCTCCCGGGCAGGACCCCGACCTCCTCGGCGATCCGGCGCATCGTCGTGCCCTCGTAGCCGTGCTCGCCGAACAACGTGGTGGCGACCGCGACGATCGACTCACGCGGGTTGGCCAGGTTCCGTCGAGTGCTCACCGGGCTACAACGTAGTGGCCTGGCCGGTCGCGATCAACATCAACAATCGTTTGTTCGCCTGCGACCCGGCTCGCCAAGTCCCTGTGAAAGTGCACAACGGACGGGGGCAACCGCCTCGACGAATGATCGCGCGGCCGTACAATCGCCCCGTCCAGAGGAGGTGGTCGGTCGTATCCGACGTGAGGCCGGCAGGGATTTACGATCCGGCGCGCGAGACGATGTCCCGCGAGGAGCGCGAGGCGCGTGCGCTGGCCCAGCTGCAGCTCCAGCTGCGGCGTTGCTACGCCGAGGTGCCGTTCTATACGCGCCACTGGGACGCCCACGGCTTTCACCCCGATCAGGTCGTGACCTGGTCGAACTTCACCGAGCGCTGCCCGGTGATCGACAAGGCGATGCTGTCCGCCGACCAGGAGGCGCACCCGCCCTTCGGCAGCTATCTGGGCATCGAGGGCCACGACATCGCCCGCATCCAGTCCTCGACGGGGACCTCCGGGCGCCCGACGGTCTACGGCGTCGGCGACGCCGACTGGCATCGGGCCGGCGACCTGTTCGCGATGACCCAGTACGCGATGGGAGTGCGCCGCGACGACATCGTGCAGTTCGCGTTCCCGTTCAGCCTGTTCTTCGGCGGGTGGGGAACGCTGTACGGTGCCGAGCGCCTGGGCGCGACCGTGCTGCCGGTCGGGTTCGCCGAGACCCGGATGCACCTGACCATGCTCGAGCGCGTCGGCTCGACGGTCCTGGAGGCCACCCCCTCCTACCTGCTGCACATGGCCGAAGTCGCGCGGGAGATCGGGATGGACCCCGCGGCGTCGACCGTCCGCCGGGCGATCGTCGGCGGCGAGCCCGGCGGCGCGATCCCCTCCACGCGGCGGCGAATCATGCAGGCGTGGGGCCTTGACTCGGTGTGCGACTCGGGCTCGACCTCGGAGATGTTCCCCTTCTGCACGAACAGCGAGTGCACCGCGATGCGGGGGCCACACGTATGGTGCGACGAGGTCTGGGCCGAGATCGTCGACCCGCAGGACCCCTCCCGGGCGCTCGCCGATGGCGAGCACGGCGCGATCGTCTACACGCACCTGTGGCGCACCTCGCAGCCGATGATCCGCTTCGCCGCCAAGGACGGCGCGTCGCTGATCCACGACCCCTGCCCGTGCGGGCGCACCTACCCCCGCATCCCCGGCGGCGTGCAGGGGCGCTTCGACGACATGCTCGTCGTGCGCGGCGTGAACGTCTTCCCCTCGGCCATCGAACGGTCCCTCGGCGAGGACCCCCAGTACGGCGGCGAGTTCCGGATCTACGTCACCCGCAACGGGACGATGGACGAGATCGCCGTGCAGGCCGAGGTGCGCCCCGACGGGGTGGGGCCGGCCGTGGTGGCCGAGCGCCTCGGCGAGGCGCTGCGGGCCAGCTGCCAGATCCGAATCCCGGTGACGGCGGTCGAGCCCGGAACCTTCGAACGGGCGACGCTCAAGGCGCGTCGCGTGATCGATCAACGAGGGGGTCAGTGAACGCAACACCCTCGACGGGTCTACCGTACGTTTGTTTATACTCGCACCAACGCGCGGCGTAGGCAGCGCCGCGCGACTGAGAGGGACGTGGTTTTGAGATGACTACACGGGCGCATTCCGAGCGACCGACGTCGCCAGCGGCGACCGGACCGGCTCCGCGCGTACAGGACAACCGCTCGCCGAGTGAGCGGGTGGATCGATTCTTCACGCTGCTCGGCGGCGCGCTGGCCAACGAGGAGATCGCCGAGCGGGTCGGCGACTCGGGCCTCGTCGTGCGAGTGTTCATCACCGACCTGCCCGACGACGCGATCACGCTGCGCCTGGACCGCACGCCACCGAGCGTCCACCGCGGCGCCCACGAAGCCACGGTCGACGTACGCCTGGAGCTGCCCTCGTCGGCCGTCGAGCAGGTGATCCTCGAGCCCGGCTACCTGCCGATGGAGATCCTCGCCGGGCGCGTGCGCTTCTCGGGCCCGGTGCGCAAGCTGCTGCGCGTGCTGCCGATCCTGCGCGCCGGCGCGCGCGCGGCTCGCCGGCCGGCCGCCTGAGCCGGCCGGCCGCCTGATCCGGCCGGTCAGCCCGCCGCGGGCGGGCGACGCGCCTCGACGAGCGGCTCGCCGTCGGCGTCAGCCATCTGCGGCGGCGGCCAGCGGCCGAACCAGTTGTCGCGGCCGCCGTCGACCGTGAACACCGCGCCTGACACCCAGTCTCCCGCCGGCGACGCGAGGTAGGCGATCATCCACGCCACCTCCTCGGCCGTCCCCATCCGCTGGAGCGGGATCGTGCTCGCGGTCTGGTCGACCAGGTGGTCGGGATACTTGGACATGTAGGTGTCGGTGGCGACCTGCGAGGGGGCGACCGCGTTCAGGCAGATGCCGAAGCGCGCCCACTCGATCGCGAGCACCCGCATCATGTTCTCCTGCGCCGCGCGCGCCAGGCTCGAGTGCGCCATCCCCGGCAGGCCCTGATGCGGGGAGAGCGTCACCGTGACGACCTTGCCCGCTCTTTTCGGGATCATCGCCTTCCTGGCGACGGCGTGGGTCATCAGCCACGTGCTGTCGATGTTCATCCGCATCACGGTCTGAAAGCCCTTGAACGAGATCGCCTCCGCGGGCGCGAGGAACTGCCCGCCGGCGTTGTTGACCAGCAGGTCGATGCGGCCGTGGCGCTCGAGCGCGTGGTCGACGAGCGCGTCGACCTGATCGACCTCGCGCACGTCGCACGCGCGCCCCTCGATGCGGCCGTCGGGCTGCATCGACGCGGTCTCGCTCAGCGGCTCCTCACGCCGGCCGCAGATGAGCACGTGGGCGCCGAGCGCCGCGAGCTCGAGCGCCGTGGCCCGCCCGATGCCCGAGCCGCCGCCGGACAGGAGGGCCACCTGGCCGGCGAGCAGGTCGTCCCGGAAGATCCTCGATGCCACGCGCTGCCTCCTGTCTCGCCGATGGGAGTCCAACGGGATTATCGCGGTCGGCCCCCGCCGGGCGTATGATCGCCGCAGGGGATGACCGGCACGCCGAGGGGAACCCGTCGCGCGGCCGCCGCCGCTTTCTGCGCGCTGGCGATGCTGCTATGCCTGCCCGCGCTCGCGAGCGCGAACACCTGGTTCGTCTCGACGAGCGGCAGCGACATGAACGACTGCATGTCGGCGATCACGGCCTGCGCGACGATTGGCCAGGCGGTCGCCGACGAAGAGGCGGCGTCGACGAGCGCGGACACGATCTCGATCGGGCCGGGCACGTTCGACGACGACGCCGGAGTGAGCACCTCGAACCCGATCACGTTCCTCGGGAACGGGGCGAGCGGCCCCGACGCGACCGTGATCGACTCGACCGGCCAGGCGTTCGACCTCAGCGGTCAGGAGACGCTCTCGGACCTCGACGTGGAGGACACGATCCCCACGGGCGTCGCCGTCAGCGTGAACGGAGCCGGCGCGGTGAGCGTCCAGGACGCGACGATCGACAGCACCGGCGGCGGGAGCGACGCGATCGGCGCCAGCGGTGCGAGCCTGTCGGTCACCGGGTCCGCGCTCAACGTGGTGAACACCGACGCGAACGTCGAGAACAACGCCCAGGGCACCGGCGGCCTGAACGTCAACGACGGCTCGGGGATCGAGCTCGGCGCGGGAACGCTGATGGTCGACCACAGCACGATCACCGTGAGCGAGGGGATCGCGCTGCGCACACGCCACACCGCGACGTCGGCGACCGTGCGCGACAGCGTGCTCGAGTCCACCGGCGCCGTGCCCGCCGGGTACGCCGGCTCGAACACCAACCAGTGGCAGACCGTCACCGACGGCGCCGGGACGATCGCGCTCGACTTCGACACGATCGTCAACGAGACCGTCGGGATGCGCAACACCAACCAGACCCAGAGCCTCGGGGTCTTCCCGCCGACCTCCGACGCGCTCTGGGTCGCGCCGGTGAGCGGCAACGGCGTGACGATCGCCGACAGCGTGCTGCACGCCCAACCGACGACCGCGGCCCCGACCGACGGGGTCGACATCGGCGCCAACGAGGACGTCACCGCGACCGACAGCGCCTACACGACGGTGAGCGCGGCGAACGGCGCGACGGTCACGGCGCCCGGCACCGCGGGCAACCTCGCCGGAGACCCGGGCTTCAACGACGAGGCCGGCGGCGACTTCACGCTCGGCCGGGGCTCGGCGCTGCTCGGGGCTGCCGACGCCGGCGACGCGACGCTGGGCGAGCTCGACCTCGACGGCGACGCGCGCACCACCAGCTGCGGCGCGAGCACCATCGCCAACATCGGCGCCTACGAGTCGGGCGTCCCCGCCTGTCCGGCGCCGCCGGCCACGGGAGACACGACCGGGGCGCTCACGAGCGGCAGCTGCCTGACCGGCGCGATGAACCCCGACGGCTGCGCCACCGGCGGCGTGCCCGGGCTCACCGGCGGTGACCCGCAGGGCTTCGTCGAGAGCCCCGACGGCCGCTTCGCGTATGCGGTGGCCGAGGACACCACCGGCAACGGCGTCGACGTCGTCGAGCTGGCCCGCGGCGCCAACGGCGCGCTCACGCCGCTCCCGGTGCCGAACAACTGCCTCAGCGCCGAGACCACGCAGGAGAGCGGCTGCGGCACCGGCAACGTCGCCGAGCTCCAGGGCCCCAACGAGGGCCAGCCGTCGTCGATCGCGATGAGCCCCGACGGCAGCTTCGTCTACGTCGACAACGGCTCGACGATCGGCGAGTTCACCCGCGACCCGAACAGCGGCGTGCTCACCCCGATCGGCCCCGCCGACTGCATCGCCGGGCCCGGCGGCGACCCCAGCTGCAGCCAGAGCGACCAGGAGCAGGTGTTCTCGGCGAGCGCGTTGCAGGTCAGCCCGGACAACGGGCAGCTCTACCTGGTGACCGCCGACGAGTGCCTGATCGCCGAGGGCGGCGTGCGCCCCCGCGCGGGGGGAGCCGACAACGCGCCCTGCACACAGATGCCGCCGGAGTTCCTCGCCCAGGCCGACATCGCCGTGTTCGAGATCACCTCCCCCAGCGGCGTGCTCACCGTCGGACCCTGCTACGCCGCCGTGGGGCCGGTCGGCGATTGCACGAGCCTGGGCAGCGACCAGCTCTACGCGATGACCTCGATCGCGTTCTCGCCGGACGGCGCTGACGTCTACGTGACCGGCGACGGGCCGCCCGGGCAGACCGGCTTCGGCCTGGTGCCGGGCGAGATCGACGAGTTCTCGCGCGACGCGCCCAGCGGCGCGCTCACGCCGCTCCCGGACGCCGGCGCCTGCCTGACCGCCGGCCCGGCCACCTGCGGCGGCACCGGCTCGGTCGCCGGACTGCTCGACCCGCAGCAGATCGTGATCTCACCCGACGGCCACGAGGCGTACGTCAGCTCCGATCAGTACCTCGCCGAGGTCCCGAACACGAGCGATTTCCCGACCGTCGACAGCGGCATCCTCGCCGACTCGACCATCACGGAGTTCAGCCGCGACACGGCCAGCGGCGCGCTCTCGGCGCTGCCGGACGGCTCGTGCTTTGCGGGCTTCGAGCAGGGCTGCCGCAGCGCGACCGGGACCGGGCAGATCGCCGTGCAGCTTCCCGGCCTCACCGGCGCCGAGGGCCTGGCGATCAGCCCCGACGGCGACAACGTCTACGCGAGCGCGAACGTCGCCGGGACCGACACCGACGTCGCCGAGTTCTCACGCGACGCGGCCGACGGGACGCTCACCCCGCTCTCCTCGCCCAACACGTGCATCGGCAACGGCACGCCGCCGGGGGCGAGCGGCGCGCTGAACTGCGGCGTGGACGACCTCGCCGGCGTGCTCGGAAGCATCGCCCCGCAGCCCGGCGGGCTGCTCGTCTCGCCCGACTGCGACAGCGTCTACCTGCTCAGCGACGCGATCGTCGGACTCGATCGGACGGTGCCCGCCGGCGCTACCGGCTGCGCGACTCCCGCCGGGCCCTCGGCGGTCTCGCTCAGCACGAGCCAGCTCACGTTCGGGGTCGCCAACCCGGCGGTTCTCGTCGGCAGCACGAGCGCCGCGCAGAGCGTCACGCTCACCAACTCCGGCACCGGCCCGCTCACGATCTCGGCCGTGCGGCTCGCCGGAGTGACCCCGGGCTCGTTCGCGATCACCAGCGACGGGTGCACCGATCAGACGCTCCCGGCGGGCGGGGGTTGCACGGTGAGCGTGACGTTCACGCCGGCCGCCGCCGGCGTCGTCGGAGCGGCGCTCCAGTTCGGCGACAGCGCGGGCGACAGCCCCCAGAGCGTGACGCTCACCGGCGACGGCTCCGGGCTGGCCGTGACGGTCGCGCCCGCGTCGCTCACGTTCGCCGACGAGGCGGTCGGCGCGACGAGCGACGCGCAGACGGTGACGATCACCAACACCGGGCGGCTCGGGACGGTCACGACCCCCTCGCCCACGCTCACCGGCCCGGGCGCCGCCAGCTTCCTCATCAACTCCGACGACTGCCCCGCGAGCGGTCTGGCCGTCGGCGCGTCGTGCTCGATCGGCATCGAGTTCAAGGCGCCCGCGATCGGGCAGTTCACCGCCGCCCTCGCGCTTGCCGACAACGCCCCGGGTGCCCCGCAGACGGTGGCGCTCAGCGGCACCGGCGCGGCGACCAACGTCACCGGAGCGGTCTACTCGAGCTCCACCCTGCTTCCGGACGTCACGATCTACGCGTGCCCCTCGAACGCGATCGAGACCGGCCAGTGCGTGTCGACGACCACCGACGCCAGCGGCGACTACGGGCTCGTGCTCGCGCCGGGGTCCTGGCTGCTGCAGGTGTTCCCCTCCCAGACGGGGATCATCGGCACCACCGCGACGATCGTGGTGACCCGCGGAACACCGGTCACCCAGAACTTCGGGCTGTCGGCGCCCGTCGGGCTCGCCGACGGGCTCACGTTCAACGGCCAGGACTCCGGGGTGCCGACGGTCTACTACAAGTCGCCCTACACGATGCAGGCGCCGGTGCCGATCCCGCCCAACGGCCCGGCGAACACGACGATGGTCTTCCTCGCCTTCGCCGGCCTGCAGGGTGGACAGCAGAGCGCCGACGCCAGCCAGGAGTTCATCCAGATGGGCGGACTCCTGTTCGGGGTGCGCTACGGCGCGAGCGGCACGCCCGCGGCGATCAGCGACCCGTACGTGGGGACCGTCCCGTGCCAGAACTCCACGGCCGCCACGGCGCAGTGCGCGACGCTCGCCTCGATCGCCAGCGCTCCCGCGAGCGCGAGCGCGAGCGCCTCGCGGCGCGGAGGCCCGGTCGCGCACGAGAGCCAGAGCAGCACCCCGGGCATCTCCCTGCCGGCGTGCCCGGCGGGCGTCGGCGGGTCCGCCGCGCCGGCGGGGGACGGGCAGGTGGTCAGCCCGGGCGATTCGTTCGCCGGGACGCCGACGGTCGTGAACATCGGCGGCCAGAACCTCTCCATCGCCGCGCCGACCGGGGTGCAGAGCTTCCAGCTCGCGACCTACCAGCAGGTCCAGGCCGCCGGGCTCGTGGGCTCGGCGCCGCCGCCGCTGGTCCAGCCGTCCACGATCGCGCCCGGCGGCATCGTCGTCAACGTCACGCTCGACAACGGCGTGTCGATCCCGATCGAGTTCGCCCAGGCGCAGATCCCGTCGGTGAGCCTCAGCAACCCGTTCGCCAACGTCGTCGCCAACGGCGCGATCACGGGCGTCAACGCCGGCCTGAACAAGGTGCCCCAGATCAACCAGTACAACTCCGTCGTGAGCTCTCTCAACGGGCTCGCGACCGCCGCCCAGTCGCCGACGCAGCTCAACGTCGCCAGCGCGGCGTGGACGATCGTCTCCAACGGCGCGGACGGCGAGTTCCACGGGACGGGCGCCGTGTACTGGAACGTGATGGGCGGCGCCGACAAGTTCCTGCTGTCGGCGTCCGCGCCGACCGCGACGTCGATCCCGGTGCACTACTGCATCGGCGCCGACGGCAACGTGTACGTCGACCCGAGCGGCGAGATCCGCACCACGCGCGGAGCCCCCGTGTCCGGCGCGACGGTCACGCTCAAGCGCACCTCGCGGACGGGCGGGCCGCTGCGCGCGGTCCCCACCGGCAGCGCCGTCATGTCGCCGAGCAACCGGCGCAATCCCTCGATCTCGAACGAGCTCGGCGACTACGGGTGGGACGTCGTCCCGGGCCAGTACGCGATCGCCACCCGCCGGCACGGCTGCACCGTGCCCGGCCGTCGACACTCCAAGACGGTGACGAGCAGGCGCCTCGGTGTGCCGCCGGCCGCGACCGGTGTGAACCTCACCCTGAGCTGCCCCTCGCTGCGGCGCAGCGCGGTGAGGATGGCGATCACCGTCCGGCGGGCGAAGTCGTCCGTCGGCTCCGATCAGGCGGTCGTCACGCTCCGCGGCCGCCACGGCGCGCCGGTCGGCGCGGTCACGTTCACGCTGCGGGGAAAGGTCGACAGGGAGGCCGCCGTGGCCAAGGGCCGGGCGCTGCTCGCCGTCCCCGCGTACCTGGTAGGCAAGGGGACGCTCGTCGCCCGCTACGGCGGAGACGCGACCTACAAGCCGGCGCGCGCCCGCGCGCGCTTCTAGGGGTGCCTCCTGTAAATCCGGTCGTCGATTCGCGAGCGAAAATCGAGCATGGCCAGGACGCAGGGAGCCGGAATAGCAGCGCTATTTCGGCTTCCGAGGACGCCGCCAGGCGAAGATTTGCAGCCGCGAAGCGGGAGCGGAT